>DAXO01000037.1:0-767 GCA_002506425.1 Methanomassiliicoccaceae archaeon UBA480 | reverse complement strand
CGTTCCAAGCGGCTGACGATGACATGCGTCGAATGCGGCCGCAGATCGACCATCCGCCGCTCCCTCCCCTTGGATGGGAATAGCAGATGGTCATACGAGGAGCCGAAGATGCCGTTGGACATGTCGGAGTGTCTCGACAATGTGGAGAACCCCCATAAAAATACGGAGGAGACCGACGCCTACATGGCCACCACACTCTTCATTGATGGATATAGAGGCGCTGCCGTTGAATTCGCCCGGAGGCTGCACGAAAACGCCGACGACCACATTGTCGCCTCGCGCACGGCCGTCCTCGGGGCCTGCGGCATCATAGGACCGGAAGATGTCGGAAAGACTCTGGCAGGGATAGGCTCCGAGGAGGATGTCTACGACGAGGATTCATGCATCCTATGCATGCTGAACGAGACCTGGGGACTAGGAGACGGAAGATTCGGCAGAGAGGCCCTGGACAGTCGGCTTTCGGAGCTCGATGAGGAAGAGAAGGCAAAAGTAAGGGTCATTGGTGCGAGGATGCTCAGGGAGAGGGGCAGAGCGGCGGAAGCGGCAGCCATGGCACATGAAGCCATAACGAACACGCTAAACTTCACCACATGGCATGCCGTCGACGAATACTTCAGATCGGCGATCGCGGCCGGAGACATTCCGGACCGCTCGGCGATAGACAGCCCTCCCACAAAGAGAGAGTACGGGGTGTCGGACTACTGCATCGCCGCGATACGCTACAGGGTGGCGGCGATTCACCATCTGAACGGCGACAGGGAGTCGGC
>DAXO01000078.1:2558-10094 GCA_002506425.1 Methanomassiliicoccaceae archaeon UBA480 | reverse complement strand
TGTCCATATCCAAGTCATTTGCGACTACGATATAATGGGTTTCGCATACGGAGAAATCCATTCCGCCAGCCAGATGCGAAATCATACTATTCCTAGTGTAAAAGAGCAATATATAGATGGGAAAAGGCTTACCGCCTATAGGGATGATAGCCACGGAACCCAAGGAGCTGGAGGACATCGTCATATCCACCATACAGGAAACCCAGGTCAAGTTGGGATTCGCAGGAGGATCGGAGGCGCTGTATCTGCCTCTCGGAAGCATCGATGCAGAGGAGGACGAGGGACGCATCGCGGATTTCCTGAAGGAGTTCGAGGATTACGTCAGGCCGCGCCTGGGGGATGTGGAGTGCAGGATCCTGGATCAGAGGGTGCGCATAACGGTCTCAGAGGAAGGTTGCCGCTATGTTTCATCGCTTCCAGTCGGCCCTGTTCTCAGGTTCATGGTGGATGCCGTTTCCGAACACAAGGATCTCGAAACGTTCAGGAAGGAGCTGTCGGAGAGGTTCCCGAGCAGCATATGGAAGGATGTCGACGGGGACGGCTTCGAGCACATCGTCTACTTCGACGATGGCACCGACCCAAGCGTGTACTGCATAGGATCGGAGTGCGGCATGCTCATCTACCACAGATTCAGCCGTCGCGACTACAATGCGTTCGGATACGGGAAGGTCTGACGGTCCGCATCGTCCCCGTATCAGGTTTATTACGGGTATCGTCGATTCTCCCCAATATGAGGCTGATCATCTATACAGGCAAAGGCGGGGTCGGGAAGACGTCGACGTCCGCAGCCACGGCATACAGGCTGTCCGAGCTCGGGTATCGCACCATTCTGATGAGTACCGATTCAGCTCATTCGCTCGGGGATTCCCTGGAGATGAAGCTGGGCACGTCCATCACGCACGTCCGCGAGAATCTCGACGCGCTGGAGATAGACATCATCCACGAGATGAAGACCCGGTGGAATCAGCTGCAGGATTACATCTCCGCATTCATGCTGTCGCAGGGGATGGGCGAGATCTCCGCAGAGGAGATGGCCATAATGCCCGGAATGGAGATGATCTCCGCACTCTTCTACGTCAATCAGTTCGAGGAGACGGACGCGTACGATGTGATTGTCATGGACACGGCCCCTACAGGAGAGACGCTCCGTCTGCTGAGCTTCCCCGATGTCACCAACTGGTATCTGGACAAGGGATTCGCCACTGTTCGGAGGCTCATGAGGGTCGCCAAGGCCACCGTCGGCAAGTTCATGGAGATGCCCCTGCCGTCGGACGAGGTCATGGAGAGCATCGAGAACATAAAGGACAACATGTCCAAGGTCAAGGCCATCCTGGAGGACCCCGAGAGGACCACTGTAAGACTCGTGCTCAATCCTGAGAAGATGGTAATACGCGAGACCATGCGTGCGTACACGTATCTCAGCCTCTACAACAAGAACGTGGAAGCCATCGTGGTCAACCGCATCCTTCCGTCGGAGGCGGCCGATTCCGATTTCCTCAAGGATATGATGGCCGAGCAGAAGGAGAATCTGGAGCTGATACACAATGCCTTCGATCCGATGGAGATCAAGTACTGCAGCATGATGCGCACGGAGCTTCGCGGCGAGGACAAGCTGCGCAGCATGGCTGCGATGATCTACGGCGACGAGGATCCCTCGAAGATCTATTCGAAGGCCAGCCCCATGAGCTTCGAGACCGTGGACGGAGAGGATCATCTGGTGATGCGCATGCCATTCGTCGACAGCAAGGATGTGGAGCTCTACAGGATCGATCCGGTGACTCTGATGGTCCATGTCGGCAGCCAGAAGCGCAATGTGCAGCTCCCGGACGTTCTGGCCCACTCCGATGTGGTCGGAGCAGAGTTCAAGGACGATAAGCTCATTATCAGATTCAAGAGGTAAGACGATGACAGGAGACGAGGAGTTCGAGGATTTCGTCAGGAAGAACAGGGATCTGATAGAGAGGATGATAGAGCTTCAGAAGGGCTCGGTGCATGATTTCGCGGATGCCGAGAAGGCCATCGCGGTCGAGGCGTACAGTCAGGCAAGGGATGCTGCGGACCGCGGAAGGGTCAGGACCGAGGATGCTCTCAGGGCGGCGATATCCACGATCACCGATCCGGAGGTCCAGAGGCACTTCATGAACATGGGCCTGGAGTTCTTCATGGGTATGTCCGCTCTCATGCAGAGGGCGCCCATGCCGGATGCCGTGCGCGAAGGGATAAGCAGCACCGAGTCGAACATGAGGGATGCCGCATGCAGATCCAACGACGGCTGCGCCGCACGCTCCGCCCCCAAGAAGGTCGACATCAACATAGCCGACGATGCTCCTCGCAGGAAGGTCGCCGACGACGTGTTCAAGAGCGTCGGTGAGTGACATGGGATTCGGCAAGGACATCGTCTCGCTGGCGAGACGGTCCCTGGAGTACGAGGTCGGCGGCGGTCCGGCTCCGGCCGTCCCGGACGATATCCGCTTCGGCGAGAGGTCGGGCGCCTTCGTCACGCTGTCGGAGTACCCCAGCGGTGCGCTCCGCGGCTGCATCGGATTCCCGATGCCGGTATTCCCGCTGGGGGAGGCTGTCGTTCAGGCGGCCAGGTCCGCATGCCATGATCCGAGGTTCCCCGATTTGGAAGCCCCAGAGCTCAGGGAGATAACGGTCGAGGTCACAGTCCTGACAGTTCCCGAGAGGATCCGCGGAAGTCCGTCCGATATAGAGGGTTCGATAGCGATAGGGCGCGACGGTCTGATCATAGACCTGCTGGGGCGCAGGGGGCTGTTCCTCCCTCAGGTTCCGGTGGAGCAGGGATGGGGCGTCCGCGAATACCTGGAGAATCTGGGCCTGAAGGCAGGACTGCCTCCCGATTCCTGGATGGATCCCCGCGCTGTCATCTCATCATTCAAAGGAGAGATATGGACGGAGACGTCGCCCGACGGTCCTGTGGAGGAGCACCATGGACGATATCGATACAGTGTTCGAGGGAAGAGCCTTCATCGACGGCGCTCTGAGATATGCCGAGGTGGGGGTGACGGAGGAAGGAAGGATCGCCGCCGTCGGAAGCCGTGTTCCCGGCGGGGAGCGCAGGATCGATCTGGGATCCAGCAGGATCCTCCTGCCGGCATTCACCGACCCGCATGTGCATTTCCGCGATCCCGGGATGACGCAGAAGGAGGATTTCGGCACAGGGACGCTGTCCGCCGTCCATGCGGGCGTGTCCTGCGTCTTCGACATGCCGAACACGTCTCCCCCGGTCGTCGACGTGCGCTCGCTGCAGGAGAAGAAGGCGGTCGTCGGCCGCAAGGCGGTCACTGACTACGGGCTGTTCGCAGCGGTCACCGCGGGGATCAACGCGAGGATGCTGGCGCCGCTGGTGGTCGGATTCAAGCTGTTCATGGGGTCGACCACGGGGAACATACTCCTGGACGACGACGATGAGATGATTCCTGCGGTGAAAGACGTCCTGGCTACGGGACGCAGGATGTCGGTCCATGCCGAGGACGATCATCTGATAGCGAAAGGAGAGGAGCGTTGCTGCAGGGACCATCTGCGCAATCGTCCGGCGAAGGCGGAGACCGAAGCAATATCACGTCTGGCCGCCGCTTTCCCCAGAGGAAGCATCAACATATGCCACGTTACAACACCTGAGGGTCTGGACATCGCCAGGTCTGCCGGATTCACGACCGAGGTCACGATGCATCACCTCTTGTTCGAGGCGGACCGCTTCTCCGGGGCGGAATACAAGGTCAATCCTCCGATCCGCGACATCGGGACGCGCGATGCATTGTACCGCAGGTTCGCCGCAGGAGACTTCGATATGATCGGGACCGATCACGCCCCGCATACGGCGGAGGAGAAGGCCAGGCCGTTCGATGAGGCACCGTCCGGGATCCCGGGTGTGGAAACGACCATCCCGATCATGATGGAGATGGTTCGCAGAGGCGATCTGCGTCTGTCCGAGATCGTGCGCATGGCTTCGTCGAATCCCGGGAGGCTGTTCGGAGTGCCGAAGGGGGTCATCGCGCCGGGTTACGATGCGGATTTCGCCGTTTTCGATATGAGGGCTTCATCGAAGGTCGATGTCCGTAGCCTGCACAGCAGATGCGGCCATTCCCCGTATGCGGGATACGATGCGGTGTTCCCTCAGGATGTGTACGTGAGGGGAAGCCTTCAAGTATGCGACGGCGAGTTCTGCGGTGAACCTATTGGAAGGGACGTCCGTGGACTTCGATATCGACTATTCAGAGATTGCCGGCAGAGTGATCGAATGCCCGCCCGAATGCGGAATGTGCTGCCTCTGTCAGCCCGAGGTCCTTCCGGACGAGCGCCCGTTCTTCAAGAGGAACTATCCAGAATCGCTCGTCAGATCGCGCGGCCCGGATGCCTATACAGCGCTCGCTCTGAAGAAGGGCAGGGGATCCTGCGTCTTCCTGAACGGCAGAAGATGCTCGATATATGCGAACCGTCCCACATACTGCAGACAGTTCCCGTTCCACATCTACTCCAGCGACAGGATCCAGGTCGAGCTCGATCTCTCGTGCAGAGGTGCATGGACCGGCAGGGGTTCCGATGCCATGGCGGAGGCGCGCACGCTCGTAGCCAATGCCGGCTCCAGGATCGCCGAATCTCTGGAGCAATCGAGGGCCGTGTACTCGGAGTTCTACGCCAACTGCAGAGAGGCAGGAGTCATGGCGGATCCGTCCGGCCTGAGGATGTCGGTCTCGGAGAATCTGCATATGTTCTCGGACCTGTCCTATCTGGGCAGGATCATGGATACAGCGCAGATCGAGCCGGTCATGTCCCTTCGCGGGATCCAGCCGGACAAGTCTATGGATATGGCCTCTCTGACGGAGGCCGGGAGGGATACTGCCATGGAATCCATGTCGTCGGAGGATCCCCTCAGCGTCCCGGTCTACTGCGACGGGGAGTGGAACTGGAATATGTTCATGGCCGTCGACGGGACCATAGAATGGATGGTCATGGACGACGAGGGCGAGCTCCATCACAAAGCGTTCGCCGAGGCGGATGCGATCGACCTCAGGATTCCGGATGCGGATGCGAAGGCGCTGCTCCAGAAGTACATCTCCACTCTGAATGGCAGAGACAGCTTCATGGGGAACGTCTTCTCGATGATGGACGAGAACGGCTACGAGGACGACATGTCCAACTCGTACTACGGTTCGATGGCTGTGACGGTCATGGACCTCCTATGGAGGATGTCCATGCTGGATCATTTCATGGATATCGGAAGCGGTGCCAACGGAATGCGCGAGGCGATAATATTCTACGACATGGACCGCCTGGATGCGCCCACGATAGGCGGGTTCGTGTGAGGTCGCGATACCTTCAAATAACCCCTGCATATTGGAGTGCGGTAGTAGTCGTATAAATGCCCGTTCGCGTAAGCTTAGGGTCGATGCGACGTTCACGATTCATTGGAGTGATGATCATGGGAAAGGGAACACCGGCACAGGGAAAACACAACAAGTTCAAGACGCACATCCCCTGCCGCAGGTGCGGCAAGCGCGCTTACCACGTAAGGAAGGGCGTCTGCGCCTCCTGCGGATACGGCAAGACCACGACGATCAGGTCTTACAGCTGGGCTAAGCTCCGCGACTGAGAGCAAGGGGATCGGATGACAGGGCCAAAGCATAGCTGCGGCGTCGTGGGAATCAGCGCCGATTTCGATGTGGCGCCGTCTCTGTACACGGCCCTGATGATCATCCAGCACCGCGGTCAGGAGAGCGCCGGAATATCTGTTTTCAACGGCGTCTCCATAGAGACCATAAAAGGCCTAGGCCTCGTGAACGTCGCTCTGCCCAAGGATGAGGTCCGCGACCTCTCCGGGCATGTCGGCGTGGGGCACGTCAGGTATTCCACGACAGGGTCCAAAAGCGTTGTGAACGCCCAGCCCCTGACCGTGATGACCAATTTCGGAACCGTCGCGGTCGCCCATAACGGCGATATAACAAACTTCTCCGAGTTGAAGGAGAAGTACATGAAGGAGGGTTGGACCTTCCTCACGGATTCCGACAGCGAGCTGGTGACGAAGCTTCTCGGCAAGTACATGACAATGTACAACGACCCCGTCAAGGCGATCCGTGCCACGATGGGGGAGCTCGACGGAGCATATGCGCTCACCATCCTCATAAACGACAGGCTTTTCGCCATCCGCGATCCGTACGGATTCAGGCCGCTGTGCCTCGGGAGGATCGACGGAGGATACATCGCCGTTTCCGAGAGTGCTGCGATCGATGCTCTGCACGGCGAGTTCGTTCGCGACATCGAGCCCGGTGAGATCTGCGAGATCACGAAGGACACGTTCAAGATCTATCCCGCGGTCGCTCAGCACCCCAAGGCATACTGCATGTTCGAGTGGGTCTATTTCGCCAGGCCGGATTCCGTCCTCGACGGAAGGGAGGTCTATGCGGTCAGGCGCAAGATTGGAGAGATCCTCGCCAGAGAATGTCCTGCCGATGTCGACCTCGTGATGCCCGTACCGGATTCGGGTCGCGCCCATGCCATCGGATATTCCGCAGCTACAGGCATACCTTACGAGGAAGGATTCATGAAGAACCGCTTCGCCGAGAGGACGTTCATAATGCCCGATCAGAAGCAGAGGGAGGCGGCCGTCTCCATGAAGATGAATCCCATCAAGAGCACCGTCAACGGAAGGCGCATAATGATCGTCGACGACAGCATCGTCAGGGGAACCACGTTGAAGAAGCTGGTCCTGATGCTGCGCAACGCCGGTGCTAAAGAGGTTCATGTCAGAATCGGAAGCCCTCCGATAATAGCTCCGTGCTACTATGGAGTAGACATGAAGACCCGCGACCAGTTCATCGCGACCCATCACAGCGTCGAGGAGATCCGTAGGATCATCGGAGCGGACAGTCTCGGATACATCAGCATAGAGGGACTCGTCGAGGCGATTGGATTCAAGGAGTGCGATCTCTGCCTCGCCTGCGTCAACGGGAAGTATCCGACATCCATTCCCGGTGAGGCCCACAGATTCCAGACCAATCTGCACGAGGACTTCGGAGCCGAGAACGACAGGACATCCTCGTGAACCGAATCGGTCGATATTCCGTTTTATCCGGTTCCGGTTGTGTTCCTCGGCAGTATTGCCGCGATCGAAATCCCACTTCTTCTCTGTTCGAAGATCATCCCTGCGCGATCATCCATCATCGATTCCGTCGTTGCCGGAGCATGGCAGATTCTTCACACGACCCGTTCAGAGTGTCCTTCGTGCAGCCGAATCCCATTTCTTCACTAAGGCCCGGGCAGGTCATTTCGCGAAATCTACTTCATATATGATGCTCAGAAGCTATTATCCCTCATTTTTCATAAAATAAAGGAAATCGATAATAGAAAACTTTAAGTATTAGACTACTATCCTCACCTTAACTGGGCAGGTAGATCAGTTGGAAGATCGTTACATTGGCATTGTAGAGGCCGCGAGTTCGAATCTCGCCCTGTCCACCTCTTCTCCTCTTTCCAATTTCTGACATCATCGTATTCCCTTCGGATTACGGCGGTTCC
>DAXO01000078.1:0-2525 GCA_002506425.1 Methanomassiliicoccaceae archaeon UBA480 | reverse complement strand
GAAGGACCTTTTCGGTATCCGTTCGGATGCGTGTTGGGCTCCTTCAAATGCAGTCTGATTCCGAGGGGTCATCCGTTCTAAGGTCTGTGCTATTTCCGGATACCGTTCTCGCGAACTCCTCGGAACTCTTTTTCAGACGATCTCTCCATAGCTTCCTGTCGGTCAGGAACGTCGTCCTCTTTCCATCGACCATCATGGTGACGATCCTCCCGTCATCCTCCATGTATCTCAGGGCTTCGCGGATCATCGATGTCGGCGCTTTGAGGTGCGATGACAGCACGTCCTCGGTCATCGGCCCTCCCAGAGCGATCATCCTTGTTATGCCGCAGCTGAGGCCCGCATTGACCGATCCCATGTCCTCCAGTTCCGGCAATGCCACTATGACGCCATCTTCCAGAAATCCGAATTGCGGCACCTGCTAGCTCTTCCTGTATGATCTTATGACGCCGTTCAATCCTCTTACTGCAGGACTCTTGTAACCCATCTGATAGAACGTATCAGCCAGGCGCGGGTTGCGTGTCCTTTCCCTGAAGCTGGTTCCCCCTTCCACCATTCCTCCAGGCGAAATGATGCCGACCCAATTGGTCTCGACATCGGCTACTATGGGTGAATCGGAACAATAGCTGCGGTGGGTTATCGCATTCAGGATGACCTCGTTCTGAGCCATCGTAGGGATCTTACCCAGAGTATTCTCTTTTCTGGTGCTCACCATCCTTCTGGCCTCCATTACTGCCTTTCCTACAGCATCCAGTTGGCTCATCACAGATCCGGATATTACGGATACGATCTCATTATCGGCTTTGACGATGAAGCGCCAAGGGTTCTGATCCGAGAGCATCAGGGCCATGTTGTTGTATTCTCCGTCCGGTGTGCGGAATGGACAGGTCGTCCTATCGATGCGGCAACCCTTTCTTTCCTCCAGAGCCTGAATGAATCTGAAGCTGAGATTCTGATTCTCAGATCTCAGTTCTTCGAATATATTCTAATCTTTTATGAGCATATATCATATATTGTACTGTTATAGATTTAAGATGTACTGTCATGCGAAGATAGCGCCTAGGACATCGACTTATATCCCGGGACCTATCAAGTTTCATGGGTGCAGATATGGAGCAATGGCTAGGAGATAACCTGCCTCAGCTGGTTCTGCTGGTAGGAGGCCTGCTGGCGGTTGCGATAGCCGTGACCTATGTCAAGGACAAGGGCTCGGTGAAATACAAGGCTTTGATGCTGTTGGGACTGTTGTTCGGCGCGTTCATGGCGATAGAAGCAGTTGCCAAGTACGGGGAATGGAGGCTCATCACTTCCATCTTTGTGACGATAGCGGCTTTCACATTGATCATCCGTCCTTTCCGCGACGTTCATTTCGCAGCTATCATAGGCTTGATGGTCATGGTCATCATGTATATCTGGCTCGGAGGAATGACAGAGATCTCCGGTTACGATGTCTCGTTCCTGTCCGAGAATCCGGTCCGCATAATCCTGGCATTCGTCGTTGGAGCGGTGATCTACGGGCTGCTCAATTTCGCAGAATCCATCGTGAAGTTGTTCGGAAAATTGCTGAACTGTTGGCCCCTGCTGTTCATCATGGGCTGTCTCTGCGTAGTGGAATCGATATTCATGTTCATAGGATTCGGGTCCATAGTAGACCATGTTGAACTCGGACAGGCATCTGGATTTCTATTTATCGAGTAAGCTTTAAATGGTAGTAGCAGATGGGGGAAAGAGTGGGCTCGTGGCTTAGCCAGGATATAGCGCTGGCCTTCTAAGCCAGACGCCCCGGGTTCGAATCCCGGCGGGCCCGCCAAGGATGCAATGCCCCTCGAGGGATGACATCCAAGGAAGGTAGGATCATGAAGAGAGGCTCGCGCGCCTGGAAGAAACGCGGTAACCAGCGTTGGAAATGGCGCAAGAAGAAGATGAGGAGAAGAAAGAGAGCAGCAAAGATGCGCAAGAAGTGATTGCAACCGCAATCACGCTCAAGGGGGTATAGGCTAACCTGGCAGACTGGTGGGCTCCAGTTATTGAGAGTGATTGAAAATGGGTTTGCTGACAGTTGATGACTAACTGGAGCGATGACTCATTGATTCAACCGGGGTCGCTCCCCGGTAGTGGAAACCCGCTGACGAGGGTTCAAATCCCTCTGCCCCCACCTGCGCATTTTTACTCTTCTCCCGGCACTTCGGTGCCGAGAAAAACTTTATTCACTGAAACCCGAACCGATTTCTGTCGTTCATCTCGAATCCGCATCTGTGAATCACGGTTTCATTGATATTCTGTGTACCGATTGACTGAAGTAAGATTGTAGAATCCCGATCCGCGCGTCCGGATCGGGGAATGCGTTTAGTTCTTGAAGCTGTGGATGGGTGCCGGTATCCTTCCGCCTCTGTCGACGAAGTCCGCGCATCCATACATGTTGACGGGCATGATGTCGGCATAGCCCAGAAGGCCGCCGAACTGCACCTTGTCCCCTACGGTCTTGCCGATGACGGGAATCACCCTTACGGCAGTGGTCTTCTGATTGA
>DAXO01000020.1:14902-20568 GCA_002506425.1 Methanomassiliicoccaceae archaeon UBA480 | reverse complement strand
CCCGGCCACGCAGGGCATCTCATGGCCGTTGTTGCACACATGCACCTTGTATCCGTACTCATTGGGAACCGGATAGTCGAGGATCAGGCCGCATTTGCACTTGACCTTGGGCTTCTCGAAGTTGCGCTTGCATTTCGGACAGACGGAAAAGCTTTCCTTGGAAGGGCGCGACTTGGCATCCCTTTTCGCAGCGGAGCGTATCTTCCCGCCGATGACGGCCTTCACAAGGAGGAAAGGCACGATCAGCAGGATCGTCAGAAGGATCGACCACAGCGCATAGAGAGGCAGCAGGATCACGGGAACTATCACGAGCGGCTTGCTCTTGGACCAGGCGGCCCCGATGAGCCCCCACGGAGCGAAGATGGAGCGGACAGTCGCGCCGGGCCTCTGCGTCCAGAGATACTGCGCGGGATTCTCCTTCCCTTTGACGTTCATAGCCCACGGAGTGAGCATTCCAGCGACGGCGAGAACGAATCCCACCGCTTCCAGAGCGAGCGTGATCGTCTTGTCATCCCCGAATATCCCGAGGAAGTCCGCATAGAGGCCTATGACATCCTCGATGCCGGACACGTCCGCCAGATCGATGCCGATCTCCCCTCCGTGTGGGGCGAAGAGGACTATCGTCGCGGCACCGCCGTCGAGCACGGACATGGCCGTGCACACGAACGTCAGAGCCGCAAATAAGAGTGCAATCCCGAAGACGACCCCCACGATCGCCTTGTTGGTCCCATTCATTGATCGGTGGATGGCATACTCCGATTTAAGGATAGAGAAATGGTTTCTTCCGGGCCGGGATCGGGGCCCGGTCCGGAAGCCGATATCAGATCTTGTCCAGGGCCTGGGACAGGTCTGCTATGATATCCTTGATGTTCTCGCATCCGATGGAGAGACGGATGGTGGACGGCTTTATACCGGAAGCCAGGAGCTCCTCCTCGGTCATCTGCGAGTGGGTCGTGCTGGCAGGATGGATGACGAGGGACTTCATGTCCGCGACGTTCGCCAGCAGGGAGAACATGCCCATGGCGTCGGCGAAGCGCTTGGCTCCCTCCTTCCCTCCCTTGGCCTCGAACGTGAAAATGGATCCTGCTCCGTCGGGGAAGTATCTCTGGTAGAGGGCATGGTCCGGACTGTCCTCCAGCATCGGATGGTTGACCTTCTCGACCTTGGGGTGCCCCGAGAGGAACTCTACGACCTTCTGCGTGTTGTAGACGTGCCTCTCGACCCTGAGTGACAGGGTCTCCAGGCTCATCATCAGCGCGAACGAGTTGACGGGAGAGATGCATGCGCCCATGTCCCTCAGTATGATCGCTCTGACGCGGGTGCAGAACGGAGCATTGGGAACATCCCTGACGAAGGATATGCCGTGGTAGCTGGGATCGGGATCGACCATCCAGGGGAACCTTCCGGAGCCAGCCCAATCGAACTTGGCGTTCTCGGCGATGACTCCTCCGAGGACCAGACCGTGTCCTCCGATGAACTTGGTAGCCGATTCGACGACTATGTCCGCCCCGTGGTCCAGGGGCCTGAAGAGGTACGGAGTAGCGAATGTGTTGTCCACGACCAGAGGGACCCCGTGGGCATGGCACATCTCTGCCAGCGCATCCACGTCGATGAGATTCGCATTGGGGTTGCCGATTGTCTCGATGTAGACCATCTTGGTGTTGTCGCGGATGGCCTTCTCGAAATTGGAGATGGTTCCGGGACGGGTGGGATCGATGAACGTGCAGTCGACATCGTGGGACTTCAAGGTGTGCTCGAAGTAGTTGTATGTGCCCCCGTAGATGGTGTTGGCGGAGACGATGTGGTCCCCCGCACGGGTGAGGTTCTCCACGACGTATGTGATTGCCGCCGCTCCGGATGCCACGGCTATGGCCGCGGTGGCTCCCTCCAGCGCAGCGATCCTCGTCTCGAAGGCCTCGGTGGTCGGATTGGTGAGACGGGAGTAGATGTTCCCGGGCTTCCTGAGCGCGAAGACGTCTGCGGCGGAGTCGCAGTCGTCGAAGACGTAGGACGTCGTGAGATAGATGGGCGGTGCGCGGGACCCCGTTGTAGGATCGGGCCTCTCCTGCCCTGCATGAAGCATTACGGTCTCGAAGCTCTGGCCCTTCGGATTGAAAGGGCCCTCGGGTATGTTGGTCTCATCCCTGAATCCCATATGAATCGAGAGACGATATCCAGCGACGTATTTATACGGACCACAGGGCGCTCCTTCGGGACTCACACCTCTACGTTGCTGTTGAAGAACACGCCCTTGGCTCCGAGCTCCGCCTCGTCGAACGTCCAACGCGAATAGTCCTCGGAGCGGATCATGCGGACCTTGGCGCACTTCCCTCTGACGCCAAGCCTCAGCTCCGGACGATGCATTGCGACGACGCGGCCGCGAGGCTTCGATATCCTGATGCCCTCCTTCGTGAAGAACAGGATGTTGATCGCCTTGCTCGAAAACACGTCCTTCCCTTCTATCTTCAGCGAGAAGGTTCCTAGAGGATCCACACCGTTTGAGAGGATGTCCACCTCTGTTTCCGAGGTCACAGGACCTTCCATAGGGAGCTGCCCCAGATCGACCTCCGCACCGTCCTGTACCAGGAAAACGTTCGGCTCCGTTCCTGACAGGGGCTTGTACTCGGGAACGCATATGCAGAACGACCTGACGATACCCGACGTATGCATCACCATCCTCGGAGTGAATCTCACGAACGATCCCGCTGGAGCAGCGAGATAGTCTTCCATGGAGAGGCCCGTGCCGCCCTCATCGGATTCGTCGAGGCAGTAGTATCCTCCGGCATCCCCTGTGCTGTCCGGCTCTTCCTCTATGCCGCGGCAGACCGAATCATCGGCCGCCTTCGCGTTGAACGACATGTGGTTCTCGGAAGAATAGATGCGGTAGACTATGCCTGTCGTCAGCTCGTGCTCTTCGAGCATCTCCGCATCCACATCCACATCCACATCGTCGAAGAAGACCGCGGTGATCGTCCCCTTCGGGAAAGCCGCCACCGTCCCGCGGGGCGTGAACGCTCTCACGTCGCTCTGGGGATTCGTGAAGACCTTCCTTCCGTCGATCAGGAGATCGAATCCGTCCAGGACCGTTACGCCATGGTCAGACAACCTGAATTCCGTTCCCTTGGCGATATAGAGGCCTCCAGATGTGGCTCCGATCATGCGTCCCAGGACGATGTCTCCGAAATCCCCGGTAATCGATACCCAGAACTCATCGCCGGGGAGACCGACATATCTCGATACGTACAGATATGAATGCCCGTCGCGGAATCTCACGGACGGCTTCGCTATCTCGAATCCGCGTTCGGGTGCATCGAACTGCACGACTTCTGCGCCTTCCCACAAGGTGGTGGACAGCGGATTGTCGACATCGGGACCCTTGCCGGGCCTGCGGACCAGGAAAGATCTCCCCCTCGTGTATTCCGCGGTCCTGCCGCGACGATCGAAAAGAACGAAGTCCTTGCGCGGAAGCTTGAATGCCTCGCCTCCGTCCAGAAGCAGCGAGAAGCCGTCCAAGGGAGAAACACCGTCCAGGAAGAGATAGGCGGACGATGTGACTCCCTTCTTCTCTCCTTTGGGCAGCGTCCCGACTTGGATATCGCCGCGGGAACAGCGTATCGTGACCGCCGGCGGTTCGTCGCCCTCGTACCCCAGCGGAGGCATGAAGACTGCCATCTTCCCCTTCCTCAGGCGGAGTGACGGTCCGGAATCTTCTGGATGGACACTTGGACCTATCATCCAATATGTTTCGCATTACAAGTTCATTAAATGTTAGGTCGAAACATGACCATTCATCCATCCTACTGCTTTCAGCATGCGAAATCCACATCGCGAGGAACCGTATCAGGCAGACCCTTGACACGACGGATGACGCGCCTCGTAACAGGATAGCAGAGAACCTCGTACAGGACCTTGAAAGCAGCCTGCGCCACGATCATGACGGCCAGATCGTCCCATGGCATGGTTCCAGCGAACGCGATGGTCAGGAAGATGACCGCGTCGAGACCCTCGCCGACGACCGAGGATCCGATGCACCTGGCGAAGAGCCAACGCTCCCTGCGCTTTTTCATGCGGGACATCACCAGAGCATTGAGCATGGAACCCGCCAGGTATGCTGAAAAGGAACCGAGGAGTATGCGGGCAGAGGACCCCATGACGACAGAGAAGGCGTCCGACGCCTCCCCTCCCCAAGGCGGTGCTGGCAGAGCCATGGCGATCCAGTACATGACGACCGCAAGCAGATTCAGGATGAATCCCAGAAGGATCACATTCGTGGTACGGCGGAGACCGTAGACCTCGCAGAGGACATCGTTGACGATGTATGCGAGAGGAAAGATGAAGACCGCGCAGGGAAGAACGATGCCGTCCGTCAGCTGGAAGGTCTTGGATGCGAGAACATTCGAAATCAGCAGGCAAGCTACGAACAGACCTATCAGCAACTGATACACGGCCAGTTTGGATTTACAGCCCCCGCCATCATTCTTCCTCATGCTATCGGATCATCCCGGACACGGACATAGAAGATAAAAATGACTGCCGGGACGAGCGGAAGGAAATTCTACCCGCAACAGCTCTTTCGGATATGGAAGACCGGGATTCATATGCGAGGGATGTCGCTCTGCTGCTGGTGGACATTCAAAGGAAGTTCGCCCAATCCACGGACGGTCTCCGCTCAGCCTGGCTCCTGACAAGGGACTGCGTCAACGAAGCGATCCGCAGCTTCCGTTCGGAGGGCCTTCCCGTGGTGTACCTCACCTACGGCGGTCCGATGTACGACGGAAGTCAGCCTCCTGACGGGGACTCCTACGCCGAAGGCCTCGCTCCTCCCGTTCCGGGGGATCCGGTGGTATCGAAGGATGGGATGAACGCGTTCAGCAATTCCCAATTGGATGAGATCCTCCGCGGTTTGGGATGCGGAAGTGTCGTCATAGCTGGCATGGTCTCGCACTGCTGCGTGCTTGCAACGTATTTCGGAGCCATCGATCACGGATACTCCGCATTCATCCTGAGAGGAGGGATATCGGCCACGGATCCTGAGAACACCGCAGCCGTAGAGAGGATCTGCAGAACGGTTTCCACCGAGGACCTCCCCTTCTGCAGAAGGCTCATCTGACGCCCATCTGGCTGAACGGGACTCCGAGCGAGCGCTCGTAGAACAGCGGATGCATGTATCTTCCCCGGTTCACAGTATCATCTCCGTACTGGATCGCCTTCTTGGGACAGAGGTTGATGCAGCTCGAACACAGGGAGCACTTCTCCTCATCCCATACGGGCTTCCTGTGATAGACCTTAATGGCCTGCTCTGGACACACCTCCTCGCAGATGCGGCACTCGATGCAGGAATCGGTGAGCCAGAAGGGTTCGGTCGTACGTGCATCCTCGTACTTCGCATACGCCTCCCTCCAATCCCCGTCGCCCTTGTGCGTGCGGAAATCTCCGTCCTCCCTCCTGCGCAGGGATGATACTATCGCATCGATCTCCGAATCCGAGGATTGCAGTATGGTCTCCGCCTCCTCCTTGGACGGAGGATCGAAGAAGAACACCGCATCGTCGGGCATCCGGACATCGTAGCAAGCATCGACCTTCAAACGGCTGCCGAGAGCCTCCTTCAGCTGATCGCAGGCTCCACCGGAGCTTCCTCCGCAGGTGGCGATGCAGAACACCCTTCC
>DAXO01000020.1:0-14833 GCA_002506425.1 Methanomassiliicoccaceae archaeon UBA480 | reverse complement strand
AGGAAGTACGTAGGGAACACGAATCCCACATCCTCTCCTCCGGCATCGAAGATGTAGCGCTCATGGCGGACGGCTGATGCGATTTGATTCATACCGATGCCGAACTCCTCGGAGATGCGTCTGGCGACAGCGTAGGAATTCCCTGTTGCGGAGAATAGGAATATCATGCAACGTCCTCGCTCTGGAACAATATAAACGGTATGCAGGAAGTTAACATTGTTAATCCCCGTTTAACCCATATCCGCCACCGTAATCCGATAGAGAAATGCACCGTTGATGGGCACCTGTTATCTATCGGGTGAAGCATCCCTGTCGCATGGTAAAATCCGTACGCGCATCTCACATCCTGGTACCCAACGAGAAAGACGCCAGAGGCATCATGGAGCGCCTCGAGAAAGGCGAGGACTTCGCAACCCTGGCCAAGAGATTCTCCAGATGTCCCTCCAAATCCAAGGGCGGCGATCTGGGCTGGTTCTCCAAAGGCCAGATGGTCAAGCCGTTCGAGGACGCATGCTTCGCAGGCAAGACCGGCGATGTAGTCGGACCAGTGCAGACCGAGTTCGGCTACCACGTCATCAAGATAACGGGACAGAAGTGAACGGGGAGGGGCTTCCCTCCCTAAAACGTTTTTAGACTCTTCTCAGCCGATTCTCTTCAGCTGATACGCGCCGTAGATCCTCATTATTCCGGAGAAAGCGAGGACAACACCGATGATGATCATCACGATGTCCGCCGTATCATCCAGATTCATTATCGCATAGATTCCCAGAACGACCAGGATCACTCCGACAATCAGAGAGATGGCCTTGGAGCCCGTGGCGATAGCGAATCCGGAGCCTGCCCCCAGTGCGGTGACCGCTCCGATGATGATCAAGGCGACTGCCAGGAACACCATCAGGATATCCGAGAACAGATTGGGCAGAACTATCAGAGCCAGACCGATCACGGCCGTGACCACGCCCATGGCCAAGCCCACGGAGAACTTGGACTGCATGCTCTCCACGATGGCCATTATCCCGGATATCAGAGCCAGAACCCCGGCGATGATCAGGATCCATTTCAGGCCTTCGCCCTGGAGCACGGCCAGGAGAATACCGATCAGAAGAAGGAACAGTCCGGATATGAACGCGTCCTTCCAGGGATTGAATTTCTCGACCACTACTTGCAAGAAATCACCGTACATCCATCGCAGGATGAACTATTAATGAATGACGGGTCGCAGATGGGATCCCAAGGCACGGACGACGGCTGGAACCTGATGGCAGAGATCCTGTCCGAAGAGGACGTCGGCATCGGGATGCTCGGAGATCAGCTCCTCGTCTATGTCCCTCCAATCATCGAACAGGAGCACATCGGGATCGCTGATTTCCGTTCCCGGGATCCTCATGACCCTCCTTCCTTCCGATTCCAGAATGCGGGATACCATGTCGACGAGCTCGATGCGTCCCATCCTCCTGATCCCTGTCACCGATCCGGCCGAGCGATCGAAGGCGAATGCACGGACACGAACGTCCAGATCTCCAGGATCCTCATCACGGCAGCTGCAGCAGTCTTCCATGAAGGAGCGATGCGAAGAAGAGGTTAAAGAGTTTGATTAAAAAGTTTAGAAGATGCGGGCGACCTTTCGGCCGAACTCACATCCCCATGCCCTTCTTGACCTCGCCATCGAACATGTAGCAAAGCATGAACAGGTAGACGATGGCGGAGCAGATGGAGACAAGGATCGTGATGATGTCTCCTCCGAAGATGTTGATGAAGGAGGAGATGAACAGCAGCACGAACAGAACGGTCAGGATGATCCACAGGATCTTGTCGATGGTGGTCTCCTTTCCGTCGAGCACCTTCTTGCCGGCCCAAACGACGATGAGACCGAGGATGAAGGAGATAACGCTTCCCCAGAAGGAGATGTCGCTGATGATTCCGCCGATCGCGGCGAAGATTGCAGAGACGACGGTAGCTCCTCCGACGACGAGGATGTAGTTGCCCAGGATGTTGAGCTTTCCGGTGATCGCATTCGTGCGAACCTTGTTTCCGAACTTGAAGTACATCACCGCAGCGATGATGGCACCGATTGCGGCTATGATGTATCCGACATGCTCTCCGAGTCCACCCTCCATGGTGAACCCATCGACGAGCTGGAGCAGCGCTGCGATGATCATCAGGATTCCGATGAAGAAGAACGCTGTCCCTACGATTTTCTGGTTATCGATGAAAGACATGAGTACCAGTTCCTCAGCCTTTCAGATGATGTGGCAGTATATATTATTGAGCATGGACAAACTACAATTTTTGTATTCATGATATTTAAAGAAAACCCATAATGCGCGATGAATGAGTGAACGATCTGAAATCGCTCAAAAACAATGATTAAACCGTCTTAGACGATTAACGTCCATGAAACTCAGTTCATGTCCTATGGAAGGCGACCCCCGCGAGAAGGTAGAGGAATTTGTTTCCGGATCCGGATGCTCATCGATAGCCGGATACAGGCTAGACGGCCTGGATTTCCTCAAGGACCTCGTCGTCGAAGAGATCAGGAGGCAGGAGCCTGATTCCAGGATCATATTCCTGGACCGCGACTACATCAGCGACAACGGCATCGACTTCGCAAGAGACCTCAGAAAGAATCTGGAGAAGGTTACGGCGGAAGGAGGCCGCGTGGATTGGATCGTCTGCCAGGACCTCCCCGTCATGGATTGGCAGACGGCTCTGGATGCCCTTCAGGGAAAGAACGCGCAGGTCTACTTCTTCACGAATGCCTGCAGACAGGTCCCCTGCTGCTTCAAGCTGCTCTGAAAAACGAATGGTCCGGGGGTGCCCGGACCTGTTTCCTCATTCCTTCTCCGCGAAGTAGTCCTTGACCGCCTTCAGCATGTCGGGGAACGTCGCGTTCTCGGGAACGATGTCAGGAGGGAATCCGAGTTCGGTCAACCTCTTGGATGTCGGCCCTCCTATGGCGGCGATCTTGGCCTTGTGCAGATACTCCTCGCCGCGCTCCTTGCCGAAATGCGCTATGATCTGCGTGACGAATATCGAGGCCGACTTCGGCGATGTGAACGCCATGACATCCAGCCTGCCCTGCTTCAGCATCGTGAACAGATGAAGCAGGGCGATGCTCATCCCTGCGTCCTTGAGCTTATAGGCGGCGATGTCGACGACCTCGGCGCCTGCCGCAGAAAGACCCTCGTCCAGAACATCCGAACCGCTGTCGGACCTTACGAGGATCACGCGTTTGCCGGAGACCTCGTTCTTGAGGAGCTCTACGATCCCTTCGGACGAGTACTCTCCTGGGACCGCGACGGCCTTCACGCCCGCCGACTCGAGCTTAGCGGTGGTCGAAGGCCCTATGGAGACGACCTTCTTGCCTTCCATCATCTCCCCCAGCCTGTCGCCGAATCTGGTCTTGCATTCCTCAACAGCCGTGACGGAGCAGAACACCACGTAGCATCCCGGCTCGAGGGAATCATCCATGCGGGAGAACTCGGAATCGTCTCCGGGGACAATATCCATCGAAGGCGCCCCCATGGCCTTGAAACCCATCTCCTCCGCCTGCTTGACGGACTCCTTGATCCTCTTGGAGGGACGAGTGAATCCCAGCGTCGTCATATGAGATCGCCCAGCCTGCTCCTTACAGTAGCGACATCGCCGATAACCATGATGCCGGGGGCCTCCAGGCCCTTCTCGGAGATGGTATCGGCGAGACGGGACAGCACAGTGACCTCCACTCTCTGCTCAGGAGTGGATCCCTTGCAGATCACCGCGGCGGGAGTCTCGGGAGACATTCCGCCCTCGATTAGACCTTTGGAGATCCCTGCCGCATTGCCGAGGCCCATGAGCACAACGATCGTCCCGTGGCCCTCCGCTAGAGCCTTCCAGTCGACGCGGTCGCCTTCACGGCCGTCCTTCTCGTGTCCTGTGACGAAAGTCACCAGGGAGGCGTGATCCCTGTGCGTGACGGGTATGCCTGCGAGCTCCGGAACGGAGATCGAGGACGACACGCCGGGAACGACATGGACCTCCACTCCGGCCTTGCGGAGCTCCTCGGCCTCCTCGGCTCCGCGGCCGAAGAGGAACGGATCCCCTCCCTTGAGGCGGACGACGGTCTTGCCCTCCTGGGCATGCTTGACCAGGAGCTCGTTCGTCTGCCACTGGCTGAGGTGGTGGTCGCGCGCCCTTTTACCGGCATCTATGAGCTCGGCGTCCTCCCTGCACTCTCTGAGGAGCAGGGGATTGGCCAGAGCGTCGTAGAAGACCACATCCGCCGTCCTCAATAGCTCCAATCCCTTCACGGTTATGAGTCCGGGGTCTCCGGGCCCCGCCCCTACAAGATAAACCTTGCCTGTCATATGATCTCGTCCCTCTTTCCTGTAAGATACTCGGCTATGCCGAGGAGTTCGTCCAGGACGTAGTCCAGGGGAAGATCCCTGGAGACGCGCCTGGGCTTATCGGTGAAGCCGTACGACACGGCCTCCACGTGGATCGACCCGTTCCCGACCTTGGCTCTGATGCCTACGGGGGAGGAGCAGCCCGCGCCCATTAGCTTCATTATGCCCCTCTCGACTCCGGCCTCCAGCCTGGAGTTGCGGGAATCCAGACGGGCCAGCATCTCGCGGGCCACGCTGTCGTCCGATCTGCATTCGACCGCGATGATGCCCTGCGCAGGAGCAGGGATGAAGACGCTGTCGTCGAGGACGTGCATGGGGCGGTCGATCCCCATCCTGTCCAGACCCGCCTTGGCCAGTATGATGGCGTCGTAATCTCCAGCGTCGAGACGGGACAGGCGGGTGTGTATGTTGCCCCTGAGGGGCTCTATCACCAGGTCGGGACGGAGCTCCTTCAGGATGCTCTCCCTCCTCACGGATGCCGTTCCGACCCTTGCTCCCTTCGGAAGATCCTCGAGAGGACACGGCAGTATGACGTCGCGCGGATCGTCGCGCGGGAACATGGCCCCGATGATCAGATCCTTGTCCATCACTATTGGGATGTCCTTGAGCGAGTTAACGGAGCAGTCGATGCTCTTCTTGATGAGCGCCTCGTCCAGCTCCCTCACGAAAGCTCCGGTGGAAGGGAGCTGGTCCAGCCTGGAGGTCAGGTCTATATCGCCCAGAGCCTTCATGCCGACGATCTCGCAGGGGATCCCGGGATTCTCCTCCGCCATCCTCTTCACGAAGATCTCGGTCTGGCGCATCGCCAGCTTGGACTCCCTCGAGCCTACCTTCATCGGGCCACCGTCCCTATGAATCCGGAGAACGCCTCCTCCAAGGCCTCCACGGCCTCTTCGTCGTGCGCCGTGGACATGAAGCAGTCCTCGAGGGCGGACGGAGCCAGATAGATGCCGTGTTCGAGCATGTATCTGAACATCCTTCCGAACATCTCGCGGTCCGCGAGCTGGGCATCGGTCCCGTTGCGCACCTCCTCCGGTCCGAAGTAGACGGAGAACATGGATCCGACCGAATTGACGCATCCCTTCACATGGGAATCGGCCATGGCATCGCGGATATGTGACACCAGACGGTCGCTGGACCTCTCGAGGTCCCTGTAGGCGTCTCCTCTGGCGAGCAGGTCGATCTGCGCCAGACCCGCCGTGGCGGATACAGGATTGCCCGCGAATGTCCCCGCGACATAGGCCGGACCCTGCGGGGCGACCATCTCCATGATCTCCCTCTTCCCAGCGAAGGCTCCTGCGGGGAACCCTCCGCCGATGATCTTCCCCATGGTGGTCATGTCGGGAGTAACACCGTAGCGCTTCTGTGCACCTCCTCCTGAAACACGGAATCCCGTTATTACTTCGTCGAAGATCAGCACGACATCCTTTTCCTCGGTGACCCTGCGGACCTCCTCGAGATATCCCTTCTCGGGAGGCACCACTCCGACATTGCCCAGAACAGGCTCCATGATGACGCATGCGATGTCGTCGCTGGAATCCAGTATATCGGACAAAGATTCGATGTCGTTGTACTCCGCTGTACGGGTGTACATGGCGGCGCCCTTGGGCACTCCCGCCGACGAGGGGGTTCCCTCGGCCGATCCGGAGCCGGCCTTGACGAGCACCGCGTCGTGGGCTCCGTGGAAGCCTCCGTTCATCTTGACGATGCCGTTCTTCCCGGTGAATGCCCTCGCTACACGTATGGCGTGCATCGTGGCCTCGGTCCCCGAGCAGGAGAGCCTGACCATGTCCGCCGACGGGATGGCCGATACGATGCGCTCCAGAAGAGCGAGCTCCGGTTCGGAAGGCGCTCCGTAGACGGTTCCCGAGGACAGCTGAGCAGCGACGGCGGCCATGATCTCGGGATTGGCATGCCCCGATATGAGCGGTCCATAGGCCATGCAGAGGTCTATGTACTCCTTGCCGTCGGCGTCCGTCACGCGGCATCCGCTGCCCTTCTCTATGAAGAGGGGATTGGGCTCGAACCTCCTGACCGGGCTGCTGACGCCCCCAGGGGTGACACGCACGGATTCGGAATACAGCCTGGCGGATTCGTCCATGCTATCAGAGCATCCTCGCCATTTCCTCGGCGAAGTAAGTGATTATTATATCGGCGCCTGCGCGCTTAATCGCTATCAGGGATTCCCTCATCACCCTGTCGCCGTCGATCCATCCGTTGGCCGCGGCGGCCTTTATCATGGCGTACTCGCCGGATACCTGATACGCGGCGAGCGGGAGGTCGTAACGGTCGGCGGCCTCGCGGATGATGTCGAGATACGGGCCGGCAGGCTTGACCATGATCATGTCGGCGCCCTCGGCGATATCGAACTCGATCTCCCTCATGGCCTCCTTCCTGTTGGCCCAAGCCATCTGGTATCCTGCGCGGTCGCCCTTCCCGGGAGCGGACTCCGCGATATCGCGGAAGGGCCCGTAGTAGGCGGACTGGTACTTCGCGCTGTACGCCATTATCGGGACGTTCTTGAAACCCGCATCGTCCAGAGCCGTGCGGATGGCCGCCACCTGGCCGTCCATCATTCCGCTGGGGGCGATGATGTCGGCTCCGGCCTCGGCCTGGGAGACGGCAGTCCTGCCGTAGAGCTCTATCGTCTCGTCGTTAACCACCGATCCGCAGGCATCGAGAATTCCGCAGTGTCCGTGATCCGTGTACTCGCAAAGACAGAGGTCCGCTATGACAAGCATGTCGGAATTCTCCTTCAGGCCTTCGATAGCCTTCTGAACGACACCGTGCTCCTCGTAGGCGCCGGTTCCTCTGGCGTCCTTGTGATCCGGGACTCCGAAAACGAGGACGGAATTGACCCCGCTCTCCTGGATCCCCGAGGCTATGGCGTCGTAACCCTTCAGGGGATGCGTCGGTATCCCCGGCATGGAATCGGTGTACTTCGTCGATTCGATGTTCGCATCGAAGAACATGGGAAGAACGAGCTCATCCGGATGCAGACGGGTCTCGCAGACGAGATCCCTCATCCTCTGGTTCTGTCTAAGCCTTCTCAAACGCACTTCAGGATACATCATTCAGATTCCTCCAACCCAAACAGCTCTGCTGCCGCCCTGCAGACGTCGTTGCGTCCGTCGCGGGAGGCTTCCCTAAGATTTTTGTAAAGTTCAGCGGCGATCTTGTTGGATACTGCTCTGGACAGATCGTCGAGCAGCTCCTTCTCGTCGGCGGACCCGATGCGGGACACCGCCACCGCCAGCTCCTTTTCGCGTATGTCAGCGAGCTTGAGGCCTATTAGCCTTATCACCTCGTTGGCATACTTCTCCCTGTTCTCGGAGTCGATCTTGGCCAACTCCTCGGTGATGATCTTCTCGGCGGAGCTGATCTCCATACGGCGGCGCTCCGCATTCTTCATCGCGATTGACTGAAGAGAATCCATGCTCTCCAGCGACACGTTGGGCATCTCCCCTACGGATTCCTCCGTATTCCGAGGTATGCTGACATCTATGATCATCAGCGGACGTTCCGGCCTGCGGGACATGGCCTCTGCGACATGAACATCCTTGAGGACAGGATGCGGGGCCCCCGTGGCTACCAGAACCACATCTGAATCCGCCACTGCATCAGTCATACGGGCCATGCTAACCGCCCTCCCGCCAAGCTCATCCGCCAGTTCTATGGCGCGGCTGTATGTACGGTTCGTCACTATGACCGCACCGAGATTCTTACCCGCTAGATTCTTCGCTATCACCGAAGCGATGTCTCCAGCTCCGAGGATCGTGATGCTCTTCCCCTCGAGGCTACCGAGTCTGCTCTCAGCCAGCTCCACTGCGGCGGAACCGACGGAAACAGCCCCTTTGTTCAAGGCGGTCTCCGTGCGCACCCTCTTACCGACGGACATGGCCTTGTCGAAAAGACGGGACAGCATCCCGTTGACATGGCCTTCGGCCTTCCCTTTCATGTAGCATTCGCGCACCTGGTGCTGGATCTGGTCCTCGCCGACGATGAGCGAATCGAGACCGCATACGACCCTGAACAGATGACGTATGCTCTCGCGGTCCTCCAGAATATACGATATGTTGTCCGTCGGGATGATGGTCCTCGTCAGGCGTTCGAAGAAAGACTTGGCATCGCTGTTGTCGACAGCCGCGACGTAAATCTCGAACCTGTTGCAGGTCCTCACGACGACGTACTCATCCACTCCCGGCATGGAAGGCAGACGCTTGGCCGCCTCCTCCTCGAGAAGAGGCACAACATCGTTGAGGACAGCCGTGCCGCCCGCCGAAGAATGCGTAACATGCATGCTTACGATCATCTGAGCCCTCCTTTCTCCATTGCCAGGGTCCTGGCCTCATCCTTATCTCCGCTCCTCAGTAGAGACCAGATCTCCTCGTCGTCAAGAACCCCTGCAAGGAATTCCGCCCTCTCGGGCTGCGTGGCTATCCTGTCGCGGATCTCTCCCCTGAGATACACCAAAAGCTCCAGCATCGAATCGTATGACGGATCCAGGAATCCGTCTATCTTTTCGAGAACATAAGGAGGAAACGCGGGAGCCCTTCCCTCTGATGAGACGCATACGGTCCATCCGTCCCTGTGGAGGGTCGAGGGTATCAGCACATCCCCTCCTCCATGAGCGGAGTTCGTCATTATGCCCTCGGACATCGAAGTGTCGCGTATCATATCGTTGAGCGAATGGTCCGAGGTGGCGGCTATCACTATGTCCGATCCATCCATGTACTTCAGCACATTGCGTTTGTCTATGGTGTCGATGAACACCTCGCCGGCTAGCTCCTCGAGCTCTGGAAGAACCTTCTCGGCAACCACCCTTATCCTGAAACCTTTGAAATGCCTGCACTTCCGCAGAGCCACATTCCCTCCGCCGAAAACCGTAACAAGACGATTCCTCGGGGACAGTAAAATCGGAGACATGTCGATGGGTTCCAATCGCTCACTTCGCTTTATGAACGGCCTCGTTCTATTTATTGAGTATGCATTTTTTCAGCTAATTGTGTTACTGCATACAAATCTGGATGTGATTTCGATCTGCAAATGAATTACTTACATAACATTAATAACAACATGAAGTTATTATATCACAGGACCGATTATGTCATTGTGCGGGCCTCACCCTCCTGCACAATAATCGGAGACGCACCTTCCCATCCGCGTCTCCGACCTCAATCCAATCACCATAGTTTTAATGGTTCACGCCGTTACATGGCCCATGTTCGGAAAAGATTCCGCGATTCCCATCCGTGACGACATATTCTGGATCGGAGGGGACGATCGTACTGCCACCATATTCGAGGGGGCCTTCCCCATCCCGGAAGGAATCTCATACAACTCGTACCTCATATGCTCAGAAGGGAAGACCTGCCTCCTGGACACTGTGGACGCGTCAATCGCCGCGAAGTTCTGGAAAAACCTCCGCAACACCCTGGACGGACGCCCTCTCGACTATCTTGTGATAAACCACATGGAGCCGGACCACGGAGCCTGCATCACCCAGGTCCTCGAGACCTGGCCCGAGGTCACTGTCGTAGGCAACGCCAAGACATTCGAGATGCTGTACAACTACCATCATGTGATTCCGGCCAACAAGCTGGAGGTCAAGGAGGGCGATGCCATCCAAGTAGGAGACCATTCCCTCAGATTCTACTTCGCTGTGATGGTGCACTGGCCCGAGGTCATGTTCACATACGATGAAAAAGAGAGGATCCTATTCTCCGCCGACGCGTTCGGCTCCTTCAAAGCACTTTCAGGTGCGCTATACGCTGACGAAACCGACTTCGACAGAGACTATCTCGAAGAGGCCCGCAGATACTATTCCAACATAGTCGGCAAGTACGGTGCCAAGGTCCAGCAGGCTCTCGCAAAGCTCAAGGACGTGCCCATCGACACCATCTGCCCCCTCCACGGCCCCATATGGAGGAAGGACCTCGGATACATCATCGGCAAGTACGACCTATGGAGCAGATACGAGCCCGAGACAAGAGGAGTGATGGTGGCTTACACGTCCATATACGGCAACACCGCCGCCCTGGCAGAGAAGCTGGCTCTGATGCTCAAGGAGAAGGGCGTCGAGAATGTGGTGGTCCACAGCATGACCGCGGAACATCCGTCATACGCTGTGGCCGATGCGTTCAGATTCTCCCATATGGTCCTCGCAGCGACCACGTACAACAACCATCTCCATCCGTCCATGTCATCGACGATAGAGGACATGGAGATAATGGCGGTCCAGAACAGATGCTATTCCGTCATAGGGAACGGATCGTGGGTCCCTCAGGCGGACAAGGTGATCGAAGACAGGCTGTCCAAGATGAAGAACATGACGAAGATCGGCGAGACGCTCACTATCAAATCCTCGCTGGCACCGGATCAGCTCCCTGCCCTAGAGAAGCTCGCATCCGACATCGCCGCATCCGTCAACCAATAAACTGTTTCGGTGGGGAGGGGACCCTCCCCTACCGTTCTCATTCGTCGTCCGATCCGGACCTGACCTTCACAGCCATGCCCTTCTTCATCGATTTCATCTCGAACTCGGTGAGGAATGCGCGTCCGGTGGCGATCGGTCTGTCCTCGGGATCGGTGACGATGACCTCCTCCATGGGACGGATCTCCGGATCGCAGGAGAGAACGAACTGGCTGAAGGCGTTCCTTCCCTCGGATACGAAGGGTACGGCATCGGCCATGACGGACACCCTCATGAAAGGCGCCGGAACAGCGGCTGCGATCCTCTTCGCACCCTCCATCCTCAAAGTGTAGAGCCCGTCTCCGGCCCTCATGGAGAGCACATGCTCCCCGTCTGATATGACGTTGCGGATCTTCCCGGTCTTCTTGCTCTTTATCAGTTCGATCGGCTCTCTGAATAGGGCATCTGCGGCCTCGATCCCGAACTGGAACCTCGCTACGGCTTCGGCACGGATCCTGTCAGCGTCGACATCATCTCCATCGGAATCCGGTATCTGATCCCACTCGATGGACTCGTCGAATGCTGTCATCAGGAACTCCTGGGTGAGCTTCTCTGACTCCTCGACGGTCTCCCTGTCGGGGATGTCGGGGAAAAGCGACTGGGCCAGAGGATACATCTCGTCGAGCTCGGCAGGGACGGGACCCCAGGAAGATGCCACCACGGGCGTGTATCCTGCACGCCTTGCTTTCGCGAACTCCTCCGCGTAGGGCCTGCTGTACGGCTTTCCGGATGTCTCGGGGAAGACTGCGGCCTTCCTCGTGAACGGGATGTAGCGCTCGGAGAGCCTGTTGGCATAGCGCAGGTATGTGGGCCTGGACCTGGTCTCCGGTCCGGTGTAGAACACAGCGCCCTCCCTGCTGACGGGATCGTAGCGCTCCATGAGGTCCTGCCACTGCCTGAGCCTTCTGAGACCGTCGAGGAGAGCAGGGTGCGCCCTGCATCTGATCTCGGCGAGCTCCCAGAGCCTCCCTTCCCTGAGGTACCTCTTGACGAGGGCCAGCTCCTGCGTGATCTGATAGAGGTTGTGCTCGGCGATGAGCTTGGTGCGCTTCTTGCTGTCCATCTTCCTCAGGCCCTGAAGGGTCATCCCCTGACAGGCGGGACAGCCGCAGTCCAGGGTCTGCATGTCCTGGAGCCTGAATGTGCCGTCCAGGAACATCATCCTGTCATCGCGTGCGAATTTGGCGTACGATGCCGAATCGAACAGATCGCAGCCCATGAGGGTGGCGAGAGCGAGGATCATCGGGTGTCCCGCTCCGAAAAGGTGGACCGGCCTGGAGGGGTTGAGCCCTTTCTTGGAGGCCATTACCACATCCACGAGCTCCGCGTAGCGGTACTGCTCCATGAGAGGCACCACGCCTCCGACCGGATGGACGTCGACATCCATGGAGGCCATCTGGGAAGCGCTGTACTCCCTGAGATCCGTATAGACCGATCCCTGGACGACACCGTTGATCATCATGTCGCCTTTGATCTCGCAGGCCTTCCTCGTCCTTTCCAGAGTCGTCTCCAGCGAATGCCTGGTCTTCTCGTATGACCAGTCGGGTTCGGTGAAAACGTCGAGAACGGTTCCGATATCGGTTCCGATGGATTTCTGGAATTCGACGATCTCCTCGTTCGTGACCTCGACCTCTCCGTACATATGGCTCTGGAAGGTCCCGGAATCGGTCATTATGACTCCGGGGAAATCGAGCATCTCGTGAAGGCCAACCGCCTGGGCCTTCTCCTTGAGGGCGGGCGTGTTGCGTATGATGTATGAATTTGTGATCAGGGCGTTGAACCCGAACCTGTCGTGGAGCTCACGGGGAGGCACCGTGCAGATCTTGGGATTGACCACGGGAAGGAGCGCGGGCGTCTCCACCACCTTCTCTCCGACGGTGAATTTCCCTATCCTGGCAAGTCCGTCGCGTCTGACGATCTCGAACATGCCGCTTCCGATGGCGGTGGCGTTCTTATAGTTGCCCGATGAGGACGGGCCTCATCGGTTTATGACGTCTATCTTGTTCTTGTTCTCGTCCGCAAACACCTTGGCGATCGCATTCTTCATTATGGTGTCGGGGACATCCTCCACCCACTTCCTGTTCCAATCGAGGGTGGGTCTTCCGAACTTGACGAGCTTCGTCTCGCCGAGATCGCAGGATTCCTCGGATTCCAGCATCTTCAGCTCCAGGCCGTCGATGATCTCGGGTATACTCCTGCCGTTGATCCTGACATCCCTGGTTCCGTCGTCGGTGACGGTCTCCTTGTACGCGCAGGATATGTCGGCCATCTGCATCTCGAATATGAGATCGCGGAGATAGCGGGCCATGGCCGTGTTCGACTGCCTTCTGATCGTTGGATCGTCGGGATCGGCTTCCGGGTGCAGGTATTCGATATCAATCATTGCCATGAGGGGTTAATCGTTCAACGGCGTTAAAATATCTCCGTTCGAAACCTTTGCCCTGTATACGGAAGGATAAGGCGGCAGTCCCCCTCTCTCCGCATGTGATAAATCATCGCCTGCCTTTACCAACTCGATGCAGCGCAGAGTCCTTGTACTCGTTTCCGCAGCGGCCTTCATTGCCGTGGCATGCATGGCCATGAGCCTCGTCTCCGAAGGCCTGCAGACCGACGAGTCCGTCTTGGAGGAGCCGGAGATATACTCTGTGAGCTACCGCCTGAACGGCGGGACGCTGCCTGTGGATGCACCTACGTCGTACATCCACGGGACTTACATGCCGCTTCCATTCCCCGAGAAGGACGGGATGATATTCTCCGGATGGTACACCGAATCCGGGATGACGAATCCCGTAGGCGGGGTTGTGCCATCGCTGCGCGGTCATATCGTACTGTATGCAGGATGGATGGAGGATACGAGGCAGGGGACGGGGTGGAGGATGTCTGTGGAGGGAACGTATTCTAACGGGACCGTCTCCGTCAAAGGAACCGTAGTCTCGGGATATGACCTCGCATTGGATGACGTAACGCTGATATCAACGGAAAACAGCCTCGGATACACCCTCGAAGGCAAATCATGGAGGGACGACAGCTCCGAATCAGTCTGGAGCGGAAGGATGACCGACGGTTGGAGATACATCTACACCGACAGATCTGGTCCCGAACGGCTGACCGTATGGGAAGATGATGGGGGATCGAAGATGTGGCTGAAGGATCTCACCATACCCATGAGATACGAGACCGCCGTCGGAACGGACGGTAAGGTCGTCCAGGAAACGACGGAGGTCTTCAGATACCGCCCCCCGACCGCCTACGAACCGATAGTCGAGGCGGAGTATCCGGTCACGGTTGGCAAGATCGGAACGGCTGAGATCGGCAGCGACCTCACCCTCATTGCCGAAGGCGATTGTTTCAAAGGATGGCTCCTCAACGGAGAGCTGGTTTCCACGGATCGCACCTTCACGTTCAATCGTCCCTCACCGTCCGACCGGATAACGGCGGCCACCGACCTGCGCTACACCGTCGTGGACGACGGTTCCGAGATCAACGGGATGGGATTCGAAGGATGCGTCGTACGCGATGCCGAGGGCAATGCTCAATTCAGCCTATCCACGCTCAGACCGGGTCTCTACGAAGGTTCCATCGAAAAGGATGGTTCCACACGCACCATCCGCTTCCTCGTCGAGGATGATAGAATCTTCTCCATCGAGTGGGAGTACAAAGGAACAAAATATTCCATATCCGAAACAGTGCCGTTCAGCGAGATGTATGCCGACAGCTACGACCATCCGTACCTGGCGAGATTCTTCCAGAGCGATCAGAAGCACATCGAGACATTCCATTCCTACAATAGTGAGACGATGAAGAGGCTTGCCGTGCGCCTTTCCGATATGGGACGGGGAATGGACGAGAGAACGTTCGCAGAATTCGTCCTCAAATTCGTTCAGACAATCCCGTATATCGAGGATTCAGAATCCCGCTCCGAGGAGGAGTTCTGGAAATTCCCTCTGGAGACCCTGTGGGACGGTGGCGGCGACTG
>DAXO01000052.1 GCA_002506425.1 Methanomassiliicoccaceae archaeon UBA480 | reverse complement strand
GACGCCCTCGCCGAAACGACGAGGTGCGTCTCCGTGTCGGCTGCTATCGATAACTTGGTGAAGGTTCTGGGCTCGGCCTTTATCCCGAAATCCTTGCAACGTTTGGCGAAATGCGCCGAACGCAAGAAGTTGCTGAATCCGGTAGCGTCGATGCTGAGTACACGGTTATCGCGACAGAAGTGCCTGAACGCCGCGATGACGTTCTGCAGATCCTGCTCATCAGTCACATTGGCGAATCTGATGAGGGTGGTCCTGTGGGGGATGTGGAACACTCCCATCTCCTTTAGAAGATGGGGGTAGCTGGGGAGATCGTCGCAGAACTGCTCGTAGGAGAGCTTCAGCCTCTCCTTCAGGACCAGCATCACGATCTTTGATCTGTAGCTGTACACATGGTTGCTCTTCGGGTGCCGGTAAACCGGCACCTCCAGATGCTCCATGATAGCCATTAGGAGTTGTACGTAACGGATCAGTCTATCATTACCCTCGATCTGTTTGCGGTGGTACCGGCCCCTTTTCCCTCTTCTGAGCTTTCTTCCGTCGACTTTATGTGCTATCTCGATACTCTTCTTCCCTGTCATCCGACACACTTCCGGATGGCCTCCCCCGTTTGTGTGGAAACTGTCGGGGGGAGTTACCTTTCTTCTCGCCTCTTCGGCATCGGTGGACTCGGATTCTCGTGTCGTTTTCTGTTTTCGTCGATTGGATTTGGATTATAATCGATTTATCGATATATATCCAAATCCACCTACCCATGCATGGCAGTCTGATATATAAAAAGAACGGCATGCCACGAAAATCGGAGACACCGAGAAGAGGAATCCGGCCTATCGGCCGGATCAGAATGGGATGATTTCATCGAGGCTCTCTCAGGACCTCATCAGCGGTCGTTTTGGATGTATTATCCAGACTCCTGCTTCCGATTGTATAGCGGTGCAGTTTCCGTCCCAAGTATTAAGAATCCTTCCCGTTCATGATTGATTCATGACTGGAAGAGTCAAGGACCCGTTGACAGCGTTCCCGATTCTCCTGGCCCTGGTAGCCTTGGGGATCGCGGGCATCTTCATCATCGCTGCCGATGATTCGCCCGAACCTCAGGTAGGAGCGGCCGACGAATGGATATTCATAACGTACGATCTCAACGGTGCGGAAGGGGAGCCTCCCGAACCTCAGAAGGCCATGCCCGGCTACATCAGGGTGAAATGCGATCTGGTTCCCGAGAGGGATGGATACGAATTCGGCGGATGGTGCGAGAGGCCCAGCAGATCGGACCGTTTCAATACCTACTTCCATGGATCCACGCTCTATACGATGGATTCGAAGACTCTGTACGCCGTCTGGAAGCCCGTCAGATACGTATCTTACGATCTCAACGGAGGGGAGGGTGAGACTCCTGCGACGTGCAGGTTCGACTACTTCGATGCATGCAGGGTCGTGGCATGGGATCCCCTTCGCGACGGCTATGCATTCGCCGGTTGGTCGGAGGACAAGAATCCGAGGAACCTGCATTACGTGTACCATAACGGCGACAGGTTCTATCCGAGCGAAAGAAGCGTCGTCCTCTATGCGATATGGCTGCCCATGCTTGATGTCACATACCAGGCGGTGGACGGATATGCGGAGGGATTCGAATATCAGAATCAGTTCGGTGAAACCAGAACCGCCGCTCCCGCAGAGGGGTGCAGGTTCGTTGCCTACAGGTTCACCGTGACGAACGAGACCTTCGAGAACGGAATCATGATGTCTAGCAATGCATTCATGATGAAGATCGGATCTGATTTTTACAGGCCGGACAAGCATTCGCATATTTTCGATTCGAGTATCATGGGCAATCCCGGCGGTTATCACATCTTCATCGAGAAGGGCGGATCCAGTACATTCTGCATCCTGTACTCCGTGCCTATGGACAAGGGAGGGGCGATCGGCTTCTCCCCCTACGGTTCGGATCTGTCCATGGTCTCGGTGAATTTCATACAGGCATGACATCGGCCCGGGGAAGCCGAGATCATCGGAAACAGTTTCCAGGTCGAGAAGCACGGCAGCGCTGTCTTCGAGACCATGGCCGGGCTGCCGGGGGCCGATGCCCCCGGCCGCCCGGTCGCATACTTCTGCATAGATTCGCGCATCGTCCGTGGGGGAGGCTTGCTCGAATCGGCTACGAGCAGGGGGGGCCTCTCATCCAATTTTCTTTCTGAATCCCCCAGCGGTTTCGTTCCCGCATCAGTAGAGACGTTCTTCTATTGTCCCGCTCATCGCCCCGTCATGAAGATCTACGAGGCCTACGAGATGGCCATCAAGCTCGGCATGTCCGAGGACCCCCGTCCCGAGAGGGAGATCCGGGAGATATTCGAAGCCGCCCGCAGGGAATACGACTCCGCCGGGGACAGCGAGAAGGAGCTGTTCGATCCCGAGCGCCTGTGGAACCCGTACGAGGACTGCCGCTTCTCCTGCGGCTCCGAGGAGGCCCGCGACATGGACGCGGAGACGTTCATGTGGGGCATCGACATCGGCACCGGCGAGGTCCTGCTCGCCGACAGGCTCAGGGAGAAGGGAAGGCGCATCGATGCCCTCGTCGGGCACCATCCGCTCGGGTCCTCCAGGGTCCTGTTCCCGAAGGTCATGTCCATGCAGGCCGACATGTACCACTCCGTCGGAGTTCCGATCAACGTGGCCGAAGGAATCATGGGCCTCCGCACCGACGAGGCCCTGAGGAACATGATGGGCGTCAACCACAACCAGGCGGTCGACGCCGCCAGGCTCCTCGACATCCCACTTTTCAATGTCCATTCCGCAGCCGACAACATGGTCCAGGCCTACCTCACGCGCCTGTTCGAGAGCAGGGAGCCGAGGACGCTCGGCGATATCGTCGATGTCCTGATGGGCGAGCCGGAGTACCGCATCGCCGCCAGGAGCAACGCCCGCCCGAGGATCATGGTCGGCAGGAAGGACTCCAGGTGCGGGAGGATCCTCTGCAAGATGACCGGCGGCACGTCCGGACCCAAGTCCATGTACGAGGCCCTCTCCCGGGCGGGGATCGGGACCGTCGTAGGCATGCACTTCCCGGACAGCCACTACGATGCCGCGAGGGAGGCCAACGTCCCCCTCGTGGTGAGCGGGCACATGCCCTCGGACAGTCTCGGGATCAACCTCATATGCGACAGGTGGGCGGACCACGGGATATCCGTCATCCCCTGCTCCGGTTTCATAAGGTGCGAGCGCCGATCGAGAGAGCCCGTCCAGGGGGAAGTCTCCGGATACCGCCACGTTGCCGCTGTCGATCGCGAAGCATCCTTGGACTCCGGCTATCGAACCCACCTCCTCCGCCGCCAGGTCGATCGGGCCCTTGCAGAGGTTCCCGAGCCTGGTGGCGCAGGCGTCCGCCAGCGCGGGATCCCTCGAGATCACCGATGCGAGGGAGCATTCCCCCAGGGAGACGGAGTGGCCGATCTTCCCCGAGGACGTGCATATCGAGAGCATCGAGCCTTCGGGCTCGAGCGTCGCCGACAATAGAGGAAAGCCCTCGTCCCCAGGATAGAGGAGCACTCTGACCGGACTGTCTGTCTGCATCGCGATGTCGCCGTCGTTGTCCAGGACCATGTACCCGCATCCTTCCGCCGCAAGGGATTCCGCAACGTATCTGTCCACGGCGCCGGCCACTGCAGCCATGGGCCCCACATCCGCCGCCTCCGACGCGGCGCACATCCATCTCACCACGATTCCGTCATCAGGAGAGGCGGAATAGGGCTCGTACGTGAGGCCGAAGAACGGATCGGAGTCTATCTTCGATTCTATCTGCGTTCTGGCTTCTGCTATCAGGGGTTCGATCCTGCGGAGGAAACCCTCCTCCACCCTGGCGTCGATGCAGGTCTCTCCCACGATGATCCGTCCATGCTCTATGTGCACGCCTCATCCATCAGACGCTCGGTATAATTAGGCGCCGATTACCTTTTTGCAATAATCCCCGTTCTATATCCTGATTGTATAATTAATCCACCTTCGGGTTAAATATCCCTGCCATCATCGGCGGCCAGAGGCCCGTCCGGCGTTCCGGACGGAGCAGGTGCGAATCATGGAAGAGGTAACGATCACCGTATGCCCGGGCTGCGGGAAGACGGGAAGGAGAGAGAACTTCGACAAGCTGGAGATAGGCCCCGGGGACCTGATATCCATCGTCGGTCCCACCGGATCCGGAAAGACCGCGTTCATCAACGACATCGAGGTGTTCGCCCAGGGCGACACCGTCACCGGAAGGCGCATCCTCGTCAACGGCGAGGAGCCCGACGAGTCCCTCATCCGCGACCCGTCCTGCAAGCCCATCGCCATGATAACGCAGAACACGAAATGCCTGGCCGACCTCTCCGTTAGGGAGTTCCTGGAGATGCACAGGCTCACCCGCGGGACCTCTCCGGGGATCGTCGATGAGGCGATAGCCCTCGGCAACACGTTCACCGGCGAGAAGTTCGACGGCGATTGGAGGGTCTCCAGCCTCTCCGGAGGACAGACCCGTTCCCTCATGATCGCCGACGCCCTCCTGATATCCGACGCCCCGATCATCCTCCTCGACGAGATCGAGAACGCGGGGATCTACAAGGAGCAGGTCATCGACGCCCTCAGGAGGATGAGGAAGGCCGTGATATTCGTCACCCACGACCCGTTCGTCTCCATGATATCCGACAGGAGGATAGTCATGAGGAACGGCGAGGTCGCCGATATAATAGAAGCTGGGAGCAGCGAGAGGGAGGCCATCGACCTGGTCCGCAGCCTCGACTCCCAGCTGTCCGTCATAAGGGAGCGTCTCAGGAACGGCGAGGTCATAGGGGGCGTCGAGCGATGGAAGGGCTCCGTCTGATGGTCGTAGCCGGGCCTCCGAGCGCCGGCAAGACCTCCGTGATAAGGAAGATGATCCGCCATATCATCGATTCCGGAGGCTCCCCCGCGTTCCTGAAGATCGATGTCGTCAAGGCCTTCGAGGACGAGGAGCTGAAGGCCGAGTTCGGGATCCCTGCGAGGAAGGTCTACTCGGGCGACATGTGCCCGGACCACATGAGCATCATGATCATCACCGACGCCATGGAATGGGCCGTCTCCCAAGGCGCCGACGTCCTCATCGTGGAGAGCGCCGGGCTCTGCCTCAGATGCACCCCGTACTTCACAGATTCCTTCGGGATCTGCGTCATGTCGTCCCTTTCGGGAACCCACGCGCCGCTGAAGATGGCCCCCATGATCGACCTCTCCGACATGTGCATAGTCACCAAGACCGACCTCATCTCCCAGGCGGAGAAGGAGGTCTTCAGGGAGAGCATCAGGCAGGTCAGCCCCGACATGGAGATCGTCGAGACGAACGCCATCCAGGGGACCGGCCTCAGATACCTTTTCAGACGCATGGACGAGGTCCGTCCCGTGCCCGCCGACGGAAGCGTATCGCTCCGCGGGAACCCTCCGCTCGGCGTGTGCACCATATGCATAGGCAAGAAGGACGTGGGATGGCAGAACCACTTCGGAGTGATCAGGAGGATCGACGATGCCGACAACATCTACCGCGGCGAGTGAGTTCGTCCCTCCCGGGAGGAACTGCGGAGCCTGCGGATGCAGGACCTGCGATATTTACGTCGAGAGGGTGGCGGCCGGAACGCTGGAGAGGGACTCCTGCCCGTTCTACAGGGAGCCTTCGGATTCCATCCCGATGGCGGTCCCGCAGCCGCGCTACAGCGGCATCGATGTGGTCGGGCAGGCGTACGAGTACGTCATCGCCCCGCTCCCCGGAGAGCCCTCGGCGAGGAAGATCGTCCTGCCGTTCAGGTCCGATTCCGTGGAGAGGATGGGCATCGTCCCCGGCGACATAGTGGTCGGGCGCCCCGCGGGAGCGGGATGCCCGGTGAACCATGTGATGAAGGTGATCGAGGCCGACCCCGTGACCGGAGTCATAACCGGGCATGTGCTCGGACCGGCCCTGTCCCGCGGATGCTTCGACAGGGTGAAGGAGGTCAAGATGTACCACATGCTGGGATTCGAGGGGCGCGCGATCCCGATAACGGGTGAGCCGAGATTCGGGATGAGGCAGCACTTCCTGCCCGGATTCTGCATGATGGACCGGGCGCATACCGCGCTGTGCAACATGGTGATAGACAAGCCCTGGGGGATACACGTCAGGGTAGAGGATGTGGTGATACTGTGAGCAGGACGATATCGGAGATCCAGAGGAGGATAGATTCGAAGAAGGCCGTCGTGTACACGGCGGAGGAGTTCAAGGAGCTCGTCCGCAATGGGAGGAAGCCGTCACTGGACGAGGTGGACGTGGTGACGGCGGGTTCGTTCGGCGTGGTATCGGGTACGATGGCCGTGCTGTGCATCCCCCTGTGCGGCCCCGGCGAGTTCAGGCGTGCGGAGTCCGTGACGCTGAACGGCGTGCCCGCGAACGTCGGTCCGTGCCCCAACGAGTCCCTCGGCATGGTGGACGTCACCGTCAACGGCACGGCGCACCGCGACGCGTCATACGGCGGAGGGCATCTGTTCAGGGACATGGTAGAGGGAAAGGGGATCGAGGTGTCCGTCGTCACCGACGACGGAAGGACAGTGTCGAAGACGGTGACCCTGTCCGAGATCCCGTACGCCAAGATGATCACCACCCGCAGCTTCTTCAAGAACTACAACTGCTTCGCGACGGCCGACGGGGATGTCGGCACAATCTTCAGCGGCCCGAGACCCATGAAGGGCGGATGGAGCGAAGCCACGTTCAGCGGATGCGGGGACATCAACCCCCTGCAGAACGATCCCGAGTGCAGGTTCCTGAGGACGGGCGCCGCCGTGTTCGTCAACGGAGCCCCGGGAATCGTCCTGGGCCCGGGGACGCGCAGCAACGTCGCCAAGCCCAACCTGTCGGTGGAGGCCGACATGCACCTGATGAGGCCCGAGTACATGGGCGGCTTCAGGACGTCCGTCTCCCCGGAATGCACCATATCCGTCGGAACGGCCTTCCCGGTGCTCGACCAGGGCATGCTCGACAGGCTCTCGGTCCTCAACGAGGACGCGGAGCTCCCGCTCTGCGACGTGCGCGACAGGAAGCCCATAGCATCCGACAGGTACTCGTCCGTATGGAAAAGCGGGAACATCGCCGTCGAGGCGGACATGTCGAAGTGCCTCCATTGCGGGACCTGCATGGCCGACGCCCTCTGCCCCAGGGACGCATCCCCTTCCGAGGGGATCGACAGGAGCAGGTGCATGGACTGCGGAGGATGCGTATCGTCTTGTGTCGGGAAGGCGTTCTCCTGCGACATGGGATCCGTGGGATTCCCCGACGGCCCGGCCGGAGGGGTCCCGGTCCGCCTGAGGCAGTCGAGCAGGAGCATAGGGCTGAAGGTCTGCGAGGACCTGAAGCGCATGGTCCGCGAAGGGGACTGGTCCCTCGGGCTGTTCAACGAGATCCATGGAATGGAGAGATGACGCGATGGAGAGGAGCTATTCGCTGTACTGCGTGGAGAACGGGGAGGAGGTCGAGGAGAGGTACACCCTGAGCTGTCCCAACGGCCACAAGGGGCTGCTCAGAGCCAGGTACAAGGCAAAGAGGCTGACCGTCGGCCCGGAGAGGAACGTGTTCAGGTTCCGCGACTGGCTGCCGGTGTCCCGCACCTTCGAATGCAGGGCGGGGCCGGTCACGTTCAGGAGCGAGGCCCTCTCCAGGGAGCTCGGTCTCTCCGATCTCTGGATCGGATTCACCGGATACTATCCGGAGCGCGGGGCGATGGCCGTGTCCGGTTCGTTCAAGGAGCTCGAGGCGCTGCCCACCTACGCGCGCCTGAGCGACTTCTCCGACGATTCCGTCGTGGTCGCCTCAGCCGGGAACACCGCCAGGGCGTTCGCCGAGATCGGGAACGAGATCGGGCGCAGATGCGTCGTCGTGGTCCCCGAAGGCGCGGCGGACGGGATGACGGTCACCGAGGACAGGGGATTCGCCACCGTTCTCGCCGTCAGGGGCGACTATGCGGATGCGATCGCCGTCGCGGACAGGATATCCTCGATGTCCGGATACGTCCCCGAAGGCGGAGCGAGGAACATCGCCCGCAGGGACGGGATGGGAACGGTCATGCTGGACGGGACGGTCTCCATCGGCCGTCTTCCCGACCACTACTTCCAGGCCGTCGGAAGCGGGACCGGAGGCATAGCGGCGTGGGAGGCGTCCATGCGCCTGATAGGCGACGGAAGGTACGGGGAGAGGCTCCCCCGCCTGGAGCTGGCCCAGAACGAGCCGTTCGTCCCCATGGCGAAGGCATGGAACGCCGGAAGGCGGGAGATAACCGCAGAGGACCTCGGCGACGAGAAGGACGTCTTCGAGGTGTACGCCGACGTACTGACGAACAGGAAGCCGCCGTACTCCATGGCCGGGGGCGTCTACGACGCCATGGCCGCCACGGACGGCAGGTTCCATACGGTCACGAACGCCGAGGCCAGATCGGCCGAGAAGCTGTGGAACTCGATGGAATCGTCCGCACCCAATCCGGCCGCCTCGGTGGCTCTCGCTTCGCTCATCAAGGCCGTCGAGGAGGGCTCGGTCGATACCGGCTCGTGCATATTCCTGAACATGACCGGGGGCGGGATCGAGCGCTCCAGGGAGGATTTCGACATGGCGAGGATAGAGCCGAAGGCCGTTCTGGATGCGGATGCATCCGCGGACGAGATCATGGAGGTGCTGGCATGAACGAGGAGGCAGTCATAGAGCAGCTCAGATCCGCCGGGGCGGACATCGTGTTCAGCCTCCCGTGCGACAAGAACAAGCGTCTCACTGACATGCTCCACCAGGAGTTCAGGACCATCGACATCACCCGCGAGGAGGATGCGGTCGGCCTTTGCGCCGGAACGGCGCTCATGGGGAGGAGGGCGGTGGTCTCGATACAGAGCTCCGGCCTGGGCAACATGCTCAACGCCATGATGTCCCTCACGGCCTGCTACGGGCTCCCCCTGTTCGTCCTGGCGAGCTGGAGGGGGACCGAATCCGAGAAGATAGAGGCCCAGATACCGTTCAACTCCCGCATCCCGGAGCTCCTTTCCGTATACGGCATAGGATGCCGCGTCGTGGAGAAGGCCGAGGACATCCCCCTCGTGGGCGAGGCCATGGAGGAGGCGTTCTCGGGATCGGCGATGAACGTGGTCCTGATCAAGCCCGAGCTGTGGGGAGGCTCCAAGCGCCTTCCCCAGGAGTATCCTCCGAGGAGGCGGGGAAGCGTCCGCCAGGCGGACTCCCCGTTCGAGGAGCCTGCCCTCACCCGTATCGAGGCGATATCCGAGGTCATGTCCTCCATAGGCGAGGGGGACATCGTCGTCTCCAACATCGGGGTCCCGTCCAAGGAGGTCTACGCCTCGAGGGACAGGCCTCTGAACTTCTACATGCTCGGCAGCTACACGCAGGCGACGCCGATCGGCTTCGGCATGGCCCTTTTCACCGAACGCCGCGTGGTCGTGATCGACGGCGACGGGAGCACCCTCGGCTCATCGTTCCTGCCTGTGCTGGCTTCAGTCAGGCCGGCGAATCTGACCGTCGTATGCCTGGACAACGGGACCTTCGGATCAACCGGGAACCAGATAGATCCCGCCTATGCGGCCGTGGATCTCTACGCGGTCGCCTCCGCATACGGCCTTCCCCGCGTGGAGAGGGCTTCCGATCCAGAATCCATCCGCTCGGCGGTGTCCGAGAGGGGATGCTTGGCATTCGTGCACGTGCCGATAAGGGTGTTCAACTCCGATTCGCCGAACATCCCGCTGAAGGCCGCCGAGATACGCGACAGATTCGAAGCGGCGGTTAGAAGCGGATGAGCGGCTCCGGGCCGTCGCTTCCCGAGGGCGGCGGCGCGGATCCCGTCCGCGGATTCCTCGGGGGATCCCGAGTTGTCCACGACGATCCATCCGTCGGACAGCCGGAGCATCCTTCCGCGGACCTTCTCGAGCTTCTCGGGGCTCTCGAACCTCTCCAGCTCCTCTCCGCGGGATTCGATCCTTCTCATGGCCGTCTCGGGGTCCACGTCCACGAGTATCCTCACGTCGGGCGTCGGGAGGACGTTGGCGAATATCCTGTACGCCATTCCGGCGAGATCGTCGGGCAGGTACGCCACGGCCATGATGTACCTCACGAACACGACATCGTCGAATCCGCGGGCGCGCTTCATCCTCCAAACGGATCTGACGACGTCCGCCACATAGAGCGCGGTGGAGGCGACGAGCGCGGCCTTCCCATCGACGAGAAGCAGCCTCGCCTCCAGCCTTCCGAGGCGTGTCGCCCTGTTGGGATGCTCGATCCTCAGGACCTTCCTGCCCTCGGATTCGAGCTTATCCACTAGAACGTCCGCGGCGGTGCTCTTGCCCGATCCGTCCATCCCGTCCACGACATACCAGGTCATGCCTTCACAGCCCCAGCAGCACCATGGCCACGGCCACGGTCATAGAGTTCGAGAGATTGTCGTACTGTCCGGGGCACAGGAGCTCGGACAGGCAGGCCACCAGTCCCGCGACGAGGCACATGGCCCACGACGGCAGGATGCCGGACACGTCCCCGCCGTACAGTCCCGCTCCGTTCAGATAGGAGTACAGGGTCAGAACGATGAACGAGACGGCCGCCGTGACGGCGAAGACCGCCATCGTCCCTTCCAGGGACTTCCCGTTCAGTATCCTGCGGTTCCCGAACCTCCTCCCTATCGCGCTTCCGGCCGAGTCCCCGAACGTCATCGCGACCGCTCCTATCGTCGCGGCAGTCCAGTGCCCGTCGAAGAAGAGCAGCACCAGGAGGTTTATGCTCAGGACGTAGACGAACAGCCCTATGCGGTGGCCCATATCGTTGGATATCGCTCCCAGATCGGTCTTCGACACCGGGTTCCCGTCGAACATCGCCAGCAGGACGACGAAAGCGAAGGGCACAGTGAAGAACACGAGCATGATCCACTCTTCGGTGAAGATCCACCAGACGAACACGAACATGCCCACTCCGGCATGGATCACCTTCCTCGCATCGATACCGGGATGCCTCCTCCTGCAGCACAGGGCCGCAGCCAGGGTGCACCCTATCACAGCGTAGACCAGCACCAGTCCCAGAACATCCTGCGCCTGCATGAGCATCTTCGGCTGCCATGCGTTATACAATGATAAAGCCCGCACAGGCCTCCTCATCGGCATTGATATATCCGGAAGAGCGATGACCGGTCGATGAACAGATATCTTCAGCTGTTCCGTCTGGGGAACGCCGTGATGGGCATCCTCGGCGTGATGATAGCGGCCGTGATGGCGGTAGGGACGGGAATATCGGATCATTGGACGAACCTGCTGATATCCGCCGCGATAGTTTTCATGTTCATCGCGGGAGGCAACTCCCTCAACGACTACATAGACCGCGATATCGATAAGACGGCGCATCCCGAGAGGCCGGTGCCTTCAGGCAGGATGAGGCCGGAGGAGGCCCGCAACGCCGGAGTGGGGCTGCTCGTCGCATCGGTCGCCGTCTCCGCACTCACGTTCGATCCGGTCTGCGTGGCGGTGGTCGCCGTCGCCAGCGCGCTCATGTTCTCCTACGAGCTGTTCCTCAAGCAGAGGGGCTTCGTAGGGAATCTGACCATAGCCGTCCTCACGGGGATGCTGTTCCTCATGGGAGGCGCCGTCGTGGGAGACGTGTGGGCGAACATCGTCGTGGCGTCCATGGCCTGCCTCGTATCCATCGGAAGGGAGATCGCCAAGGATATAGAGGACATGGACTCGGACGAGGGCCGCAGGACCCTGCCGATGGTCATAGGAGCGCGCGCATCGTCCGCTCTGGCGGCCGTGTTCTTCATCTCCGGCCCGATCCTCAGCATGCTGCCGATGCTCGAGGGGACGTACGGGGTGCTCTACTACACGGTCGTGGCCGCGGATATCGTCTTCCTGTACAGCGCGTTCATCGTGTTCAGGAGCCCGCGCAAGGCCGAGAAGACGGCCAAGATCGGAATGTTCGCGGGACTGATCGCATTCCTCCTGGGAGCCGTATCCTGACATGTTCGACCGGAAGTCGACGATAATCCGCGACGGGTCCGTCCTGGACTTCTCCTACGTCCCGCGCAATCTGGTGAGCCGCGGCATGCAGATTTCCAGGCTGGAGACGCTGTTCCGCCCTCTGGCGCTGGAGGGCCGCCAGTGCTCGGCGCTGCTCGTCGGAAGCGTCGGTACGGGGAAGACCGTCACCGCGCGCAGGTTCTGTTCGGACATGTCCGCATTCATGGCCTCCGAGGGGAGGCCGGTCGACACCGTGTACATCAACTGCAGGAACTCCAGCGAGGCGGGGACGCTCGTGCAGCTCATCCGCCACTACGACAAGGGGTTCCCCGAGCGCGGATTCTCGGCCGACGAGATGGCCCGCGTCCTGGCGCAGCATTTCGCCACCAACGAGAGGAGCCTCGTCGTGATCCTGGACGAGGTCGACGTCCTGTTCAAGAAGGGCTCTACCGACCTGGTCTACCAGCTGATGCGCTCCAGGGCGGACGCCAAGGCCCAGATATCCCTCATCATGATAACGCAGGAGCCCGTCGACAGGTATCTCGACGAGGCCTCCCACTCCACCTTCCGCAGGACGAACACCGTGCGCTTCGACAAGTACTCGGAGGAGGAGCTGACGGAGATCGCCTCGTCCCGCGCCGAGGAGGCCCTGTACCCGGGGAGGTACACCGAGGATTCCATAAGGCTCATCGCGGAGGAGTCCGCGGAATACGGAGACGCCAGGATGGCGATAGAGCTCCTGGACCGCGCCGCCAACATAGCCGAGGAGGACGATGCCGGGGAGATGACAACAGAGCACGTCCGCGCCGCCAAGGCGATGATCTACAGTTCCATCTCGGATTCGAAGCTGAGGTCCCTCGACGTGAACCGCATGCTGGTGCTGCTGGCCGTAGCCAGGGCGATGAAGAGCAAGCTCTCCGTCCCCTCGTCGGCCGTCGAGAAGACGTACGCCATCGCCTGCGAGGAGTACGGGGTCGCCGCGAGGAAGCACACCCAGTTCTGGACGTACCTCCAGGATCTGGAGAAGCTCGGCGCGGTGAGGCTCTCCATAGACAGGGACCAGTCGGGGAAGGTCAGCATCGTGTCCCTCCCCGACATACCGTCCAAGATCCTGGCGGAGAAGATGCAGGCTCTGCTGGAGGAGGGTGACGAAGACGACCTCCTGCGACATCTGCGGACGCGACGCTGTAACATACATACGCTACAACGGCACGCACCTGTGCGCCGAGCACTTCATGAGCTACGTCGAGAAGCGCGTGAAGAGGGAGATACGCAAGCAGATCGACGTGTCTCGCGGGGACAGGATCGCCGTGGCGGTCTCCGGAGGGAAGGACAGCATGGTCGCACTGAAGCTCCTGTCTTCGGTGTTCAACGACAGGAACGGCGTCGAGGTGCATGCGATCACGATTGACGAGGGCATAGCGGGTTACCGCCCTCCGAGCGTCGATGTCGTCAGGAGGTTCTGCCGCGACAACGGTGTGGAGTTCCACCTCAGGTCGTTCTCCGAGCTCGGCGTGACGATGGACGAGGTAGCCCCCGTGTCGGGAGACAGCAGCCCGTGCACGTACTGCGGCGTGTTCCGCCGCATGCTCATGAACGACGAGGCGCGCCGCATCGGAGCGAGATGCCTCGCCACGGGGCACAATCTGGACGACACGGCC
>DAXO01000076.1:9637-9780 GCA_002506425.1 Methanomassiliicoccaceae archaeon UBA480 | reverse complement strand
TCCTCGCGGATCATGATGTCCAGCGCGTCGTCCATGAGGTCGTTCGCCTTGACGGACTCGACCGGGTTGCTCATGATCTCCCAGACCTTGATCTCCTTGAGGGCCTTGATGTTCCTCACGATCTCGATGAGCTTGTTCCTCTC
>DAXO01000076.1:0-9631 GCA_002506425.1 Methanomassiliicoccaceae archaeon UBA480 | reverse complement strand
TCGATGATGCCGGTGACCTTCTTCCCGACGACGACGGGCAGCTGCCTGCTGTTCGTGGAGACCATCATCTCGGCGATCTTCGTGATCTCCATGTCCGTAGAGACGGTAGGGAGGCTCTTCACGAATCCCTTGGCCTTGGCATCCAGGGTGACGCTCTTCTTTCTGAGGATTGATGCGTAACTCACCATACCGATGTATTCACCGTCATCCACCACGGGGACGTCCTGGTAAGTGGATTCCTTCATCACCGCGAGAACATCCGCGATGCGTTCGTCCGAGGACACTGTGGGGAACTCGGTAGACATGATGTTCTGGACAGATATGCCGTCGATCTGCGATCTCAGCATGGCCAGCTTCTTCAGGTCCTCTAGGTCTTTTACGCCCAATTTTACACCTCTGGATGAAGAATCTGCATGTCACACATATAACAGGTTGCCTGGAATATGCGTATTGCGGAGAAATGCCCTCGGAATCCGCAGATTCCGGGGCGGCCGCCTGCGAGAAGCGGGAAGAAGTTTGATTGCAACCGTGAGTATTAAATACTCAAAGCTGTGCGAAGGGCTTTCCAGCTATGAGGGAGTCGATCACAGTAGGCACATCATCCACGGCGATGCGCTTCTGCTCCTTCGAATCCCTGTCCCTGATGGTGACTGTGCCTTCCTGGAGGGAGTCGTAGTCGACGGTTATGCACCAGGGGGTACCGATCTCGTCCATGCGGGCGTATCTCTTCCCGATGGTTCCGGACCCGTCGTAGTACGCCTCGACCCTGTGGGAGTGGACGCCTTCGTAGATCCTGCGGGCGAGGTCGTCGAGGCCGTCCTTCTCCATCAGGGGGAACACTCCGACCTTGATGGGGGCGACCTCGGGCTTGAGCCTCAGGACGGTGTAGTCCTCCTCGTCGCTGTGCGAGTAGGAGTGCTCGAGAACCGTGTAGAATATCCTGTCCAAGCCGTGGGAGGGCTCGATGACATGGGGGATGACGCGCTCCCCGGTGATCTTCTCCTTGACCTTGGCGATCTCGAAGAACCTGTCGTCGAGGACGATGTCCTCTCCGTCGACGGTCACCGTGAGCTTCCCGTCCTTCACGTCGGAGGGGGTCTTGGTCTCCATGGCGGCGGCGATGTCCTTGGCCTTGCCCTTGAACTCGGGTCCGAGGGCCTTGTGCTTGGCCCTGACCTTGTCGACCTCCACCTCCTTCGGCTCGTCGAACCTCTTGAAGTGCGTGAGGTCCGCACCGGAGTACTCGGCATGCCTGGAGAGGTCCCAGCATCCCCTGTCGGCGATCCCGGTGATCTCCGTCCACCCGTAGGACAGGAGCGCCTCGGCGTCCCAGCAGTCCGCCGCGTAGTGGGCCATCTCGTCCTTGTCGTGCTGTCTGAACCTGAGCCTCTTGGGATCCACTCCGAGCCTAACGAGGAGCTGCCTCGTCGTGTACACGAAGTAGGCGAGGACGCGGTTGGCGATGATGCCGTCCTCTACGGCCTTTCCGACCGTGGTCGTGATCATGCCGACGCCGGTGTTGGGCACGAGGTCGATCTCCTCGTTCTCGATGTCCTTGAACCTGGGCCAGTCCTTGTCGTCGGGGTCGACGAAGAGCTCGACCTCCATCATGTTGAACTCCCTCATGCGGATCATGCCCTGGCGGGGCGCGATCTCGTTGCGGTATCCCCTGCCGGTCTGGATGACGCCCATGGGCATCTTCTCCCTGTTGTAGCGGTAGAGGTTCTGATAGTTCACGAATATGCCCTGGGCGGTCTCGGGCCTCATGTATCCCACGCGGTTGGATCCCGGGCCGATGTTGGTCTTGAACATCAGGTTGAACTCGTCCACCGGGCCGAGCTCCCCGCCGCATTCGGGGCATTTGACATCGTGGTCGATGAACGCCTGCTCCAGCTCCTTCGGTCCGAGTACGTCGGCGTTCTCGAAGAACTCCTTGACCAGATGATCGGCCCTGAAGGGGGCCTGGCATTTCGTGCAGTACGTGATGTAGTCGGAGAACTCGTCGACGTGCCCGGAGGCCTTGAAGACCTCCCTGGGGTTGACGGTCTCGGAGTCGATCTCGATGAATCCCTCGCGGCCCTTGTAGATGGCGCGCCATACGTCCACGATGTTGTTCCTCAGAGAGCATCCCAGAGGACCGTAGTCGTACATGCCCGCCACTCCGCCGTATATCTCGAAGGAGGGCCAGATGAATCCCCTGCGCTTGCAGAGGGACATGAGGTCGGCTGCGTTGACGTTCGATTCCTTGTCGTTCATTTGGATCCCGTTATGGCGCAAATGACATCCACATCATAAATCATGCCGAGGAGCTCGTCCTTGTTCCCGTGGACCGGGACCTGGCCGTAGTCGTTCGCGAGCATCGTCTTCGCGATCTCGGACAGGTTGGTCTTCTTGAACACGGAATACGGGTTCCTGACCATCACGTCGCAGACCTTGCGGTCGTCGTTCAGGTACCTGTCGGTGGCCGAGAAGAACAGCGGCAGCACGTTCCTGGCTCCTGCCATGTTGCCTATGTCGGCGATGCCGAGCTCCTTCAGCGCGTCGGCGTTCTTGGCCTGGTCGCTGAAAAGGTCCCTGTCGGTCAGGATGCCTGTGAGCTTCCCATGGCTGTCCAGAACGGGGACGGCGGGGACGTCGCTGATCCTCATCGCGGGGATGGTGTAGGAGAGGGGCTCCTCTTCCCAGGCGGTGACGCAGGTCGTGCGGATGACGTCCTGGGCGACCATGTCGGTCTTGAGATCCTTGACGATCTTCAGGAGATCAGTGGGTGTGACGATCCCTATGAGCCTCCCGTCCTCGACGACGGGCAGCCTGTGGATCCTGTGGGTGCTGAAGACCTTGGCGACGTCCTCGACCGGCGTGTCGGGGGTGGTGGTCATGCAGCCCTTCTTCATGATGAGCGAGAGCTGCTGCTCCTCGAAGTTCCTGAACAGGTCCCTTCTGGAGACGACGCCCATCAGCTTCCCGTCGGTCGCGCGGACGACTGGAAGGCCGGTGAGGCCCTGCCTCACCATTATGTTGATCGCGTCAGCGCGGGAACCGGGGACCTCCACGACTATGGGGGCCGTGGACATGACGTCCGCTACGATCTTACTCATTTAGTTCGATGCCTCCGGGGCTCTTACGACCATGACGGGGCACTGCGATGCTCTGACGACCCTCTCGGCGACGCTTCCCATCAGGAGCTTGGACATGCCGGTCCTGCCGAGGGTGCCCATGACGATTATGTCGTACTTGGGCGACTCGTCGAGGATGACCTTGAACGGGGTGCCTTCCTTGATGGAGAGCTCCACCTCGACGCCCTCCTGGGCTCCGAGGTCGCGGACGTAGTCCACGGCGGTCTTCCCCTCCTTCTCGAGGGTGTTGTATACGTTCATGACGGCGGTGTCCATCGGCATGTTGGTCAGGATGGTCTGGTCCAGAACGTAGAGGGCGGTGATCTTCCCGCCTGCGAGCTTCGCGAGTTCCATCGCCTTCTTGACCGCTGCCTTGGTGTATTCGCTTCCGTCGGTCGGCACGAGTATGTTCTTGAACGACATTCTTCTGAACCTCCTCTTCCAGACGGATCCGTGAATCCCGGTTCTTCAACGCCGTCCCCGCATCCAAATCCGGCGCGGGGAGCACCGTTACCGGTCCCGGACCTGTTGACGGATGATTGCTTTCGACTGCATTTAATATCTTCCCAGTAACGCGCGCAAGCGCGCGAAGGGCCTGAGTCCTGTCGTCGCCTGGCCCCAGACGGCCGGCGAAAGCGGCGGCCTCGGAAATCATGTCCGGCTCGCAGAGCATCCCGTTGTCGGTCCCAATAGCTAGGTCGGCGCCGACGGCCAGCGCCCTCTCTATCGGAGGGACCTTGCCGAAGTAGGCGTTCGAGGTCGGACAGACGACGATCGGTACCTCCGCCTCGGCGCATTTGGCTATGTCCGAATCTGTCGCCTCGCACATGTGGACGACGAATGCCGGATCGAGGGACAGCACGAAGTCGATGTCCTCGCGGATGCGCTCGCTGGCATGAATGGCGAAGATCATCCGGCGCTCGCGGACGACGTCCGCCACCTTCTCGATGTAGCCGTGGTCCATGTCGGATATGCTGGATATGCCTATCCCGTCCGCCGTCTCGAGTATGGCGTCTATCTCCTCCGGATCGAATTCGGGGGAGACGGGCCTTCCCAGGATGACGGCATCGGGTGAGCTGGCTCTGAGCAGTCTGCATCCATCCGCGCCCCCTTCTCTGAAGTCCACGAATCCTACAGATCCGCCGGAGCGCGATGCGTCGGAGAATCTCCTCATCGAAGATCCGATGATCTCCGGGGGCGTCTCGCGGAGATACCTGTGCTTGAGTCCGTCCGGAGGTGCCACGAGGTCCTGCAGCGAGATCCCCGGAGGTATCCGCAGCCCGTAGTCGGCGCAGTGCGTATGCATGTTCAGGACGTCGGCGAGGATGAATCCTCTGACGTCCGGATCCGCGGGGCAGGATCCGGAGCCCATGCCGACGATCCTGCCGCCGGAGGCCGTAACCCAGCCTTCGCGGATGCCGAGCCTGTCCGAGACGAGCCCTTCGGCCGCGAAATCGAAATCTGTCACGGATGCCGGAAGGGATGCTTCCGATTAATATGTCCGTATGAAGAACGGAGCCCTGCCCGGCCCTTTCAGCTGGACCAGTAGGGCTTCTTGACGAACTTGTGGGCCATCAGCACGGCCGTGGTCGCCTCTCCCATCGCGGTCGTGATCTGCTTGACCTTGCCGGGGTAGCTGACGACGTCGCCGCAGGCGAAGATCCCTGGGCGGTTGGTGCTCATGTCGAATCCGACCTTTATGAGGCCGTCGTCGGCCAGTTCCAGATCCCATACCTTGAGGTCCTCGAGATCCGCGGATATGCCGATGTTGATGACGGCGAGGTCGGTGGGGACGACCATCTCCTCCCCGTTGACGGAAAGGGTGACGGACTCCACATGGTCCTTGCCGTTGATCGAGACGAGGTTGGCGTTCATGATGGTCCTGATGTTGCTGTCCTTGAGGTGCCTCACGGTGGACTCGTCCGCCCTGAACTCGGCCCTCCTGTGGACGATCGTGGTGTCGGTGACGGAATCGGCGATGAGGGCCATGTCGATGGCGCTGTTGCCTCCGCCGAACATCGTGACCTTCTTGCCGACGAGCTCCTCCTTGACAGGAAGGATGTACGTGACTCCCTTTCCGAAGAACTCGTCCTCTCCCGGGCATCCCATCTTCTTGGGCTTGAAGCTGCCCATTCCGATGGCGACGATGACGGATTTGGCGTGGTACTCGCCCTGCGGGGTCTTGACGATGAGCTCGTTGTCGCCGTTGAGGATCTCGTCGACCTTCTCGTTCTCGTGGATCTCGCACTCGGAGGACTCCGCCTGGGCGTAGAGCTTGTCCGAGAGCTTCCTGGCCTGGATGGTCTCGAATCCGGGGTAGTTGTGGATCCCCTTCTCCGGGTACAGGCTGACGAGCTGTCCTCCGACGCGTCCGGAATCGAGGATGAGGGTCTTCATGAGTTTCGACCGAGCGTAAATCCCTGCGGTCAGACCGGCGCATCCCGCTCCAATGATGACGACATCGTAGCACATTAGGGGTGGCGAATTCAGTAGCCGTATAAAAAACAACAGGTCTATCGATGCGAACTAGCCCCTATCTTTTCCATTATCCACAATCCTAAGCTTCTATCGCTACGAAATTCGTAGACAGTAGTCTGCAAGACGCTGAGACGGTTGCGGAACCCTGCAATCGGGGCCACGGCATGCTTAAAAGCCCGTGAAGAGATTCCGGAAGCGGGGCATAGAATGGATAGCGGAAACGACAAGGGCGACATCTACACCGAGAAGCTCATGAACATGATACTCGACGCGATCGACGACATAATCATAATCCACGATTCCCAGCACACGGTGATATGGATGAACCGCGCTGCGGAGAAGGCGTTCGGGAGATCCGTGGACGATGTCATCGGCGTCAAGTGCTACACGCTGTTCGGAAACACGGTGCCGTGCAGCGACTGCACGGTCAATCTCGCCGGATTCGGAGGACCCGCCGTCGTCCGCAGGCTCATACCGTCCACGGGCAAGAGGTACGACTGCTCCACGATACCGTATTTCGAGGACGGGCAGCTCAGGATGGTCGTCCAGCATCTCCGTGAAACGCCGCCGGATGCAGGCCAGTGCCTTTAACTACGGGTAGAGGAATCGGGGTTCCATGGCAATCGATATGATGTGGTTCGTTCCCCTGATAGTCGCCAGCGCGGTCTACCTGGCGGCCATGGGCGTCGCGAATCTCAAGAAGAAGACGGAGTGAGCGGCGATGATCCCGGAGTCCGTTCTGAGGATGTTCAGGCATCCCGACTCCAACAAGGTCCTTTCTGTGGTGTCCCCCGACGGGTTCCCGCACTCCATAGTACTGGGCGGCCTCATCGTCGACGACGAGGACAGGCTGTACGTCGGAGAGGCGTACATGTACCGTACCGCGCAGTACCTGGAGGAGTGCCCCAACGCCGAATTCCTGGCTTGGAAGGGGAAGGACGGCTACTCGCTGAAGGCAGTGGCCGTCGGAAGGCTCACGGAGGGTCCCGAATTCGAAAGGATGAGGGAGATGCTCGAAAGGAAGAACATGCGCGCGGTCGCCGTGTGGGTGTTCAAGTCCGTGGAGGTCTGGGACGAGAGCGCCTCGGACACATCGGGCGAAAGGATACTGCGATGGACGTCCCCCGCACGAGGTCGGCTGTCCGCATCGTCCTGCTTCTCGCCGTTCTCTCGGCAATCGCAGGACTAGTCGTTTATTCCCGCGGGAGCGTGCTCCCGGGGGTGCTTCTTCTCATAATCGGCGTGTCCGTCGGCATGATCTGCGCGACGATGCTGAAGTTCATGAGCTGGTACGATTATCCTTGGCTCCTTAACGGCCACGGGAGAGAGAAGAACTAACCGGTTTCCAAAGTGTTTCATCATGGCCCCGCAGGGCCGTGATGGGATCAGTACCTGCTCCTGTCGGCGGGCTGGTGCTTTCTGAAGCAGTCCCTGCAGTAGACGGGCCTTCCCTGGGTGGGCTTGAACGGGACCTCGCACTCTTTTCCGCAGTCGGAACAGACCGCCTTGAAGAACTCCCTGGGCCTGTCGTTGTCCCTGTCCCTGTAACCTCCGTATGCCATTTCCATTTCTCCTTGATTTTCAAGGTATCCCAATAATTCTCCCACTCCCGGAAGGAGCGGAGGTTACCTGAACGCCTCACCCTCCCCAATCCCATCCCGATATTTAAAATCGGCTCGGAGGTCGCCGCCGCAGTCGGGGCACATCCATATGCCCTTGTAGCAGACGAGCATGCCTCCGCATCTGGGGCAGGTGCGGGCCTTCGCTTCCCTCTCGGGGATCAGGACCTTCTTGTGAGAAAGGTCGTCGGCGGCCCATGCCATGAGGGCGGACGTCTCGTGGTACCTGTCCTCCTTGTCCGGACCGTAGTAGCGCAGATTGTCCGCCTCGTTGTACATGCGGGTGCGCATCTTGGAGAGGGCGCGGGCCACGTTGTTGTAGAGCGACGAGCTGATCTCCGCCTTCGGGAGGACGTTCTCCCTGTAGCGCACGTCGAGGTAGTCCCGGGAGCTGTCCAGGAACTTCTCGAACGCCGCCTCGTCGGGATAGACGGGCATGCTCAGGATCAGATCGCGCTTCGCTTCGAGCTCGGGATCGCGGGATATGGTGCGTTCGAGGGCGGTTTTAACCTCGTCCCTCATGGATCCTCCGACCTGTCCGTATATCTTCCTGAGCTGCGGGACGTCCTCGGAGCGGGCGATGCCGCCCATGCGCCTTGCCGCGCGGAAGAACTCGGGGCCGTGGTCGTGCTCCATTATATCGAACAGCCTGGGAATCTCCTCGTCGTCCTGGGCCAGAGCGGTCAGGTATCCGAGGCAGGCCATGGAGACCTTGTCCCCGGCGGACCTCCCGATCCTCTCTACATCCCCTCTTATCCTGCGCTCGCGCACGTCTCCGAGCAGCGTGATGAGCTCGGCGGACACGTTGGAGTCCTCGAATTCCAGATAGGGTATGAGCATCGGGAGCTTGCCCGGATCGTAGTTGTTGACCAGCCATCTGTCGCCGGATATGACACCGGGACGGCCGTCGGCCATCCTGTCGACGTCCCTGAGGAACCTCTCCAGATACTCGACGTTGGATACGGCCGTGCTGACTCCTCCGGACTCAGATCTGTCTCGAGTCGAGGGCCTTCTTGAGGATGGCGGCCTCCTCGTTGGACAGGGTCACGCCCTTCCCCATCTTCTCGTGGTCGGGGGACCATTCCCTGATGTCGTACTTGGGGTCCCTGTCGTTCCAGCTGATGAGGTTGAGCTCCTTGGTCCATCCTTTGGAGGACTCGGAGAGGACTGCAATCTTCTCCACGATCTCGTAGACGATCTCGGCCATAGTTATCGGGCGCGGGATTGGTCGCGCGTTTTATAATCCTTTAGGGGACCCTTCCGCATCGGGGACGCGAGGGATCCGGGCGGAGCGTCTCCAGGATGCCGCAGGATCGGATCGGCCGAAGCGGACCTCGACCGTCTTCCCTCTTATCGCGACGCCGACGAGCACGGCATCGTCCATTCCGGGCTCCTCAGCGTAGCATCTCATATCGATCTGGCGGACGGCATCGCATGCCAGGGAGGGCAGGTCGCAGGAGCGGTCCATCGTGGTCTTGATCTCTATCACCACAGGAGGATGCGATTCGGTCTTCTCGAAGAAGATGTCCGCATATCCGTATCCTTTGGGCATCTCCTCCTTGGCGATGAGGTCGGGCGTTACGAGATACGCCATGATGACGTCGCGGTACCTGTTGTCTCTGGAGGTAGGATCATCGTCCTGCGACGGATCTATATCCAAATCCGGTTCGGAAAGCATGGATTCCAGGTACTTCTTCAGCATCGTCGGATCCTCGCAGTATATCGAGTCGATGGCTCTCTCTGCTACGAACTCGACTTCTGCAGCTCTTTTTGCCAGCGAATCGAATGCGATGGACACCTCTTCGTTGACCATGCCTATCCTGCACAAGGGCATCCCTCTTTCGATCTCCCCCGTCTTGACGGCATTGAGGTATCCGGCCATGGCCAGATATGAGTACACGGCGTAGGGCTCAGCCGTCGGAGTCAGGACATCCGGACCGGCTATGCGGGTGCTGATCGGGGATAATATGCGGGAATCCGCGTCCTCGCGGAGTCCCTTGAGCTCGATCATCGCTTCAGCGCCCATATTGGAAAGGAGCGTGTCGGACAACCCGCCGCCGGTCATGTTGTTCCAGTATGCTTCCGTGGCGCATCCGTTGGAAAGGTACATCATGATGCTGTAGGGATTGTAGACATCTGCGTTCCCGAAGCGGTATCCGTCGTATTGCTTCTTTATCTCGGACATCCTGTCTGCGGGGATGCCCATCTCCGACATGAGTTCCGAGACCTCCTCCTCGGTGAATCCGTAGTACTCGTCACCTTCCGAATCGAGGATGCTGCGGATGCTGACATTGAATTTCTGCGCCAGTTCCTGCTCCGCCGGCAGACGCATGCCGACTTCCAGCTCACCGCTGATAATCATGGATTTTATCTGGTTGGCGACTTCTTCCGAAATAAGAGGGCGAGATACCATAGTTT
>DAXO01000025.1 GCA_002506425.1 Methanomassiliicoccaceae archaeon UBA480 | reverse complement strand
GAATCAGAGATACCGCACGACCGAGAATGGAAGGAGATACCTCTCCGAAAGGAAAGGATGACCGGAACGGCGCTTCTCCGCGCCGCTCCGATCGGTTTCAATTCCCGGCCAGCTCCGTTCCGGAGAAGGACATGGTAGGAACATTCAGGACGCCGGTCTGCACCGGATCGTTCCCGATCATCTCGATGCTCTTCAGCGCATCGAACATGTTTCCCATCAGCAGGGAGTTGTTGACGACCCCTGCGATCTCGCCCTTCCTGATGATGTAGCCGCAGCGGACGTTCAGTCCGAACCTGCCGGACAGCTCGTCGGCTTCCGGATTGGCGAACCTCTCCACCAGGATCCCGCTGTCCGTCTGAGCGATGATGTCCTCCCTGGAGTATCTCCCAGGAGACACGGTCATGTTGAGGGGCTTGACGATCGGCGTCCTCTCGAAGGCTCCCTGGGCCTCCACGCTCGAACGTCTCATGCCGTTCCCGGTGCTCTCGCCGCAGAACGAATCCCTCAGGAACGACCTGAGGACGCCGTTCTCGATGACTGTGCGCCTGTCCGAAGGGGTCCCCTCGTCGTCGAAGACGCAGGAAAGCGGAGCGGAGACGGTCGGATCGTCCGTCACGGTGAGCTTCTCGGATGCCACCGGGCTTCCGACGGAATCCTTCCAGACGCTCCTTCCGTACTTGACGTTCTCGCCGTTGACCGCAGCGCCCATCGATGTTAGCAGCATCTCGCCCAGCTGCCCCGGAGGCAGTATCATGGAGAGCGATTCGTGCCCGTCGAATCCCTTGGCCGTGGCGGAATCCTTCGCCTGCCTGGAGAGGGACTCCCCTATGGATTCGAGAGGGATGTCGAGGTGCGTGCCGTGGAAGGTCTCCGCGCCCTCGCCGGGATGCTCGCCTCTGAACATGGATGTGAAGTGCCCGTATACCAGCGTGCTCCTGTGGGATGCGTCGACGCCGTTGCCGTTCATCACTCTGGAAACGTTGGTGGAGACGCGTATCTGCGCCCTCGGGATATCCACGTCGCAGCAGTCGATCAGTCCCCTGGCCAGCTCCCTCAGGGTGTCGGGCGTGACATCCTCCACCTTCCTGTCCCAGACATCGGGGCTCGCGATCCTCGCCTTCCCGGGCACGGCGAAGGACCTCTTCTCCGCGCTCTCGGGAGAGAAGCGGAGCACGTTCTCGGCCATCCTGGCGCATTCGGGAACGGAGGAGTCTCCTCCGAGAACGACGGATGCCTTGCCCTGGCGTCCGCCGTCCATTATGCGGATCATCAGGCCGGACTCCCTCTTGGTCTCGATGTTGCTGATGCGGGTGCCGTCGATGTACACCGTATGGATGACGGATTCCGATGCATACGCCTCGGTCTGCTCGTAGCCCTCGACGGTGCGGAGGGCCTTCTCCACATAGGGGTCGATGCTCACTGTCCTCCCCCCACGATCATCCTTGCGCGCATGTACGGACCTCCGGTCGAGACGCGGACCCAGTCCTCTATGCCCTTGCCGCACATCCCTCCATCGAGAACGACCTCTTTGGAGAGAGCATCCGCGGAGGAGAGGATGTCTATGGACTTCCCTGTGAGCGTGAAGGATTGGACGGGCTTCACGATCTCCCCGTTCCTTATCAGATACCCGCGGAGACACTTGGCTTCGAAGCATCCGCCGACGGGATCCTCCATTCCGTTGAGCATCTTGTCGCAGAGGATGCCTTCCTTAGTGTCGGCTACGATCTCGTCCTTGTCCCACTCGCCCGGACCGAAGAACGTGTTGGTCATCCTGACCCACACCCTCTTCCCGGCGTCCTCCGCTCTTCCGTTGCCGGTCGGGCGGCAACCGAGCCTGGAGGCGGTCTCGAGGCTGTGCATGTAGCCCTTGTACTCCCCGCGGTCTATGATGGTGACCTTCGACGAGGGGGTGCCCTCGTCGTCGAACGGTATGGAGCCGTGGGCTCCGGGCACCGTGCCGTCGTCGTACATCGTGATGATGTCGGATGCGACACGCCTTCCGACCATTCCCGTGAGGAACGAGCGCTTCTTGGTTATCTCGTCGCCTTCGGACGCGTGTCCCATGGCCTCGTGGGCCAGGAGGCCGGAGACCATCGGGTCGGAGATGACGGTCATGCTTCCCGACGGGGCGCGGTCTGCGGAAAGGGTCGCGATGGCCTCCCTGGCCGCGGTGCGGCCGATCTCCTCGAGGTCGGAGTCCTTCACGACCTCGAATCCCTTCGTGCTGTCCGGACCCTCGTAGTACTGCTCCATCCTCTGCCCGTCGGCGGCGATCGACATTGCGCGGCATATGGTGCGGACCTCCTCCCAGTTCAGGTCGGAGCCTGCGGAATTCACCAGCGCGTTGGTCTTGACCTCCTCCGAGTATGCTCCGGCGCGGTTGATGATGCGGTCGTCCACGGCCTGGGCCCTGTCGAGATCGAGCGCGGCGGAGACCTTCTCCGACAGATCGACTGAATCGGGATGTATCCTGACCTTGGCGCGGTACGAACCCGTGACGGTGGAAGGCTCCAGCTCCAGGCCGGGGATGCCGTCGCCCTTCGAATTAGACACGGCATCCTCCGCGGCTCTGAGAACCGCTTCGCGGTCGAACGACGTTATCGTCCCGTATCCCCAGCGGCCCCCCGTCCAAGCCCTGAGGCATACGCCTCCGGTGCTCCTCTGGACGAGCTGCTTGATATCCCCGTTGATGGTGCTGACCCCTGTGACCCTGACTGTCTGGGAGCGCGCATCGGCGAACTCCGCTCCGAGGTCCCTCATCCTGTCGACTGCCGCATGGAGGACGTCCTGGGCCTGCTCCGCCTTTACGACGACGGCCTCCATCATACCACCGTGAAGGAATGATCGAAGGAGGTGAGCACCTCGCAGCCGTTCTCGGTTATGAGGACGGTGTCCTCGATCCTTATCCCTCCGACTCCGGGGATGTACACTCCGGGCTCGGCGGACACTATGTTCCCTGCCTTCAGGACGTCCTCGGACCTGGGAGAGACGGAGATGTGCTGGTGCACGTCCATCCCAATCCCGTGGCCGAACGAATGTATGAAGCGGCCCTTGAACTCGGATTCATCGATTATCTTCCTGGCTGCGAGATCGGCCTCGCAGGCCTTGGCTCCGGCGCGGTATTCGGCGATTCCGGCTTCCTGGGCCCTCAGGACCACGTCGTACGCTCTTTCGAGAACATCCTGCGGCTTCCCGAGGAACACGGTGCGGGTCATATCAGAGCAGTACCTGTCGTACTTGGTCCCGAAGTCGAACAGGGCCGCATCTCCTCTCTGAAGCCTGTAGTCGCAGGGCATGTGATGGGGCATGGAAGACCATGCGCCGAAGGCGGCGATGGTGTCGAACGCGTTCCCGGTTCCTCCGAGCTCGCGCATGCGGTTGTCCATCCTGGCGGCGACCTCCCTCTCGGAGACGCCTTCGGAAAGCATGTCGGGGATCTCGGCGGCCACCTGCGAGGATATCCTGCACGCCTTCCTGGTGGCCTCGATCTCCTTCTCGTCCTTGACGGACACCGTGTCGCCTATCGCCTTGGAGGCGTTGACGATCTCGATCTCGGCGGTCTTGCGGACGTACTCCGCAGCTGCGTACGAGACGCTGTTCACATTGAATCCGACCTTGGAGCATCCCTTGAGGGCATCCTTGATGAACTGGTCCCGCTCCTTCCTGTCGTGATAGACGTGGATGTTCCCTTCGCCCTGGCGGGCACCCTCCTCCTCGAGGATGCTCACGATGACGTCGAGCCCGTTGGGCCCGACTATCGCGAAGCTACCTTCGAACGTTCCGGAGGTCTGTCCTGTAACGTACCAGAATGCCGAATCGAGGAACGGCTCCCCGTCGTTGGCTATGACGACGGCATCCATTCCCTCTGCGTTCTCCATGAGCCTCTCGGCCCTCGTCTTCTGCATGACCGGACATCGGCGACTCCGTAGATAAGGCGTAGGACAGGAGAGATCCGGATTCCTCTGGAGAGCTGGTTCGAAACACGGATTCTTTCGATATCCGGACGGAATGGCAGACAATTCTGGAAATTATTGCCATTTGTACACGATATTTCCAGAAATCAGTGCCACACGTTACATGTATTGCCGGTATGATTGGCGATCCATATGGCGCGAGGCGATGGCGGAACTGAGGAGATGGCATGACGACCTCTCCAGAAAACCGATGGTGGTCAGCGGCGTCCGCCAATGCGGAAAGACCTATCTGTTGAAGGAATTCGGTTCCGAAGCCTATGAGGATGTCCTCTATGTCGACCTCGAACGCTCCAAAAACGCCTGCAAGGTATTCGACAGGGATCTGGATCCTTCGAGGATCCTCGAAGACCTCTCGGCCGTGTTCGGAACGACCACGAAACCGGGATCCACCCTCGTGATTCTCGATGAGATCCAGTCGTGTCCCGCCGCGATTGCATCGCTGAAGCACTTCTGCGAGGAGATGAGAGACCTCCACATCGTTGGGGCGGGTTCGCTTCCCGGGGCAGAGAATGCATCGTATCCGGTCGGCAAGGTGGACAGGCTCGTCATGAGACCGATGAACTTCCGCGAATGGCTCGTAGCAAACGGAAGGTCCATGCTCTATGAGAGGGCCGACGAGGAATACCCGAACGTCTCCGACGCCCTGCTGGGAGAACTGAACGAGGAGTACCGGAGATACCTTTTCGTCGGAGGGATGCCGGAGGCTGTTCAGACATGGATCGACACGCACGACGAATCGGCGGTGGCCAAAGTGCAGGACGGCATCCTGAACTCGTACGCGGCGGATTTCCTCAAGCGTGTGCCGAACGACATGGCCATGAAGGTCCACAGGGTCTGGACATCCATCCCGGTACAGCTGGCAAAGGAGAACGGCAGATTCTACTACAGCAGTGTGGAAGCATCCGGCCGCGGAAGAGGCTTGGATGATGCCGTCTCCTGGCTCGAATCGGCGAATCTGGTCCACCGCGTCGTATGCACGGAGAAGCCGTCGATCCCGCTCGCCGCATCTGCCGACGCATCCCGTTTCAAGCTCTATGTCTGCGACTGCGGACTGCTCTCCAGGATGTCCGATGCAAGACTGGCCGCATATCTTTATGACAGTCTGGACGATGCGACCGATTCCAGCTACCGCGGTGCGGTAGCGGAGAACTACGTCCTAAACGAGATCGTATCATCCTTCGGAAGGGAACCATTCTACTGGAGGGACGGCAAATACGAGGTCGATTTCCTGATCCAGACCGGACACGGGGCAGCTCCCATAGAAGTCAAATCGGGAACCAAGGTCAGAGCGACCAGTCTGAAGTTCTACATCGACAGATTCTCCCCTGAGAAGGCCATCGTCCTGTCCAGGAACCCGCCCAAGGAGGGCACGGCGACTTCCATCCCTACATGCATGGCCTGGAAGCTGAAGGATGTCGCGGAAGGGACGGAAAACGGCACGGCTGCTGCCCCCGATGATTCAAGAATCGTGCAAAACTAAAGTTGTACTTCAGAATTTACATATAATTTCACGACGTTCCGACTTCCATGATACCGCGTACGGTCCTGCCTCTCATCGAGGAGCGCATTGCTCTGAAGCCCGTGGTCCTCATAACGGGTCCGCGCCAATGCGGAAAGACGACCGTATGCCTGGAAATCGCGAAGAAGCATAGATTCGGCTATGTCTCGCTGGCGGAGCCCGCTCATCGCAGGGCAGCGAACGATGACCCGGAGTACTTCCTGTCGGCGCACCCGGCCCCGGTGATAATCGACGAGGTGCAATACGCCCCGGTGCTATTCGATTCGATAGAAGCCTCCGTGGACAGGACGAGGGCCGAAGGCAGAGAAGCAGAAGGGATGTACATCCTGACGGGGAGCCAGGCATACAACCTCATGGAAGGGGTCACCCAATCGATGGCGGGCCGCGTGTCCATCATCGAGATGTCGCCGCTGAGCCTGAGCGAGATCCATGAAAGGAAGGAGATTCCATTCGCAGTTGATCCACTGCTGAACAACAAGAGAGCCGCGGAGTGCCCGCTGACCCCCGAAGACGTCTTCTCGCTGATTGTGCGCGGCTCGTACCCGGAGCTCCATGCGAAAAAGGAGCTGAAGTCGTCCACCTTCTACGCCGACTATGTGTCGTCGTACATCGAGCGCGACGTCTCTCAGATCATAAACCTCAAGGACAGGTCGAAGTTCGAGGCGTTCCTCGAGCTCGCCGCATCCCTCACGGGACAGGAGCTGGTGTACGAGACGATAGCCAAAGCGGTCGGCGTCAGCGCCGTCACCGTGAAATCCTGGATGAGCGTGCTCCAGACAGGCGGCATCGTCCATCTGCTCCAGCCGTACTATGAGAGATCTGCGACCAAAAGGATCGTCAGGCATCCGAAACTCTATTTCTGCGACACAGGGCTCGCATGCTATCTGTCGAAGGTGTTCGATCCCGCGACATTGCGCGCGGGATACCTCGCAGGCCCCATGGTCGAGACGTTCATGGTGAACGAGATTATCAAATCCTACAGGAACAACGGGGAGGAAGCAGGATTCTACTTCTACCGGGACTCCTCGAACAACGAGATCGACCTGGTCATTCTCAGGAACGGGGGGCTGACGCTGGTGGAATGCAAGGCGGGGATGAGGTTCGAGGCGAGGGATGCGAAATCGTTCGACAGACTGAAGGGATCCGTCTACAGGATGGAAGAATCATGCATCCTGTGCCTGTGCCGCGACGCATATCCTGTGAAGGAAGGAGTCTTCGCGCTGCCTGTGAGCTCCATCTGAGCGGAAATCGAGGAACGGCCCCTGACGGGGCCGACCCTCTTCGAGAATCAGATCCCGATCCACTCGTTCCCAACGATCCTCTTCAGGGCCGAGATGGCGGAGAGGGATGCGAGGTACGAGGTCTTCGGGTTGTCCGGAGACGGGACGTTGTAGGTATGGCAGGTCATCTCGCCGAACTCGCCCCTAATCCTCAGCTCGTGTGAGTTGCTGTGACTGGCCGGATCCAGGACGATCTTGACCTTGGTCCTGTCGAATCCGACTCCCAGTAGGGCGACGGTGGCGGCAACGTTGATATTCTTGGGGAACAGCCTGACCGCATCCCTGGCGGAGCCAGAGAATATGACGGTGGGCTCCTTGACCTTGTCCACGTCTATGCCGTGATCGATTATGTACGGGACGCCTTCGAGGCTCTTCGGTCCCTTGGTGGTGATGAGCTCGACCTCGTCGAGCCTTCCGACCGCCGACGACCTAAGCCCGTCCGTTCCACAGATGGCTCCGGAGGGAATGAAGATCTTGGCCTCGGCCTGGTAGGCCTTCTCCTTGACCATGGTCCTGAAATCGTCGTCCACGAGGGCTCCGACGGACATCATCATCATGTCGACTCCTCTGGAGACGACCTTGGGGGCGATGTCCTTGGCGGCCGCCTGCGAGGCGGATTCGATGACGAGGTCGCAGTGGTAGAGCTCCTCCTCCACGTTCTCGATCACAATCGCCTTCTTCAGCTGGCCCGCCAGCTCCTCAGCGAGAGGACGGTCCATATCCATGAGGTAGATCCTCTTGACCTCGGTCATCTCATCGGCGGCCCTGGCCAGCTTGGAGCCGATGGAACCGCACCCGACGATCGTTATGCGCATGATGACCTGACTAAGATGACACTATTAAGCACTTCTGCAAACTCTGAAGGCCGAATAACGTTTGACGTTCGATAATCGTGGATTCGCTACGGATAATGCAATCATACCAACGGAATCCGTAGAATATAGAAAGTCCGACGTCCTGTTGCCGAACGGCATATGGCGACTGCCACCGGATCTGCGTCGTCGGTGTCGAAGACATTCTGGATGGATTGAGATTCCAAGAAAGATGGTCCCGTAGGATTCCACTATCGAAGCGACAAAGGCTACGAATGCTGACGGGCTAATATGAATGCACTGCGAACGTTTATCAGAGCATCCCTCGATTCTCGAATCATGAAGCAGCAGATTGACACCAGCGGTCTGTCGTTCATAGAAATCCGCAGAAAGGACAAGTACTATGTCGACAAGTCGATGCTCATAGGAGACATCCTGTCGTCCAATGACAGCGGAGTCTATCTGTTCACACGCCCGAGAAGGTTCGGGAAGACCACGAACCTCACCATGCTGGACGCGTTCTTCAATCTAGAATACAGGGGAAACACATGGTTCGACGGACTGAAGATCTCGAAGCATCCTGAGTTCGATTGCTACAGGAATGCATTTCCAGTTATCAATATAAATCTCAAAAAGACGAAAGCTGACACCTTCTCGTCTTTCGTCAATCATATGAGAAGCGTCCTGAACAATACGTTCGACAGATTCCGCTATCTGATGAAATCCGATATCGTCTACGATGATGAGAAGGATCTGTTCGACCGCGTTTTGAAAAGAAGCATCGAGGAGGATTTCATCATCGAATGCGTGCCTACGCTGTGCAGGATGCTGGAGAGGCATCACGGCGTCAAGCCGATCATCCTCATCGACGAGTACGATCGCGCGGTATCAGACGCTTTCGGAAGCGAATCGCACAGGCCGATGATGGATCTCCTCGGAGGGTTCATGTGCGAGGCCCTGAAGAACAACGACCATCTCCAGATGGCCTACGTGACAGGCGTGATGCAGATAGCCAAGGAAAGCATATTCTCGGATCTTAACAACGTCAAGGTCAACAACATATTCTCCAAGGCATCGGACGAGAGATTCGGGTTCACAGAATCCGAAGTCAAACAGATATTGTCTGATTTCGACCATCCCGAGAAGTTCGAGGAAGCGAAGGCCTGGTACGACGGATACAGATTCGGGAATGCGGAAGTCTACAATCCTTTCAGCATCATGAACTACGTATCCGAGAATTTCGAGCCTGTGGCATACTGGGTCAATTCCGGAGGCGACTGGATTGTAAGAAGGATGCTCGAATGCATAGACGATGACAACTATGCCGACATCATCAGCCTGGTAACCGGATGCTCCGCCGAAGCGAAGCTTGCACCTGCATTGTCGTTCGACGATGTGTCGTCCGAGGACGAATCCCTCTTCAGCCTCATGGCCATGTCTGGCTATCTCAAGGCCGTTCCCTCAGGGAACGACGGATACATCGTATCTATGCCAAACGAAGAGGTCCGCGGGATGCTGGACCGCATCGTGAAAAAAATCACGCCCATCAGCACGAAGCTGTTCAAGCAATTCGCGGAAGCCGTTCTCCAAGGAGACGCCGACGCGATGACCGATGCCCTTCAGCGCATCCTCATCGGAGGAGACTACCTCAACCTGAGGGAGAACGCGTACGAGATGGTCCTTATGACCGTGATGCACACCCTATCCGGAAGATACGAGGTCCGCACCGAGGTCAAGGACGGATACGGGAGGATCGACATCCTCATGAGGTCCAAGCATCCGAGCTTCCCGAATCTCATCTTCGAGCTGAAATGCGCGGATTCCGACGAGGATCTGGAGAAGGGAGCGGAGGACGCGATGGCGCAGATCCACGAGAAGCGCTACTACCTCGGCATGCCTGGCAAAGTGGTCCTGTACGGGATATGCTTCCATTCGAAGACCCCCAGAGTGATCGTCGAGACAATCGACAACGGCCCTGACGGACTGTCATTCATCAAGAACCGATTGCAGGATGCGACCGGACTGCGATTCCGAAACAGCATGCGGAACGAGTCAGCGCAGACCGTCCCATTCCGCCATGAACTCCTCCAGAAAACCTACCATATAGTCATGGCGGGCCTCGGCCATCCTCTTCCCGGCCGGCGTGTTCATGAGATCCTTCAGCTTCAGCAGCTTCTCATGGAAATGGTTGATCGATGTGCCCCTGTTGGCGTAGTACTCGGCCTCGGTCATCCCCTCTCTGAACGCTTCTCCGGGGATGTGCATGGCGCGGCCCCTGCTCCCTCCGTACGCGAAGGTCCTGGCTATGCCTATCGCGCCTATGGCGTCCAGCCTGTCGGCGTCCTGGACGATGCGCCCTTCGAGCGTGTCCGGGACGCGGGTGCCGTCGCCCTTGAACGATATCTGCGATATCATGGAGCATACCGAATCCTGGATGCCGGAGAGGATGCCTTCGGAATCCATGAAGCGGCGGGCGTTGGCGAAGCCTTCGGTGGAGAACAGCTTCCGGTCGTCGGCATCGTGGAGCAGCGCAGCCAGACGGACGAGGTCCTCGTCCCCTCCCTCCTCTGCGCATATCCTCCGAGCCAGATCGTGCACGCGCAGGCTGTGGTAGAAGTCGTGCCCGCTGCTCTCGCCCTCGAAGAGACTGCGGATGAAGTCCTCCGCACGGTCGAATGTCGCCTCGTCCATGGAACGTCATCGTCGGCGCGATAATAATCCCCATGCTCCGACAGGGGGCCTGAGGGCATCGACTATCTCCGCGGGATCGTCCGCCTCCATGACGGAGGACATGCACGCGGCGCCTGCGGCGCCGGCTTCCAGGACCCTGTCGTAATTATCCGGCGATATCCCGCCTATCCCGTAAACAGGGAGATCGACCGCGCGGCACACGTCCTCGAGGAGCCTCGTCCCGCAGGGCTCCCAGAGCTTGCAGGCCGTCGGGAACACGTGTCCCAGGATGAGATAGTGGACTCCGAGCGATGAGGCCTCCCTGGCCTCCTCGACCGAATGGACGGAGGCTCCGACGAGCCTGAACCCGCGGATGTCCGCTTCGCGGAGGACGTCCATCGGAAGATGGATCCTCGGGATGCGGAGCTCCCTCGCAGCCTGGATGTCCGTATTGATGGAGAACGGGACGTTGTGCCTGGAGCATATTGCGGAGCAGTCCTTTGCCAGAGCGACCAGCTCTTCGTGACCCAGATCCTTCTCCCTCAGGATGACGAGCTCCGGACCGGCTTCCGCCAGAAGCTCCATCTGCTCGAGGAACGGACGCTTGCAGAGCTTCCTGCATGTCACGGCGATCATGCTATCGGCTCCGTGCGGACGTAATCTGCCAGAACGGGCTGGAGGCCCTCTCCGCGCAGGGCGGCGACGACCTCGCCGACACCGCGCGGGTCGGATATCTCGAACTGCCCCTCGCCGTGGCCGGTTCCGCTGTGCTCCCCTATGCCGACGCTGACGCCGGCGGATATCTTCGTCGCCGATATCCCGACTATGCCGTCGCGGAAACCGGGACGCTCGCGGGTGGAGATGGTCTGCCCCGCGAAAGGCAGGAAGAGCCTGTACGCGAGGGAGACCTGCAGCAGCTGCGCCTCGGAGACGCCTGCCGATTGATCGAGATGGGGGGCGGGCCTGAGCCTCGGCAGGGACATGGAGATCTCCGCCCACGGATACCTCCTCTGGATGAGCATGGCGTGCATCCCGCACGAGAACGCGTCGCGCCTGAAATCCCCCAGACCCAGGAGGGCTCCGAAGGCCACTCCGCGCATCCCACCCATGAGGGCCCTCTCCTGCGCGTCGAGGCGGTATCCGAACACGGTCTTGGGTCCGGCGAGATGGAGCTCCGAATATCTGACGGGGTCGTACGTCTCCTGGAACACGGTGACGTAGTCGGCTCCGGCCTCGTGGACGCGGGCGTAGTCCTCGATGTTCATCGGATAAACCTCGACGCCGACGACGGCGAACCTTTCCGCCGCGAGACGGACGCATCCGCAGATGTAGGGCACGTCGGATTTCGAATGGGACTCGCCGGTGAGGATGAGCACCTCCTCGAGTCCGGTGGACGCTATCGCGTCCAGCTCGGCCTCTACCTGCTCGAGGGAGAGACGGAGCCTCTCGATGCTATTGGCGGAGTTGAATCCGCAGTAGACGCACCTGTTGGTGCAGTGATTGGAAACGTACAGAGGAGTGAAGAGGCAGACGGAGTTGCCGAAGCGGGCGCGGGTGACCTCCCTGGCGCGGACGGCGATCTCTTCGAGGAGGGGCTCCGCGGCAGGGGAGAGGAGCGCTCCGAAGCCTTCGATCGAGGGTTCGGAACGGATGGCCCTGCGGACATCCTCTTCTGTATAGGAATCGGGATCATAGGAGGCTCTCGCCTCGGCTATGCGGGCACCGATGTCGGAGCCTATGTCCTCCATCCAATCGTACGGATAGGGCATGACCTCACCTCAGGAATCCCGTGAGGGGGCTGGACGCCTCGGCACGGCCTTCTAGGACCCTTCCGGTGCCGGACAGGTAGGCGAGACGGCCCGCTTCGATAGCGAGTTTGAATGCACGAGCCATGGCTGGAACGTCTCCGGCGGTGGCCACGGCGGTGTTGGCCATGACCGCGGCGCAGCCGATCTCCATGGCCTCGCAGGCTTGCGAGGGCCTTCCGATACCAGCGTCTACTATCACCGGAACGTCGAGCTCCTCGACCATCATGCGGATGAAGTCCTTGGTGAGAAGCCCGCGGTTGGTCCCGATCGGTGCTCCGAGGGGCATGACGGCCGCCGCTCCCGCGTCGGCCATGTCGCGCGCCGCGGTGAGGTCCGGCATCATGTAAGCCATCGGGATGAAGCCCTCGTCCGAGAGCATACGGACCGCGCGGACGGTCTCGGCGTTGTCCGGAAGGAGGTACCTGTTATCGCGGATGATCTCGATCTTCACGAAATCCCCGCAGCCCAGCTCCCTTGCTAGAAGGGCTATGCGAACGGCTTCCTCGGCGTTCCTGGCGCCGGAGGTGTTGGGAAGCAGGGTGATGCCTTCGGGCATGCTGTCGAGAACATCCCCTTCTCCACCGGTGCCTGCGCGCCTGACGGCCAGGGTTGCCATCTCCACACCGCCCTCCTCGATGACCCTGCGAGTCATCTCCAGAGAGAACTTGCCTGATCCGAGGATGAACCTCGAACGGAAACTATGCCCGCCTATGACCAGATCGTCGGACACGATGTCATCCTCCGCCCACGAAGGAGACTATCTCCATGCGCTCCCCGCCCAGGATCCTCCTCGTAGGGAACTCGGCACGGGGGCATATCCTGCCGTCCATCTCGACGGCCACGCGAGAAGGGTCGAAGCCTTTGGAGACCAGGATGTCCATAACCGTGGATCCCTCGTCGAAGACGAGGTCCTCCCCGTTGACTGCAACCGCCGGAAGCGGACGATGGGATGTCATGACCGGGTGGATGCGGATGATGCGTTTAATCCCATTGGAGGGGTAGGATTGGAACCCGGAGGAACCGTCCGGGGAGAGAGATCCCCGGACGTAAGGAGGGCGCCCGGAAGAATACAGCGGACGCCGTGTTTAGCGTGATTCAGTGATTCAGCAAGTGTGAGAATGAACTGTGATGAGGGGGCCCTTGCGGGCCCCCAA
>DAXO01000062.1 GCA_002506425.1 Methanomassiliicoccaceae archaeon UBA480 | reverse complement strand
CACCGTTCGTGGGTAACAGGAACGTGAAGGTCATCACCGGAGTCAGACGTTCGGGGAAGACGACGATACTCAAGGAGCTGCCTTCGTTCGCGAAGGATAGCAACATCCTTCTCTACGACATGGAGCTATGGGCGAACCGCAGATTCCGCGATACGGACGTCATGTACGGATCCATCAAGAGCTCGCTCGATCCCAAGAAGGAGAATGTGCTGATAATCGATGAGGTCCAGGATATCGACGGTTGGGAGGGGCTGATCAGATCCCTCATCGCGGAGGGCTGCTGCGACATCTACATATCGGGATCGAATTCCAAGCTCCTCTCGAGCGAATTCGCCACATATCTCGCTGGAAGGATCAACACCGTCGAGGTATGCACCCTCAATCTCAGGGAGTGCTTGCTGTTCGACAGGATGTACGGCGGCGGGGCATCGGACGACGAGGTCCTTGACAGGCTGTTCAGGAGGGGAGGGTTTCCGTCCATATGGGTGACCGATTACGAGGAATCCGATGCGATGTCCGAGGTGAGGGACATAGTCCAATCGATAATGATGACCGACATTGTCGGCAGATACAGGGTGAAGCGCGTCGATGTGCTGGAGAGCATCCTGATGTTCCTCAGCGGCAACATAGGGAACATCAGTTCGCTGAACAGCATCGCCAACGCGCTGTCATCTTCCGGAAGGGGGGTGAACAAGGATCTCGTCTACGAATATGCGGGATACCTGGAAGCGGCCTGTCTGGTGGATCGGGTCCCGATGTACGACATCAAAGGCAAGGGGATCCTCGTCTCGAAGTACAAGTACTATCTGGCCGACGTAGGCATAAGGAACGCGCTGCTCGGATTCAGATCCTCGGACATCCCCGGATACATCGAGAATATCATCTATCTGGATCTGAAGAGCCGCGGTTACGACATCTGGATAGGGAACAACAACGGGATGGAGGTGGATTTCATCGCCAGGAGGGGAGGCGACACCGTATACGTCCAGGCGGCCATGGCGCTCGAGGACGAGAGCGCCGTGAAGAGGGAGTTCGGGAATCTGGAAGGGATCGCCGACAACTATCCCAAGTACGTGGTCGTGCTGAACAAGGGCCCGCTGGATACGGACATCGACGGGATCCGCTGCATCGCGTTGAAGGATTTCCTGCAGCTGGAGGAACTCGGGAGGCCGCGACGATCCCGGAGGATCTGACATCGTTCGAATCGGAACTCTTGGCTTTTCCTGAGCAGGTCCATCTTCCCTTCATAGTATGAGACGGTCATGTCGAGGTGGTGCACATGGGGGTTCTCGAACCTCTGCTCCTCTTCCCAGATCTCGTTCTCCAGCTGGTATCTGACGTATTCGCGTATCTCCTCGAGCGAAGCCGATCCGCAGCAGCGCTCCCCGCCGGAGATGACCTTCTTCTGGAGCGGTCTCGCGGTGCATCCCTCCAGGACGACCTTCTTCCAAGGACGGACCGTGTCTATGCATCTGAACGGGGATGAAAGGTCGATCTCCTCATCGTCGCGGGCTATGAGATCGGCGACGGAGTGCCCCGAGGCGTCGAATATGCGGTAGACCTTCTTCCTGCCGGGATTGGTTATCTTGTCTACGGCTTCGGATATCTTGATCTTGGGAAGGACCACGCCGTCCTTCTCCACGGCCGAGATCTTGTAGACTCCTCCGAATACGGGGTCGCTCTTGGAGGTTATGAGCCTCTCCCCCACGCCGAACGCGTCTATGCATCCCCCCTGGTCGAGGATGGATGTGATGGAGTACTCGTCGAGGCTGTTGGATGCGATGATCCGGCAGTCTTCGAGACCGGCCTCGTCGAGCCTCCTTCTTACAATCTTCGTGAGGTATGCCAGGTCTCCCGAGTCGAGGCGGACCCCCTTGAGTCTCTTCCCCATCGGTTCGAGGACCTCCTTCGCGCAGCGAATCGCGTTGGGGGTGCCGGATCTCAGCACGTCGTAGGTGTCGATGAGGAGCACCGTGTCGTCGGGGTATATGCGGGCGTAGCGCTCGAACGCCTCGAATTCCGAATCGTGGTACATGACCCAGCTGTGGGCCATGGTTCCGCTGACTGGGATGCCGAACATCTTCCCCGAGAGCACGGTGGCCGTTCCGACGGCGCCTCCGATGTATGCGGCCCTCGCGCCGTAGACGGCGGCGTCCATGTTGTGTGCTCTGCGGGCGCCGAAGTCCGAGACCGCGCGTCCTCTGGCCGCCCGGACGATGCGGGATGTCTTCGTGGCGATGAGGGACTGGTGGTTGAACTGTGCGAGAATCGCGGTTTCGACCATCTGGGCATCGATGAGCGGTGCCGTGACCGTGATGATGGGCTCTCCCGGGAATATTACTGTGCCCTCATCGAAGGCCCATACGTCGCCGCGGAATCTGTATCCTCTCAGGAATTCGAGGAATCCATCGTCGAACATATGGAGTGAATCCAGATACTCTATATCGTCGTCCTCGAAGTGCATATTCTCTATGTATTCGACTATCTGCTCCAATCCGGCGAATATGGCATATCCTCCGTTGTCGGGCACTTTCCTGAAGAATACGTCGAAAGTGGCGAGGTCTTTGTTCCTGGATTCCAGATAGTATCCGTTGGACATCGTCAGTTCGTAGAGATCCATCACCATCGAGAGATTGCGGCGGTCGCACATGCCCATGTAATCACATCCGGATTCTGTTTCCTGCACCCGTTTGCATTACGGACGTTTATGCCTTGCGAATCGGAATGTTCGTCAATCAGGCTGGCTTCCTATGAGGACCTTCGGAATCTTGC
>DAXO01000075.1:6248-13363 GCA_002506425.1 Methanomassiliicoccaceae archaeon UBA480 | reverse complement strand
GCACGGGATATGTCGTGAACGGATATCAATGAACCTATTGTATTCAGAATCCGACCATTCTCATAGGAATGAACGTTCATGAGATGTCGATTCAATGGACCGATCCGAGAGACCTGACAAGCCCTCTTGCAAAACGAAATGGCTGTGTCCCGGCAACGGTTCCATCGTAGAACCTCCTGCCACGAATGAAAGCCCGTCTATAGACATTTCAGCCTGTATCATCGTCAATGTCCGCAACTTAACCGATCGAAAGACCTCGTCTCTATAGATGCTATCGTATCTGACAGAACCCTTCGATTCTTAAAGCGCTCGAAACGACCTCCATTCGCAGAGGTTTGACCGACCCCGCCCTGCAGAGGACGGGGCAGGCTCTCATCTGAGCCTTATGGTCTCGAGATTCTGCGGGGCCTTGGTCTCGATGTTGTACTTCTTGTAGATCGAGGATGCAAGATCGGTGCACTTGCGGTCGTCTCCGTGCCCGATGATTATCCTGTCGGGCTTCGGATCGAGAGACCCGATGTAACGCATAAGCTGCTTCCTGTCGGAGTGTCCGGAGAATCCGTCCACGGTCTCCCTCTGCATCTTGATCTTCAGCGTGATGGGCTTTCCGCGCATGTTGAGGGTGATCTCCGGCCTGCCCCTCTGGATGGTGCGGCCGATGGATCCCTCGGACTGGTATCCGACGAAGAGGAGCCAGTTCTTCTCATCGTCTGCCCATTCGCGGAAGTACTCCATTACCGGTCCGCCCGACATCATACCGCTCGTGGCGAGCACTATGCATGGTTCGGGCGAATGGCAGATCTCCTCCCTCATATCGGCGGTCTCCACCCTCCTGAATATGGGCGAGAGGAAAGGATTGTTGTTCTGCTGGAAGATCTGCGTCCTGAGCTGGCTGTTCAGATACTCGGGATACGCGGTATGGATGGCGGTAGCCTCCCATATCATACCGTCCAGCCAGACGTTTATCTTGGGGATCTTGCCGGTGCGGACCAGCTCCTCTATGACGAGCATGACCTCCTGCGACCTTCCGACTGCGAAGACGGGGATCAGGACGTGGCCGCCGTGCTCGACCGCCTGCTGCAGATACGAGCCCAGCTGCTCTGATGCATCCGTCCTCGAGGGCTGCATGTCGTTGTGGCCTCCGTAGGTGGACTCCATGACGAGCGTCTCGAGTCTTGGGAATCTGGTGTTGGCAGGATTGAAAAGCCATGTCTTCTCGTACTTCGTATCTCCGGAGAAGGCCACGTTGTGGAGCCCCTCCCCTACATGGAAGTGGGCGATCGCGGATCCAAGGATGTGGCCCGCATTGTAGAATGTAAGGCGGACATCGGGCGCGATATCCGTGACCTCGTTGTATTTCAGAGGGATCGTATGGAGGATCTCCTGCCTCACATGCTGCGCCTCGTAGGGCGTCTTCTTGTTCTCCCCGAAGCCCAGCTTGATGTTGTCGAGCTGAAGCAGGGCCATGAGGTCCCTGGTCGGAGGAGTGCAGTAGACGGGCCCTTTGTAGCCGTATTTGAACAATGCGGGAAGGGTTCCGCAGTGATCGAGATGCGCATGGGTGATGACGACCGCATCGAGATCGGTGAGAGGCTGAGCCTCGGGGATGCCGAAATAAGGAGTATTGTCCGACGACGGATCGAGACCGCAGTCGATGAGGATCTTGCTCTCGCGGGTGGTGAGCAGGGAGGCGGACCTCCCTACCTGCCTGAATCCTCCCATGGCTGTGACCCTGACCCACTGCTCGCCCTCGAGCTTCGGCCTCGCGATGCGGCGGGCAACGTAGGTGAGCATGTCCTGGCGCTCCTTCTGGTTGGCCCTCAGGTATCCTCTGACGTCCGAGACGGTCTTGGACGGTATCGGAGGGGCGCGGATAACCTTCACGTTCCATCCAGTCTCCTTGCGGAGGTCGGCAAGCAGCTTCCCCTCCTTGCCGACGACCTCTGACAGATTGATTGCCTCGACGTGGGCCTCTCCGGTCTCCTCGAGGAAGTTGATGTCGTAGATCTCGGCCTTCTCGGGGATCATCGAGCGTATCTTCTCCTCGACTTTGGCCGGATCCTCGAGGCCCGAGGGATCGGGGCGTATGTCCACCCTGCGATGGATGGTCTGAGCCAGCATCCTGGCTATGGAATCGTTGGCGGAGAACTTCTCGTACTCGTCCGTATAGAGGACCACCAAGGGTCCCTCGAACTTGATCTCCTTGACCTTCACGTCGGGAGGAAGGGCGCGTGTTACCTCCTCTCTCAACGAATCGAACAGTCTATCGACATTCATGGGGATGACCTGCTGTCATGATTGATGAAATTTGAAGAAAAACGGTTTGAAAAGATTTGGAAGAGGTTTGGATGACCGTGATCAGTTGGGGAACTTGAACCCGAGGTCCCCGCAGCGCGAGACGATCTCCTCGCGGGAGATCTGCTCATAGCCGTTCGGACCGATGTAGGACACGAGCATGCCGTCTCCGGTGCAGTTGTCCCTCCTCCTCGCGGCGTTGAGGGCGGTGATAGCCACATCGATTCCTTCCTGCTTGGACATGTCCTCCTTGAAGCTGGACTCGAGTGCTCCGAGAGCGAAGACGGACCCGGATCCGACGGAGCAGTACTTGTCCTCGATGTATCCTCCGGCACCGTCGATGCTGAAGATGTGCCCTCCTGTCTTGTCGTATCCTCCGACGATGAGTCCGAGGTAGAATCCCTGACGGATGACGCTGGCGACGAGGGTGGCGGCCGCGGTGACCGACATGGGGGAGCCCTTCTTCATCGAATAGATGGAGATCTCGCTCTGCATGTAGCGCACCATGAGCTGGGCGTCTCCGACGACTCCGGCGATGGTCATGCCGATGTTGTCGGCGAGCTGGTAGACCTTCTGTACATCGCTGTGGGCGATGATATTGCCCATCGTGGCTCTCTGATCCGAAGCCAGTATGACTCCGTCCTTCAGTTTGAGTCCGATTGTGGTCGTGCCGGTCTTAAGAGTCTCCTCAGTCATGGTCAATCTCCTATCTAGTGATGGAAAAAGGCACCGTCCTCGACTGTGCTTGTGTTCGGAAATCCTGCGATGCTATATAAACTATAGGTAGCACCGTATTTCGGATGCGCTGAATCGGCTTCAGAGACCTCCCATCTGGGATATATCCCCACGTGCATAATCCTCCTATGAGATGCCTGGTGTACACCTGCCCCGGAGAGATCGGGATCGAAGAGAGGGATAGGCCGGTTCTGCTCGACAGAAGAGATGCTATCGTCAAAGTCACGATGGCCTCCATCTGCACCAGCGACCTGCACATAATCGGCGGGAATGTACCCAAGGCGCTTCCCGGGATCGTCCTGGGTCACGAATTCGTCGGCGTTGTTGAAGATACGGGGGACCTCGTTTCGAATGTGAAGCCCGGAGACAGGGTGGCTGTAAACTGCGAGACGTTCTGCGGTTGCTGCTACTTCTGCAGACACGGATGGGTGAACAACTGCACGGATGCGCACGGCGGCTGGAACCTGGGGTGCGTCTCCGACGGAGGGCAGGCCGAGTATGCCAGGATCCCCTATGCCGACAACGCATTGACTCCGATACCCGAACGGGTCTCTGATCAAGCCGCCCTCCTCACAGGGGATCTCCTCTCGACCGGATACTGGGCGGCTGACATCGGAGGGATCTCTGAAGGGGATGTCGTCGCGGTGATCGGTGCCGGCCCCACAGGAGCATGCTGCGCCATGATGGCGCGTGCGCGCGGAGCCGGAAGGATAGCGATGCTCGATCCCGACAGCGGAAGGCTCGATTTCGCGCTCGAACACGGTTACGCGGATGCCGTATGCGACCCTTCCAGGGAGGATCCGGTTGCCTTCATCGAAGGACTTACAGGGGGCCGCGGTGCAGACGTGGTGATAGAAACAGGAGGCACATCCGAATCGTTCCGCTCATCATGGATGATCGCTAGACCGAACGCGACCGTCGTAATCGTCGCCATGTACGGCTCTCCGCAGACGCTGCCTCTCCCAGATATGTACGGGAAGAACCTCGTCTTCAAGACCGGAGGCGTGGACGCCTGCCACTGCGGCGAGATCATGGATATGATCGCCGACGGCAGGATCGACGCCAGGCCTCTGATAACGCACACCATGCCGTTCTCGGAAGTGGAGAAGGCATACCGCATCTTCTCGGAACGTCTCGACGGCGTCATGAAGGTCGCTTTACAGATGGATAATAATGTTCATCAATGAACAGAAAATACATATAATGCTCATCCTTAGCCAATAGCATGACAGAAGACGGCATGTACGGGGAATACGGAGGGCAATACGTCCCGGAGACCCTGATGAATGCGGTCATCGAACTCGACGAGGCCTACCACAGATATGTGAAGGACCCTGATTTCATGGCCGAGGTGGACCGGATGAACCACGAGTACACCGGAAGACCGTCCATGCTCTACTACGCCGACCGCATGACCCGCGACCTCGGCGGCGCGAAGATCTACCTGAAAAGAGAGGATCTGAACCATACCGGAGCACACAAGATCAACAACGTCATCGGACAGTGCCTTCTCGCCAAGAAGATGGGCAAGAAGCGCGTCATCGCGGAAACCGGGGCGGGACAGCACGGAGTGGCCACTGCCACGCTCGCCGCGTACCTCGGACTGGAGTGCGAGATCTTCATGGGCGTCCACGACGTCGAGCGCCAGGCCCTCAACGTTTACAGGATGGAGCTCCTGGGAGCCAAGGTCCATCCCGTCAAGGAAGGCACCGGGGTACTGAAGGATGCGGTCAACGAGACGCTCCGCGAATGGACCAAGAGGGTCGACGACACGCATTATGTGATCGGTACGGTCATGGGCCCCCATCCGTTCCCCGAGATGGTCTGCGAGTTCCAGAGCGTCATCGGACGCGAGGTGAAGGCGCAGATGGCCGAGAAGGAGGGCAGGCTGCCCGATTACCTGCTTGCATGCGTCGGCGGAGGGAGCAATGCGATCGGCCTGTTCCATCCGTTCATAGACGACCCTGGCGTGAAGATGATCGGATGCGAGGCGGGAGGCAAGGGCATAGACACGGACAAGCATGCCGCAACCATGAGCAGGGGATCCGAAGGGGTCTTCCACGGCATGAAATCGCTGTTCTGCCAGAACAAATACGGGCAGATCGCCCCCGTGTACTCAATCTCGGCGGGATTGGACTACCCGGGGGTCGGTCCGGAGCACGCCTACCTGAAATCCCTGGACCGCGCTCAGTACGTGGCCGTGACGGACGATCAGGCGGTATCCGCTTTCGAGTACCTGTCCAGGACGGAAGGGATAATACCCGCCATCGAGAGCTCCCATGCCGTCGCGTACGCCAGGGAGCTCGCACCGACATTGTCCAAGGACGATCTGATGGTCATCAATCTCTCAGGCCGCGGGGACAAGGACGTCGCGGCCATCGCCAGATACAGAGGGAGGGACATCCATGATTGATTCGGATGCCGTCATGAAGAGGGTGTTCTCCCGCAAGGCGTTCATCCCCTTCGTCACCTGCGGCGATCCGGACATCGAGACGACCGAGAAGCTTGTCCGTGCCATGGCCGCCGCCGGGGCGGACCTGATAGAGCTCGGGATACCGTTCTCGGATCCCATCGCGGAAGGCCCCGTCATACAGAACGCGGACGTACGCGCGCTGTCCTCCGGCACCACCACCGACGACATCTTCGACATGGCGATGCGCATCAGGAGGGACCTCGACATCCCGATGCTCGTGATGACCTACTTCAACCCCGTGTTCGTGTACGGAAGGGAGAGGTTCCTGCAGAGGTGCGAGGACGCCGGGATCTGCGCGGTCATAGTCCCCGACCTCCCATACGAGGAGAAGGACGACCTCCAGGAGTACTGCACCAGGCACGGGGTCAAGCTCATCTCGATGATAGCTCCGACATCGGAGGACCGCATATCGATGATCGCGTCCCATGCGGAGGGATTCCTCTATGTGGTGTCATCGCTGGGAGTCACCGGAACGAGGACGCAGTTCAGCTCCAACATAGAATCGATGATCGCCGCTGTGAGGAGGTCCACGGACATACCCTGCGCCATCGGGTTCGGGATCTCGAATCCGGAGCAGGCGAGAAGGATGGCGGACATCGCCGACGGCGCGATCGTCGGTTCGGCCATCGTGAGGATGGTCGCAGAGCACGGAAGGGACTCCGTCCCGTACGTGGAGGAGTTCGTGAGGTCGGTCAGAGCTGAGCTGGACCGCTGAGACATCATCAGCACGGGAAATTCCGCCGGTTCTCATCGACTGGGAATCGGCGACCTATTTCCATCGACACCGCTGCAGGATGAGAGGACGCTTTCACTTCAAAAGCGATAAACATCCCTGCCATCGCATGGTACAATGGCCTCGAGGGAATCAGGAACATTCTATGAATGCTTATCTGTCCCCAATGGATGTATGATTGCATGAAGCAGATAGACCTCGGGGGAATGTCGTTTGCGGAGCTCCGCGAGAAAGACAAGTACTATGTCGACAAGACCCTTCTGATTAAGGATATCCTAGGTTCCAACGATGTAGGAGTCTATCTGTTCGTCCGTCCCCGCAGATTTGGCAAGACAAGCAACCTGTCTATGCTGGACGCGTTCTTCAACATCCGTTATAGAGGAAACTCATGGTTCGAAGGGTTGGCGATTTCTGATTACCCGGAGTATGAAAGGTATAAGAACCAATTCCCGGTGATCCATCTGGACCTGGGCGGAGCAAAGGCCAACACGTACGATAGATTCATCGACGGCATCAGGAATGCGATGAGCCTTTGTTTCGAACCCCATCGCCATCTTATCGGAACCGCCGGATTGAGAGAACCTGTAAAAAGGATATTCGAAACCTTGGATGACGGGAGCGTGAAGGAGAAGGATCTGATCACCGCCGTGCAGTGGCTTTCCCTGGCCCTGATGGATGAATACGGAGTGAAACCCATCATCCTCATCGATGAATACGATGCTGCGGTATCAGACGCGTTCGGCACCGAATCGCATGAGCCCATGATGTCGTTCCTCAGAGAACTCATGTACGCCTCGATCAAAGGGAACCCCTACAGAGGCATGGTCTACATCACCGGCGTAATGCAGTTCGCGAAACAGAGCATCTTCTCCGACCTGA
>DAXO01000075.1:0-6130 GCA_002506425.1 Methanomassiliicoccaceae archaeon UBA480 | reverse complement strand
GCCAAGAGATGGTATGACGGATACCGCTTCGGAAATGCCGATGTTTACAATCCGTACAGCATCATGTACTTCGTATCCAAAAGGTGCAAAGAAGGACCGTATTGGGTAGGTAGCGGAAAGGATGTGCTGATCAGAGACCTCCTGAAGAGCATAACCTCCGAGAAGTACACGGAGATCATGAAACTGGTCACCGGCGGTACCATCCTCTCGGATCTGATGGAAGGCTTCCCTTATGAGATCATCAGAAAAACCGGAAAGCCGCTCTACAGCCTGATGGTGATGTCCGGATATCTGAAAGCTGTGTCGACTGATGAAATGGACTTGCGCGGAATCAGACAATACGAACTGTCCATCCCCAACGAAGAAGTCAGAGAACTGGTCAACGGACTCATGGACGAGGTGTATCCTGTCGACACAGACGATTTCATCCAGTTCAACAGGGCGATTATCGAATGTGACGCCCAGGCGATGGAGAGGGTTCTTATCAGGATAATGACCGGAGCCAGCTATCTGAATCTTCACGAGAGCACGTATCAGGCCGTCGTGATGACCCTCATCCATGCGCTGTCCGGCAGATACAGAGTGAAGGTCGAAGCCCACGAAGGACAAGGCAGGGTGGACATCCTTCTGAGCCCGAAAATCCCGGGGAATCCGTACATCATATTCGAACTCAAAGTCGCTGCCGGGAAGAAAAACCTGGATGCCTGCGTCGACGAGGCATTCGAACAGATCCACGACAGGGAGTACTACAACGGGATGGAGGGACGTGTGATCCTCATCGGCATGGCGTTCTGGAATCAAGTCCCCAGGGCGAGGATCGATTCGGTGATGAACGGCGACGGATACGCATTATCGGATGCGAATGCCGGAAGGATCGCCTGATCGATTGTCACCCCACGCAATCGAGAGGGGATCCCTCCAAGACACTTGAGGACCAGATTATGTTGTCGGATAGCTTGCTACCGCCATAGCCGCGGTCATCATGCGTTCGACGCAGTCCTCCCCGTCGCCTCTAACGGCTAGAACCGCATCGCCTTCACGGATCCTGCAGGAACCCATGGCGAAGCCGACCGCTGCAGCCTCCTCCGCATCCCTTGCCCCTGAGACGCTGAGGCCGCCGGTGTTCTCTCCGAGAATGCAGTCCGAACCGATACGGTCGAGCAGATCCAGATCCGCACCGCGAATCACCGCGACGTACAATGTATGTCCCGATACCGTCTCGACGCCTCCGGCGAATCTGACAGGTATGGAATCCCATACGGCCCTGCCGAGATCGGTCTGACGGCCTTCGGGAGTCTTGTATCCCGATTCTACCATGGAATTATGCACCTCGTCGAGATGCATCGGAGGCACGAAGGCCTCGTCCCCGTCGATGCCCCCATAGAGCGACCAGAGCGCCATGAACATATGCGCATCCGGATACGGATCTTTGGCGCGAAGCGAATCTGGAGCTATCCTCATCATCTCATCCTCCTGATCATCATCACGATAACGACGACCGATGCGACTGCTGCAATGACTGCAAGCATGAAAGCATACGACGCCCCGGTATCGGAATCCGCCACAACGCCTTCATACCCCTTCCATGAATCCGCATGCTCCTCTGTGCAGTGGACCGTGGCGTCGCAGCTCAGAAATACCGCGTTTCCGAAATCGGGCATGTCTCCGTAGAAATAGACGTCCTCGAGACCCGTGCAGTAAGCGAACGCCTTGTCTCCTATTGAGAGCAGCGTCTCCGGCATGCGCAAGCTCTGCAGGGACGAGCATTCCCTGAATGCGCCCCTTCCGATATCCTCCAGGGAATCGCCGGGCTCAAACGATGACAGCACGGCGCATCCGAAGAACGCATCCTCTCCGATCGATTCCACCGAACCCGCTTCGAATGCCCTCAGGGAGGTGCAGAGATAGAAGGCCGATGAGCCTATCGCTTCCACGGAGTCCGACAGTTCGGCCCTCGTGGCCGAAGAGCAGTATGCGAACGCCCAGTCCCCGATCTCATGCAGGCCTTCCCCTACGGAGATCGACGATGCGGACCTGCAGACCTTGAACGCTCCCTCTCCGATGAAACGGACCGAATCGGGGATGCAGATCGAAGTCAGCTGTGTGCAGTGGCGGAACGATTCGAAGCCCAGATACTCTGTGCCCCCCGGGATCTCAGCATTCTTCAGGGAGGTGCATGCGCGGAAGGATTCGTCCATTATCAGGCGGACCGAATCCGGTATCTCGACGGACTGCAGGGCTCCGCAGTAGTAGAAGCACCTCTCCCTGAGGACCTCGACGCCCTCGGGAATGGTGACGCGCTTCACGTCATCCCTCGGAACGACCTCGCTGCGGTCGGCGGCATCCCTTCCTGCGAATGCGTACGCCCCTATCGAACCTACCTTGATTCCGGACACCTCTGCAGCTACTTCGATGCTTCCCGTTCCGGAGGGCTTACCGCCTACGGCCATGGCCGAATCCCCCAGGATCAGATACTCCACGACAGAGCCGTCGGGCGACTCATCGGCAATCTTCTCGTCCTCCAGCATCCTCTGCACAACTCCCTCTGGCAGACCTCAATCGATGCTGGGCACCGGGCCCATGAAAAGGACGCTCTCAAGTGCGGTGCATCCGGCGAAAGCATCGGACGATATCCTCTCGACGAACTCGGGGACCACTACGGTGCGGGCGTTGGGGAGGTCCAGCCTCCCGGTTATGTCGCGAACCTCGTACCCCTCGAGGGACGATGCGAGGATGACCGTCTCGCTTCCGGATGAGGCCGAGGCCATCTCCGCCCTGTACTCGCTATGGTCGGAACCGTACGTGATGTAAGTGTATGCGACACCGTCCGGGGATTCGAAGGATTCGATCGCATCGGCATCCGCGGTAGGAGCGGATGCAACGACGAGAAGGAGGAACAACAGGGAAGCGGCGAAAGCTGTCTTCAAGATATCACAGCAGATCCAATCCTATCGCTATCGCGGACACCGCGGCGGTATCCGGATCGTCTGCGCCGCTGACGACGAGAACATCAGAATCAGACATTCCCGTCCTGCGTATCTCTCCTGCAAAGTCCGGGTCGCGGTAGTCCATGTTCCAATTCATCGGCATTATCAGGGAGCCGTCCCTCAGCAGGAACACCGATGCTCCTGTGGCTCCGGCTATGATGCCCCTGTCCCTCTGCGACATGCCGTCTGTAATGCGCCCTGCGACTCCGTTGACGAGGATCCCCTGCTGATACGTCCCTGCGACATACTCCGACTGCGGGACGTCGACCATCCTCATCGAGATGTCGTTGAGGAACCCTCTCCCCTCGTCCGTGAGGGAGATGCCCGTCTTCCTGACATCGACCATCCCCCATCTGCGGAGGATTTCGACGATGGTCCTGACGCTGCCCTCGCCTATGCGCAGCATGCGGGCTAGATTCGCGCGGCTGAGTGTTCCCTCGCGGTCTATGAGGTGCATCACATAGTAGATGTGCGCATCCCCGAAACGGCATGCAGGACCTGTCTTGACATCGTCGACAAGCCGCATCGCCGGCCCTCCCCGCGCGTTGGACGCCGATTCCTTCCAGGGCGAGGGATATCCTCCTCACCGAGTCGAAGGACAGGCCGAGCGTGCGCGACACCTGCACCTCACCGATCCCCTTCCTTATCATGAAGGCCGCTCTGGCCTCCGTCTCCCCCAGGCCCGTCTCCGCCATCAGTGACCTGACGCACAGGCATTCGTCATCCTGCTCCTCGAGGATCCCCGCCGCCGTGCCTCCCATCCCGGACAGGTCAACTACGGCCGATATGGGCTCCGTGGGCCTTATCTCGGTGCCGCATACAGGGCATATGCCCGAGCAGCCGGGGATGAGGGTGCCGTTGAATCCGCATCTCCTGCAGGTGCATCTGACCCTTTCGCATCCCCAGTTGGATGAACCGCAGTCGGGGCAGACGGATGGCGCGCTTCCTCCGATCTTGTAAGAGGAGATCCTGCCGCAGTCCCCGCACTCGTACCTCTTCACATCAAAGCTCCATTGGCGCGAATGGCACCCGGGACACCTCGACGGGGATTCGTCTGCGCTCATCCATCTGTAGGAGCACATGTTGCACTTGTGCCTCTTCAGATCGTAGCGGTCCCATCTCGTGCTGCGGCAAGAGGGGCAGCGTCCGGGCTTGGTGCGGCCCTCCTGCTCCCACATGTAGCCGCACAGTGCGCACACGTTTACCGCCCCGACGCCCGAGGTCCTGCCCGATGCCCGTGTCGGGAACCTCGCACTCCTTCCGGCGATCACGGCGAGGGACCTCATCCCGTACTCGTAATCCTCGACCTCCAGACCGATCATGTTCGGATTCCTCCTGTTGGATGATATTACCAACATCATTCGTTTTATAATAATATCTGGAAAATTATCGTATCCTAGGTAAAACGCCGAACGGAGGAATGGACAGGAGCGGTGGAATGAGTAAGCCGCGATGCGATGCGGAAGGGACCGGCAGGGGAATCGGTAGCGGGATATCGGGTCGTCGGTGAAGATCGAGTCGTCGACAACTATCCCCGAGTCGGCATAAGCCGCCATTATCCTGTCGAAGGACCTGCGGACGTCCTCTATGCCCATGCCGAAGCGGATCGCTATCGCCTCCGGACCCATGCCGGTGAAATGGATGGCGAGGACCGCAGCATCCGTCTCCGAGAGATTGAGCCTGCGGGTGAAGTACGTGACATTGCCGAGATAGTCCTCCCCGTGCTCCTCCATATTGGATGCGAGGATGGCCCAGGAGTCGGCGCATCTCGGGTCCGACATCATGTACATCAGCTGTCCGGCTGTAACCCTCATCTCGCTCAGCACCTCGTGAACGTAGCGGGTGGCCACCGGATAGGATCCGTTCCACAGGTAGATGAACGCGAATCCGTCGGAGAAGACGTAGCGTAGGGAGCGCCTGCCGTCCGACCAGAACTCGGTAGTCTCGTCCGCTCCGGGGACCGGGCGGGCCTTTCCGCAGCGGGGGCATATAGTCCAAGCGTCGGAGGGGGCCGTCCACTCGAATCCGCAGAACGCGCATCTCCCGGAAGCGGCATCCTTGTGCCGGCATCCCGAGCAGAAGCGCTCCCCCTCGGTGCCCACCATGAACATGCATCCGCATCTCGCGCACTCCCTGATGTGCGGAGCCTCGTTCCATCTGGGGGACTTGCAGGAAGGGCACATGCGCACCTCGTCGGAGGACCTCCCCCTGCGCGGGATCCACCTGTATCCGCATCTGCGGCACTGCAGCTTCAGAGCAGGCTGGTCCCACATCTTGGACTGGCATCCTGGGCAGCGATCGGGATGCTCGGCGCGGTTCCGCCACACGTGCCCGCAGCGGTAGCAGGCGAACCTGTGCAGCTTCGGCTGGTCCCACCTCGTGGAACGACATACAGGGCACTTCTTGGGAGGTGAGGGGCCCCTCATCGACCATTCGTGGTCGCACTGGTTGCATCTGAGGAGGCCTCCCTGTCCCGTCCATCCGCAGGAGGGGCACGGCTCGTCAATCGAACCGCGCCTCCACCCGGCTCCGCACCGGGGACAGACGGCCTCGCGGCTGACAGGCGTCCCGTAGCGGGACGATCCGCATCTGGGGCAGGTCTTGGGGGCGCGCCCCTCGGACTTCCAGGAGTTTCCGCAACGGTAGCAGTAGAGGCTCAAGGTCTCCTCTGTCATCCGTCGTCCTCGATGTATCTCTTTGGAAGGACGTAGATCTCGCCGTCCGCATCGAGGCCGACGCGGGATTCGACCTCGTACACGTCGCGTATGAGGTCCTCGGTGATCACCTTCTTGGGATCCCCGGTCGTGACTATCTCCCCCTTCTTCATGATGATGCAGGTGTCGCAGTAGCGGGCCATGAGCGAGATGTCGTGCTCCGCGACGAGCACCGTCATGTCCGATCTAGCCATGCTGCGAAGATACTCCATGACCTGGAGCTTGTACTTCATATCCAAATGCGCAGTAGGCTCGTCCACGAGCATCAGCTTCGGCTCCTGGACGTACGCCTTGGCGATGAGCGCGCGCTGCCTCTCCCCCGACGAGCAGAGCGACAGCTGGCGGTTGCGTATCGGATCGAGTCCGAACGTCCGCAGGGCCTCGCGCGTTATCCTCTCATCCTCCTTCGTCTCCCACCAGAGGCGGTCC
>DAXO01000023.1 GCA_002506425.1 Methanomassiliicoccaceae archaeon UBA480 | reverse complement strand
TATCAATCTTATTTAATAATAATCTAGAAAAAGACGAGTTTACAATCTCAAGGAATGCCGCCAAATTGCACCGGCAACGGATGGAAGATGCCGGCACATGTAAACCTGGAATTTATTGTAGCAGCCGCATACAGACCGATCGCGGCCTTTCTCGAGATCGACGAACGCCTCATCAACAACCTGTTCGACGGTGACGGTGTGCTTGAACACTCTTTGAGGCACATCGGCATCTTCGACGGATTTCGATATGAAAGCTGTGCTTACCCATCCGGGAGACACCTCCAGAACACGGATGCCCATTCCTTTCAATTCATGCCTCAATCCATCGCAATAAGACTTGACGAACGATTTGGTGGCAGCATATACATTCAGATAGGGAAGCGGAAGATATGCCGATGCGGAACACATCTGGATTACAGCTGAACCTTCACTCATGAAAGGGATGCAGCAATCTGTTATCGCCACCAACGCCGAAATGTTGAGCGATATCATGGATTCCGTATTTTTGGAAGGAATCCCCCAGGAGTCGCCGAAGAAACCCACTCCTGCACAGTTGATGAGATAATCCACAGAAGGCGATTCATTACAAATCTCAGAAACAAAAGAGTTCAAGCCATCCTGCGACGCGAGATCGCAAGGAACGACCCGGACAGGAGTCTTGAGTTGGGAAGCTAGCTTCTCCAATCTATCAGCGCTACGCGACGTGATCCAAATGGAATCGAGTCCGATTCCGTCCAAGCGCCTGCAGAAGCCCTCCCCTATGCCGGAGGAAGCTCCTGTAACGATTGCTATTCCCATCAGCCGACGAGCGCAGAAGCTGCTGCAGTGACGGCAACGACGATCATGATGCCGACCATGCCGTAAGCGAAGATCTTCTTCTTGATCTCAGTCTTCATGCGATGTCATCAGAGACCCGATATTAAAAGTATCGTCAACTTCGTCTGCAGCCGTCCGGACCGCATACAGATCCCTCCGATGCATCGGATTCTTCCTCGTTCAATGCGGAAGTCAGAATCCTTTTGAATTCATCGACTCCGACAGCACCGGGAATGCCGTACTTTCCGTTGACAATGAAGAAAGGAACCGCATTGATTCCATAGGAATGGGCCTCGGCCTCATCCTTGAGAACATCGTCGGCGAATAAATCGGTAGATAGCACACCAGAGCATTCAGCGCGATCCAATCCACATTCCTCACAGAGCTTCAGAAGAACCTCATGATCTGCGAGAACAAGATTGTCTCTGAAGAATGCATCATAGAATCTCTTGACAAGAGCATCGCCTTGCCTTCTTCCTATAGAGTAGGCATATTTGGCAAGTCTATGTGCATCGAACGTGTTCGAATTCCAAGCGGTGCCGTAATGGAAATCCAATCCTAGAGACGCTGCCATGGATTCGATCCTGACCATCTGCATGGTGGCTCCGTCGACACCCATGCGCTTGGCATAGCTCTCGAAAATCTGGTGCTCGGGAACCTTCTTGGCCATCGGATTGAGTCTGAAAGACTTGAAAACCAATCTGCAGATGTCTGAAATCCCCAGTTCGTCTACAGCTTTCTCCAGACTCGTCTCGGCTATGTAGCAATACGGACATGAAAAGTCGGACCAATAGACGATTATCATGCTGTAGGGGATGGGAAACAATCGGATAAAACAGTATAGGAATGGGTTTGCCCATCGGAGATGGGTAAAAAGTTTAAATGTGCCTCAATAGCAGGGAAGGTGCTCGTCTGCCAGCGCGAAGGCGAGGTATACAGTGAGCACGAAGTTGGCGAGAGCCGCGATTCCCTTCAGGAGCATCCAGACGGAGTCGGCGCTTCCATCATTGACCGCCAGTCCTCCGAAGATGAAGATCAGAGCGGTGGTGAGCATGATGAGAGTCAGATTCTTGAGGGTCTTCGCACGGAGAGACCAGACGAGGCCGATGAGGTACAGGATTCCCAGAGTCAGATTGATATAGAGATCTCCTCCGACAAGTCCTGCGTAACATACTCCGAGTCCGACAAGTCCGAACACGATGAATCCGAAGTTGCTGTTGGCTTTGTAGGCTTTGAGCGCGGCTATGACAATGAAGATGGACGCCAGGATCAGCAGGTAACCGAGATTGTTTCCTGTTGTGATGTCGTTATCGATTCCCGCATACGAGAATATGCAGGCGAGCGCGATAGGCAGAGATACCAGCGCCACGAAAAAGAGCCCGAACGCGGTCGGGTCTATGGGTTTGCATTCGTCAGTCATTCGTTTTCCTCCAAGGGCCTATCAGACCCTTGTGATGTAATTCGACTTTCGAAGTATATTAAACCATATGCTGGTTCAACCAGGCTGGCTTCAACATCCAGCACTTGAGATATGCTTAAGAAATGTGTATAGCAAAAAAGCATTGGATGATAGTTAGTATTATATATGATAGGTCATACATTGCTACAGAAGTCCTCTTCAGTAGGTATGAGTTTAACGTTCCTTTTGGATGGATCCCTGACGCGAGATGCCATCAGATTCTGTACAGAATTGAATTCCTCTGCTGACAGAACAGTCTCCGCCTTATGACGAATCAGAATGTCATCCCATCTCATGTATCCGGCATATACTGGGTTATGGAGTATGGTGGAGATGTTCCTCTTGTTCCAAGCATTGCCGCGACGGGTGGTGATTCCTTCTTTGTTCAGATTCCAAGCGATCATATCTATGCTGCCGCCCTCCTCGTATTCGCGGAACATGCGCCCGACGACAGGGAGCTCATCTTCATCGACGATCAGCTGCCCCTCGCATAGCGAGTATCCGAACGGAGGTGTGAATCCCATGGTCCTCTTCCCGGATTCTGAATCGCCGAGGGTTTCGGCCTTCTCCCTCATGCCCATATACGTCCTCTCGCCGATCTGCTCGCTCTCGAGTTGCGCCAGACGTTGTATCATATCGACAACGAAGCGACCAAGGGCATTTGTTGTATCGAGGGCTTCTGATTGAGAAACGAACATCTTGCCATGACGTCCGAGGACCTCCATCATGTTCATGAAATTGCGGCTGTTCCTGTGGATACGGTCCATCTTCAGGACCAGAAGGACATCCCAGCTGTCGGACTCCCTCATCATCCTGTCGTATTCCGGGCGACGGGTATTCCTTCCGGAGAATCCTTCATCCCTGTATTCGCCAGCGACCTCCCAGCCGCGTATCCTGCAGTACGCCTGCAGGCGCTTGATCTGCGCGTCGAGGGAGAAACCCTCGATTGCCTGATCGTCCGTCGATACCCTTGCGTAGAGCGCAGCGCGCATCGTGCATCCATCCCGATGAGAGCATGCACAACTGGATATTTAACAGGCGCAGAACCGTGATTGGAGAAGAACTCTCTTCGACACTCCATCTCCATCCTCCCGATCGAATATGGAATATGAAAAAAAATCATGTGGCGATGTCCCCCTGTGAGTATTCCTCAGTTCACGTGCCGTCCCTTTTCAAATAAGACGCGAATTGCTAAACGACATACACGCCAGAATCCGGAATGCGCGCCAATGCTCTGCGAAATCTGGTTGGGACAACTTCTAGGGCAGGATCTTCAGTAACCGACCGAATGAGGTGAGTCACTGTAGATACATATATGGACAACCTCGTCGCGAAGGCCTTGGAGGAGACGAGGAAACGTACGAAAAGAGAGCTCGACAAGGCCGGAATGAAGTGTCCGAAAGGGGTCAAGTACACAGTCCTCTACCGCGAAGCGAATCATGACGAGAAGCACAAGGTCAGGATGGAGGAGATCCGCATGTACAACAAGGAGTTCGCTCCGGCTTTCGATCTCAAGGGGGAGTTCTTCGGTCTGTTCGAATGCGGGACAAGAGACATGCCCGCTCGTATTTCTTCTCGTGGTACAACAGAGTCCGCGGGAGCCGCATCCCCGAGATGGTGGACGTCTCCAAGTGTATTCTGAAACGCCTCAACGAGATCCTCAGATGGTTAGACCACAGGGTCACTAATGCGGTCTCCGAGGGGATGAACAACACCTACAAGAAGATCAATCGGCTGCATTCGGGTTCAGAAAGGAGGAGAATCTGATCGACATGTGCCTGTTCCGCAAGGGCAGGTTCAAGCTGTCGATATGAACGACCTACCAGCCTCAAGCCGTATAGAACCTCCTCTTAACACAGTAAGGGTTGCCTTTTCAGACATCCGCCGATTATATTGTCCCTTCGAACAGATTCGAAACAACTGCGACGATACATCAGTACCGAAATTGCCCGAACCATATCCTCTTGGGCTTCAAATTGTTAGATTCCACACGTTGGCACTCATCTTCGTATGATTCTAGGATATCCTGCGCCTTAGACCATATGGGTGTCACGTCATCACAGACCCCAGCCCAAAGTACTTCGTAATCTACATTCTCATAGTTATGTGCAGCAAAGTCCCTGAACCGTATATATTGAGACCAAGGAAAGTTTGGGACTTCAGTCCTGAGCCATGAATAGTTCGTCTTGACTATCTCGCCTATCTGTTGCAATGAGAACGCGCATGTTGCTTGATAAGCATAATCCGTGAGGAACGAATCCTTGGATCCGAATCTACGCATGGCGCGAGATATTTCCTCACAGTACATGCAGATGGATCTCAGACCTTTCAATGCCCGCATCTCTTCATCCATAAATCAAAACCCTTTCTTTGAGTACTTCCCTGGAAAAGTCGTTGTCATTCCTCAGAACACTGGAGGTCATCGCACCTACATTGCGTTTAAGAATGGCCTTGAGCTCATCTTCAAATTCGAATATATCGAATGCTCTGAACCCGGGGCCTACTTCCACGATCATATCGTAGTCGCTATCGGGGCGATTGTCACCTCTGGCGCGAGAGCCGAAGAGATATACAGCAGTGATATGATGCCTCCGAGCAACCTGTCCGACAATATCGGACAACTCTTCGATAGAGTAATCTCTCCTAAACAAATTGCCGAACATAATGTTGGATTTGTTTCGTTATTGAAATATTATTCGTTCAAGACCCCCACCTTGTACGAACAAGACAAACAGCATCGGAACGTCGGAGATGTACATTCATAAAAACCGAGAGGGGAGACCCCCTCCCGGAGAAAAGGTGGAAGGGATGCGGAGTCATGCTCCGCGGTTTGCATCACATGCCGGGCATTCCGCCCATGCCGGGTGCTCCTCCCTGAGGAGGCGCCTGGGGCGCCCTGCGGGAAGCGATGACGTCGTCGATCCTGAGGATCATGTTGGCGACCTCCTGAGCGGAGTTGATGGCCTGGACCTTCACCCTGAGGGGCTCGAGGACGTTCTTGGCGTTCATGTCGACAGCCTCTCCGGAATCGAGGTCGAGACCGTAGTACTTGGCCTTGGCGTTCTTCTTCTCGTGGGCGTTCTTCAGCTTGATGATGCTGTCGATCGGGTCGATACCGGCGTTCTCGGCAAGGGTCCAGGGGATGATCTCCATGGCCTTGGCGAACTTCTCGATGGCGAGCTGCTCCCTTCCGCCGACGGAGGCGGCGAAGTCGTCGAGCCTGAGCTCGAGCTCGATCTCGGGTGCACCGGCGCCAGCGACGACCTTTCCGTCCTCGATGGCGACTCCGACGACGCGGATGGAATCGTTGAGAGCCCTCTCGACCTCTTCGAGAACATGCTCGGTTCCGCCGCGGACGAAGATGGTGATGGCCTTGGGGTTCTTGCATCCGGTGATGAATGCCATTCCGTCCTCTCCGACCTGCTTCTCGTCGACCGCTCCAGCGGTTCCGAGGTCGGCCTTGGTGAGCTCCATGACGTTGCCGACGATGTTGGCTCCGGTGGCCTTGGCGATGGCCTCGAGATCGGACTCCTTGAGCCTCCTGTATCCGAGGATGCCGTTCTTGGCGAGGTAGTGCTGGACGAGCTCGTCGACACCCTTCTGGCAGAAGACGACGTTGGCTCCGACCTCTTTGATCTTGTCGACCATGGCCTTCATGGTGTTCTCCTCCTCGGCGAGGAAGGAGGACATCATGGACGGGTCGGTGATCTGGATCTGAGCGTCGAACTCGGTCTTCTTGACCTCGAGAGGACAGGAGAACAGTGCGATCTTGGCCTTCTCGACGTGGGTGGGCATCCTGGAGTGGACCTTCTCCTTGTCGATGACGACACCCTGGACGAGGTAGGTGTCGCCGATGACTCCGCCGACCTTCTTCTGGATGCGGATGTTCTTGGTGTCGACCTTTCCGTCCTCTTCGACGGACTTGCATGCCTTGACGACGATGTCTGCGAGAGCGGACTCCTCCTCTCCGACGGATTTTCCGATAAGAGCGGTGGTGGCGACGGTCTTCAGGGTCTTGTCGTTCTTGGCGTCTATGGCGATCTCGTTGAGGATCTCGACGGCCTTGTCGGCTGCCATCTTGTATCCGTTGGTGATGACGGTGGGGTGGACATTGGCGTCGATCAGGGATTCGGACTGCTTGAGGAGCTCGCCGGCGAGGATGACGCTGGTGGTGGTTCCGTCTCCGCACTCCGCATCCTGGGTCTTGGCGACCTCTACGACCATCTTGGCCGCAGGGTGCTGGACATCGATCTCCTTCAGGATGGTGACACCGTCGTTGGTGATGACCACATCCCCGATGGTGTTGACGAGCATCTTGTCCATTCCCTTCGGACCGAGGGTGGACCTGACTGCATCGGCGACAGCCTTGGCTGCGCTGATGTTGTTGAACTGTGCTTCTTTGTCTTTGCTCCTCTCCGTGCCCTCTTTGAGCACGATGACGGGCTGATTTCCAGAACCGTACATGGTATTATCACCTGTATGCTGAGTACTACAATTTAGTTCTTCTATAAAAACATTCTCTAACTAAAAGAAATTGGATGAATGCTGGTCTCACATCAGGAAAACGTCGTTGCCCTCCATCCCGTTCATCCGGAGAAGCCTCGACAGCTCGAGATCCGCCTTGGATGAGGCCCCTATCCCCATGCGGGCCATGCGGTCAGGGTACACCAGAGTCATGTTGAGGGGATCGTGCATCACGTATTCCACGCCGGTCGCCTTCAACGCATCGACCAGATCGGCCTCCCTCCCCTCCAGGGAGGACATCACCGGAGCCACCAGAGCGTATGTCCTGATTCCGGAATCGATCAGGGATTCGATCGCTCTTAGGCGATTCGAAGGAAGGGGCGCACCGGGCTCCGTGATCTTGGAGATGCGGTCATCGGTGCTCGTGACCGTTATGCCGACTATGCAGTCCATGCCCGAAAGGATGTCGGCATCCCTCAGGATGAGGTCCGATTTGGTATGGATGTGTATCTTCCTGCATTTCTCCGACAGGACCTCGAGGCAACCGCGGGTGAGTCTGAACCTGCCTTCCGCCGCCTGATACGGGTCTGTGACGGTCCCTATGCCGATGGTGCCGTCGACGTAGGGAAGCTCGCGCGACAGACGCTCCACGATGTTCCTCTTTACCCTAACGACTCTCCACGTATCGAGATCGGAATGGGTGTGTCCCGGCGCATAGCAGTAGATGCAGCCGTGCTCGCATCCGCCGTACGGATTGAGGGCGTAATCCATCTCGGGAAGACCCGACGGCGCCAATGCGCGGGTGCACTCGACTATCCTGAATGGGCCTTCCCATTCGAGGGATTCGCCTGTGAAATCAGACAGAGTGGTATCGTTCAATTCGACGGTCTCCTTCGGAATCGGTAGTAGTCCTCGATCCTTCTCTGCACTAGCCAATCCTTCATGATATCTGAATTGGCGATCCATGTGTCGCGCTTGATGTCCATCATGCCCTCGACATGGTCGAGAGCCTTATCCAGGGATTCGAAGCGGAACGGCTCCGTCCTGAGCGCGGCGCGGACGTTCTCCCTCACGTTCCACACGCCGACCGGCATGATGTATCCTGGATGGGCCTCCCTCATTATGACCACTCCTGCGGTGCGGCCCTCCTTTATCAGGAGCTCGTTCACAGCCATCCTTGACGCGTAATAGCATCCTCCGATGTGCGCATACTCCGTCCTGCCGTCGAAGAACTCGCTGTCGTGTATTATATCAACCGTCTTGCCGGTGGGATTCCACGTGGTGTTGGGATACCATGCCTCAATCAGCTCGAACCTCCAGGTGCACGGCATCATCAGGATCGCCCAGCGATTGTCGAGCTCGGTCCACTGGTAGATGCGGAACTCGTCTATCGTCTCGTTCCACTTGGTCGTCTTCAGAAGGTCCTTTCCGATTATGTCGTCTACCGCGGTAATGCTCCAACGGGTCGGGACGAAGCGGCGGTTCCTGTCGATGCCCATGGTCCCGACCGAGAAAGCCTTCTGGATGTCCGATACGAGTGTGCCGTTCCTGTATGCGGATACGACGGCATCGGTCGCCTTCATATCGATGTCGTAGAAGCTCTTCTCTAGATTGCGTTCGAGCCTTCCGTTCCCGAGCTCCATACGCTCCATCCTCGCCGAAGGTCCGAATGGTTCGATGTTGTCGTCGAGCACGATCCTTCCTTCGGGCTTCTTCGAGAACGTCGTCTCGACATCAACGGGACGCGCCGCCAGGGCAAGCTCCTGCACTCCGTCCACCATGCGGCCGGATCTCCTGAAATCGGTCGCGTCTATCCTGTATTTCCCTCTTACGAGACGGAATCTGAAGTCCACGATCTCGTCGATCGACTTGCCGACCCATCTCTCGGGAGTGCCCATCAGGGATGTGTCTCCGAATTCTGGAGGTATAAGGGGGCCTATGTCGATCTTCGGATAGCCGTACCTTCCCACGAAGACCGACGGCGGACTGGATCCGGCGAGTTCCGTGCTGTCGATCAGCGGGCGGGTGCGCTGCTGAGAGTAGAATTTTACCATCAGGGGGCATCTGTCCTTCCCGCACAGCCTGTGGGCGCCTTTGCATATGGAGCAGAGACCGGACTTGACTACGGGGCCGTTGCTGACCGCTGCCTTCTCGAAGAAAGATTGGGAACCTGCCATGCTAGAGCCTCGCTCCGCGAGGCAACGCCCCACGGAACCGATAGGTGAAGCGGAAGCCAGTTCGGAATCTCTTCCGGTTGCAAGGGGACCGGTTTCCGCTTTGGTTCTGAATCCCGCTGCAGTTTATATTATTTTGCCGAAACGGCCAATCAGCGGCCATAAGGACCTGGAAGACCCCCGGCCTCAAGGCGCCGCCTTGGAACCCGCGCCGGCAGTCGGGATGCGGCCGTCGTCGGTCTGATTGTCCGCAGTGGGGCAAAGGTCGAGAGAGAAGACCTTCCTGAAATCCGCCGACATCCTCTGCAGGCTCCATATCTCCATGCTCGGATCCTCGTCGGCGGTCATATTCAGACGGAGGACGTCTCCGTCGAGAGAGAGTTCGAATCCGCGGACCGAGCCGTTGCGGTGGCGGTCCATCGAATCAGCCATCTTCAGCAGTATGGCGCAGATGCGGATGGAGACGACGTCTGCCTTGTCCACACCGGCGAACCTCTGATCCTTGGGCCCCGGAAACTTCTTGTGATGGCATCTGACGATCAGGCCCATGTCGCGGATCTCCGGACAGGTGAATCCCTGGAGATCGGCCTTCTCGATGATCATCTGCGATATGACGCTGTGATTCGAGTAGCTGATGAGCTCGCCTATATCGTGCAGGATGGCGGAGCATGAGAGCAGGCTCCTCCATCTCGCATCCAGATCGTGCAGCCCGAGCTCGGCGGTCTTGTCGAAGAGCACCATCGCGTTGTGCTCCACGTTCTCGGCATGCTTCCTGTCGTACTGGCAGCGGCTTGCCAGAGCTCTCACGGATGAGCTCCTGATATCGAACAGCTTGCCCCCGTTGGAGATGTTGTAGTCATACATCATGCCCTGCTTCAATCCGTTGGGGCTGATCCTCATCTCCTTTATGCCGAACTGCGACATGAGCTCCTCGGCGATGGCCCCTCCGGGGATGATGATGTCCGTACGGTTCTTGCCTATGCCGGCAATGGACTGGCGCTGGGCCGCGTCCATGCTGCACAGATCCGCCATCAGATCCTGGAGCTCGGACAGCCTCAGGATGGATGCGTTCTTGTCCCCCCTGCGCAGGGCGCATGCCTCCGCGAGGGATATCAGGGTTCCAGACGAACCCACTGCCTCGCGGAAGTGGAGGGATGCTATCTTGCTCACCGCATGATACGACGATATGTCGACGGTGCGGAGGATGTGGGAATAGTCGGAACGCGACACGGGTCTGGAGAAATCTATCCCCAGACTGTAGTTGTAGCGGACGGCACCCATGCTGAGGCTGTCCAGGAACAAGTCCTCGCCCTTCTCGCGCACGATCACCTCGGTGCTGCCGCCTCCGATGTCCATCTCTATGGTGCGCACTCCCGGTCCCGAATCGCCGAAAACCCCGAGGGAGATCAGCCTGGCCTCCTCGGTCCCAGGGATGATCTGGAGCTCCACGCTGTCCGAGACGGCGCGAAGCAGGTCGGAGCCGTTCTCGGCCTCGCGGGCTGCGCAGGTGGCGAACGCTAGGACGCGGGACGCGCCGAGATTCCTCGAGATCTCCGCGAAGCGGTCGATCACCAGCGCGCTCTTCCTGACCGACTCCGAATCGATCCTGCCGCATGAATAGAGGCTCTTCCCCAGACGGACGGACTCCTTGTCCTGGTAGATCGGAGTCCCCGACGTTCCAGGATAGAATCTGACGACGAGCAGATGGATGGAGTTCGTTCCAACGTCGATGAATCCTATGGTCTCGCAATCGCTCTTGGGATCCATGCCAGCATCCCCTGTGGTCTATGAACCACTTCTGAGATCTGATCTTCTTCTCTCCGGCCGCCCTCTGGACGAACACGTAGGTTCCGTCGGGCTGGAGCTCCCTGGCCTTCACATTGTCCGATAGGCTGATATGGAGGATGTCGTCCCTGATCAGCTCGAGCATCTTCTTGTCCAGCACCGGGAACAGAATCTCCACCCTGGCCAGGAGGTTGCGGGGCATCATGTCGGACGAGCCCATGTACATCTCGGGCTCTCCTCCGTTCTCGAAATAGTATATCCTGGAATGCTCCAGGAAGCGGTCGACGATGCTTATGACGCGGATGTTCTCTGAGATCCCGGGAATGCCCGGACGAAGGCAGCAGAGGCCCCTGATGTTCAGATCGATCTTCACTCCGGCCATCGACGCCTTGTAGAGGGTGGCGATTATATCGGAATCTATGAGGCCGTTGGCCTTCATGGCGATGTATCCGCTGCCGGTCCTCCCGCATACCTCGATCTCCCTTTCGATCTTCTTCAGGAGAGAGTCCTTCAACGTCAGCGGAGCGACGAGGAGGTGGTGGTACATCCTGGGGCCGAAGTATCCCGTCAGAGCGTTGAAAAGCTCACCGACATCCTCTCCAAGCTCGGGGTTGGATGTGAGGAACGATATGTCCGCATACTGCTTGGCTGAGGATGTGTTGTAGTTGCCCGAGCTCATATGGGTGTACCTGACGAGCCTGTCGCCTTCGAGGCGGACGACCTGCAGGAGCTTCGAGTGGACCTTGAGGTTCACGGGGCCGTAAACGACGTGCACCCCGATCTTCTCCATCTCCCTCGCCCACTGGATGTTGTTGCTCTCGTCGAACTTCGCTCTGAGCTCCATGAGCACGGAGACCGTCTTCCCGTTCTCCTTGGCGCGCATGAGAGCTTTGATCAGCGACGGGTCCTTGCCGATCCTGTAGAGACATATCTTGATGCTCTGGACGTACGGGTCCTCGGCGGACTCGTTGACGAACCTGACGATCGCCGAGAAAGCCTCGTAGGGGTGGTAGAGGATCCAGTCGCGCTCCTTGATAGCCTCGAACATGTCCATCCCCTCGGCGAGCTCGGGAGGCATGTATGGCTCGAACGGCTTCTCCTTGAGCTTGGGATGGTCCAATCCGACCAGCTCCCAGAGGTCTCCCAGACCTATGGCGTCGGTCCTGTGTACCTGGAGGTCGCTGATCTTGAGGTTCCTGGAGAACAGCTTGACCATATCCGTGGGCATGGTGCTCTCGACGGTCATCCTGACCGGGAACCCGATGTCCCTGTCCTCGAGGGACTCCTCGACGGCGGTCATGAAGTCGCAGGCCTCGTCGATGGTGACCTTCACATCGGCGTTCCTGGTGACCCTGAACGTATAGGCTCCCTCGACATCGAGTCCGGGGAACAGGGACGAGATGTGCTTCTCCAGGATGTCCTCAAGGAGGACGTACTGCTCGCCCTTGGTCGAAGGGATGCGAACGAAACGGGGAAGGGTGCCTATGGGAACCTTCACCCTCGCATAGAGGATATCGTGGTTCTTGTCGTACATCCTCACGGCGATGTTCAGCGAGTTGTTCGAGATGAACGGGAACGGATGGCTGACATCGAGGGCCAGGGGAGTGAGCAGGGGGTGGACCCTCTGCTTGTAGAACTCGGCTATCCACGCCTGCTGGTCGGGGGTCAGGTCGTCGACCCTGTTGACCATGATGCCTGCTCCTGCCAGAGCCTCCTTCAGACCGTTCCAGCAGCTGGAGTACTCGTCTACGAGCCCGCCCACCTTGGCGGTGACCTGCTGCATCAGGATGTTGTAGTTGACGGATGCGTAGTCCGGACCGGGGATGGGGTTCTTGGAGATTATTCCCGGCACGCGGATCATGTAGAATTCGTCCAGATTGCCGTAGCAGATGGCGAGGAACTTGACCCTCTCGAGCAGAGGGTTTGTGGTATCCTCCGCCTCTTCGAGGCAGCGCCTGTTGAACTCTAGCCAAGAGAGTTCGCGGTTGATGTAGTACTTTGTGTCGTACAGATCGGGGGCGCCGTCCTGCCCCTCGCCGGTCTTGCTACGGCGGGCCGCCATCAGAAGTCCTCCTCGGCCTTCCTGACCTTGACCGAATCACGGTGAGCGTAAAGCCCCTCCGCCTCGGCCAGGGTCTCGATGGTGCCTGCGAGGGAGGCGAGCCCCTCCCTGGACAGGATCTGGACTGTCGAGGTCTTCATGAAGTGGGAAACATTGAGGCCGGAGCAGGTCATGGCGTGTCCCGAAGTGGGCAGGACGTGGTTGGTTCCGGATGCGTAGTCTCCTGCTGCGACGGGAGTGAAGGGTCCGACGAAGATGGATCCGGCGTTCCTCACCTTTCCCAGGACGTCGAGCGGGTCGCGGACCTGGATGGAGAGGTGCTCGGGAGCGATTCCGTTCATGATCTCCACTGCAAGGTCCATGTCCTCCGCTATTATGTATCCGGAGTTGGTCATGGCCTTCTCTATGATCTCCCTCCTGGGAGCGGCCTCGATGATCTTCTCCATGACGGGCCACACCTTGTCCGGAAGGTCCGGGTCGCAGGTGACGAGAAGACAGGCGGACGAAGGGTCGTGCTCCGCCTGGGCTACCAAGTCGGCGGCGACGAAATCCACATCGGCCGTCTCATCTGCTAGGACCCCGACCTCCGATNNTCCGAAGGACCGGCGGGGAAGTCGATGTCCACCTTGTTGCGGAGCATCATCTTGGCGCCAGTAACGAAGACGTTGCCGGGCCCCACGATCTTCTGGACGGGCTCGATGGTCTCTGTTCCGAGGGCCATGGCGGCGATCGCCTGAGCCCCTCCGGACTTGTAGATCTCGTCGACTCCCGCGATATCGGCAGCGACGAGGGTGAGGGGATTGATGGGGGCAGGGGTGCACATGACGACCTCGTCGACACCGGCCACCTTCGCGGGGATGGCGGTCATGAGGACGGTGCTGGGGTAGGAGGCCCTTCCTCCGGGGATGTAACATCCGACCCTTTCGAGCGGGGTGGACTTGACGCCAAGAGTGATCCCGGGCTCCACCTCGCTGAGCCACATTCCTGCCGGCTTCTGCATCTGGTGGAATCTTTGGATGTTGAAGGCCGCGTTCTCGAGCTCCTCGACGACCTCGGGCTTGACCTTCTCGTAGGCCTCCTCGATCTCATCCCTGGAAACGGCGATGTCCTTCAGGTCGACCTTGTCGAACTTCTTGGCAAGGTCCCTGAGGGCCTTGTCCCCGTCCCTGCGGACGGATTCGACTATCTCGCGGACCGTGTCCTCGACCTGGCCGACCTTGGATTCGCGGTTCTCTTTCCAGAAGTCTTCACTGACTTGCTGCCACATGATTCCCTCTAGCCTTTAATGCTTGATAAATATGATTCGGTCGGACCCGATATAGAGATATATAGAATATCGAACGGAATCGCTATCGGATCGCGTCCTTCGATGCGTTACCGACTTTCACGTACCCGAAGTAATATATTGCTCCTCTACGTCGGAAATGTCCGATGAAGGCCATCATAGTCGGCGCGGGAGACGTGGGTTTCGTAGCCGCGGAGACCATTTCCGACATGAACGACGTTCTGGTCATCGAGAAGGACGAGGATATAGCGGATACCCTGAAGGGACGTCTCAACGTATCCGTTCTGCGCGAGGACGGCACCAATCCGCGCATCCTACGTTACGCCATAGAGAACCAGAACGCCGAGGTCCTTGTTTCGGCCCTCCACTCGGATTCGGAGAATCTCTTCGTATGCATGATGGCTAAGAGGATCAAGCCGGAGCTGCGTACTGTCGCCACCGTCGACGATCCCGATTTCGTCATCGAAGCGCAGCGCACCAAGATGGAGGGGGTCGACCAGATAATCTCGCCCGGCCTCGTCACAGCCGAGAAGATGTACAAGCTGTGCATCCTCGAGAACGTCGTGGAATACGAAGCGGTGAAGGAGATGGGCGTATGCATAGCCGTCTTCAAGATCGAGCCGCGCCATCAGATCGTCGGTCGTGTGACCATGCACCTGCCGCTTCCCAAGGACTGCACGGTGTTCGCGATATACCGTGACGGTGTCGTATACACGTCTCCTGAGACGATGGAGATACACAGCGGCGACAGACTGTACGTGTTCGGCAGCGACCAGGCCGTGGAGCAGTTCAACGATCTCGCAGGTGTCGACGAGGTGGGAAGGGAGTTCTGCATACTCGGGGGATCGATCGTCGGCAAGAATCTTGCCAAAATGCTCTCCGACAACCCCAAGAAGCGCTATGTCAAAATCATCGATAAGGATGCCGAGATCTGCAAGAATCTGTCCAAGGAGCTCACGGGCGTGGTTGTGATAAACGCCGATTTCACCGATCCGGACATCCAGTTCGACGAGAACGTGTTCAAATCGGATGCAACGGTCTCCACATCTAGGAAGGACGATACGAACCTCCTGATATGCATGTCCGCGAAGAGGCACAACGCCAGGAAGGTCATCGCCAGGTTCTTCATGCGCGAGTACGAGGACATCTTCGAGTACACGGATCTGCAGACCATCATCGGATACGACCGCGTCATCTCCAACGAGATCACCAAGAGCGTGCTATCCGATGAGATCGTCATCACTCGGATGCAGAGCTCCGAGGGGGTGTTCTTCACCCATACGGTGGATGATGAGTCGAGGCTGCTGGACCGGTACGTGGGCGATGTCAACATGCCGGAGGGCCTCAGGATAGTCGCCATAATGAGGGACGGAGAAATCATTTACCCTCTGCTGGACACCATGATGATCAAAGGCGACTCGGCCATCATGTTCTCCATCGACAAGAGGCCCTCCGAGCTGATCAAGGTCCTCGGAAAATGCAGAATACCGGAGATGTGACCCATGAAGTTCAGGATCGGTCTGGACAGGTTCGTCCGCTGGGAGAGCACCACTTTGAAGATCCTCGGGCTCGTCGAGATAATATTCGCCCTGACCCTGCTGATCCCGTCCCTGTTCGCCCTGTACTTCGGAGAGGAAGTCCTCCCGTTCCTGATCCCGGTGCCGTTCCTTCTGGGCCTGGGCACATTCCAGTATGTGACGAGCGTCCAATCGCACAGCTTCCGTACAGTCAACGGTCTGATACTGGTCGTCATGGCCTGGATGCTGATTTTCGCCATATGCACACTCCCATACATCTTCTACGGCCTAGGGCCCATAGATGCCGTCTTCGAATCGGTCAGCGGGGTCACCACCACCGGAATGTCCATCCTCGGAGACCTCGACAACTACCCCAGCAGCCTTCTGATCTGGAGGTCCATGACCACGTGGATCGGAGGTATGACCGTCGTTCTGATCTTCCTCTACTTCCTTCCGATGATCGGTTACGGCCGCGGCCTCTTCGCCAACGAGCTGGCCGGTTCCGGAACATCGGAGTTCACCCAGAAGACCACGAAGGCCGCGAAATCGTTCATACTGGTCTACCTTGTTCTGAGTCTGATCCATTTTCTGCTCCTCGTCCTCTGCGGTGTCGATCTCATAGGTGCGCTGTGCCTAATGTTCACTACCATATCCACAGGCGGCCTGACTACGATCAACTCCAACATGGTCGGCTACTCCGACGCTGTCCAGTGGATAACTATCCTCTTCATGTTCCTGGGAGGAACCAACTTCTACCTGCACTACAAAGCGATCTACCTGCGCGAGAAGCACACATACAGGAAGAATTCGGAGTTCAGGATGATGGTTGCCTGGTTCCTCGCCCTTTCAGTCATCATATTCGTTCTGAAGATCGCATCCCAGGTGAAGAACGGCGATTCTATCGGGGCCGTCGATGTCTACGAGAGCTACAAGAACGTCCTATTCACGACGGTATCCCTGGGGACAACCACCGGATTCTACACCGACGACTTCACGGCCTGGCCCTCCCAATGCCTCATCCTCCTGATGGTCACAGCATTCGTCGGAGCATCATCCAGCTCCACCAGCGGAGGAATAAAATTCGGAAGGCTCAGAATCATATTCGAATACATCAAGAACGGATTCCGCGGAACGATGCACGCCAACGCCGTCTATTCCGTCAAGATAGACGGGAAGAGCGTCGATGACAGTGTGGTGCAGTCCTCCCTGGTGGTATTCCTGATGTATCTGTCCACCATGATTGTCGGGGCCGTCCTGATCATGCTCTACGGCTACGATGTGGTGGATTCGTTCGGATTATCAATCTCCGTCATAACCAACGGAGGCATGGGATTCGGAAATTTCGGACCGACCGGTAATTTCGTAGACCTCGACTCCACACTGAAGGTCCTGCTCACCGTCCTCATGTGGATAGGCCGTATGGAGGTCGTCACCGCGCTGATGATATTCACGCCCGGATTCTGGAAGGACGTATGGCTCAACAGCCGCGCCAACAGGATGAGCAGGAAGGAGAGATCGGCCTGATCACCTGTCCTCGCAGTAACCGAGGACGTTGAGAGCGGCACGGCTTCCAGGAGAGGCCTCGTTGATCGCACCGGCGACGATGCGTGCCTTGTCGTACTCGCCCTTCATCGCCAGACAGATTCCGAGGGTCTCCATGGCACTGACGTTCTTGGGATCGATTTTCAGGGCGCGTGAAGCGTACCCTGCGGCTGCCTTGATGCTCCCGTGGATCCTCATTACGTAGGCAGCAAGCGCATTGGCCTCGGCAGTCTTCTCCTTGAGACACCCGCGAACATACTTGGATGCCTCCTTGTCCCTACCGGCAAGCATCAGTGTGGAGGCATAGGCTCTTCTGACATCGAAATCGTTGGGCATCTCCTTGAGCAGGGCCTCGGCGGTCTCCACGGCGCGCTTGTGATCGCCTATGGCGCTGAGGACCTCCGAGAGCAGGATGCGGTCGAACGGAGTGGGGTCCTTGATCTTGCCCACCTCCTCGAGCGCCATCTCGTACTCCTCCATATCCTCGAGGCACATGCACCTGAGCCTCAACACCGTATCCGTCTGATCCAGTCCCTTCAGCGCAGCGTAGGCGCTGGACGGGTATCCGAGACCTCTGAGGGATCCCGCCACCTGGATGAGCATGGACTCGTCCGTAGGGAGTTCCGACATGAGATCCCTCAGGATAGATTCCGAAGCTTCCTTGTCTTCTATGACCTTCAGAAGAGATAGGCATTTGATCCTGACAATCGGATCCGCATCTGCCTTCGCAATCTCCAGAACCTTGCCGACCGCCTCATGACCCATCCCCTTGGATATCATGACGCGAACCTCGTCGAACCTAGCCTCTGCTTCCATCATGCTCCGGATATCCCATCAACATTAAAACGATGCACATCGGCATGAAAATGCAGCTAAGCTGATATTTTATACATTCATGTGGATTCTAGGCCGACCATGAAGATCAAATCGATTTACATCTCGAAGCTCTTCAACGAGTTCGATTACGATCTGGAGCTTTGTCAACCCCTCACATTCATCCATTCCCCCAACGGCATGGGGAAGAGCACCCTCATGAGACTGGTATACTCTGCCCTTCGCGGGGACATCGAATACATAAGGGACACGCCGTTCGAGAGGATGGATCTCGCATTCGATGAGGGATGCAGCCTCATCGTCGAGAACTACCCTGCAAACCCTCTCATACAGATGCAGAGAAGCGAGCTCGAAACCCCTTTGACGCCTGCCGAGATGGCCGAGATTTGCCAGGTCGTCTACCTTCCGCCGGAGAGGCTGGCCGTGAAGAGGGGCGACGGACATCTGGCCCCCACGCTCGAAGTCTACGCCCAGGAGCTTCTCGAGACCATAAGATACGCCAAGGAGCACAAGGAGCTCGAGCTTCTCGATGCCGGCGATTCATCTTCGATGACCGACGGAGAGCTTGAATTCTGGTGCAAGGATCTTAAGGCGAAACTGGATTTCATAAAGGATGCGGGGTTCGAGCCCGAGATACCTGCGGGTATGAAGTTCCCTCCCTCCAGATACGACATCGTGAAGGACAGGCAAGGCTACGGATCCCTCGCCGAGGCCATATCAAAATACATCGAAGCGAATTTCCTTCTCGCCGAATCGATCATAATCTACAAGGACATCGTCAACGAGATATTCATCAACAAGACGATCCAGGTCTCAGAGAACGGAAGGCTGCAGGTACGGATGGACAACGGTACGGCCATCCACCTCTCCAAGCTCTCCTCGGGAGAAAGACAGATCCTGATCATGTTCTACGCTCTGCTGTTCCATGCGCCGCAGGGATCGATCGTCATCATCGACGAACCCGAGATATCCCTTCACGTGGGATGGCAGCAGAAGCTGGGGAGCTATTTCATCGACATCTGCAAGGTGAGGGGGCTTCAGATGATAGTTTCCACGCATTCCCCGCAGATCATCCATGACAAGTGGGACCTCGCGAGAGAATTGAAGAGCCTCCGAGGTGAAGCATGAGGGAGTTCCTGACCCCTGAGGACATTTGCAACGAGATCTCCATGGGTCGCACCGTGTTCGACGGAGTGTACCTGGTCGTCGAAGGGGTCACGGACTCCAGGCTATACGGCAAGTTCCTGGACAAGGGGGCTGCGACAGTCATCGTGGCCCATTCCCGCGACAATGCGGAGAAGACCGTCAGAGAAATGAGCCGCAACAGGCGGGATGGACGCGTCATCGGAATTGTCGACGCAGACCTCGATCTTCTCAAAGGCAGACGTGCCGAGCCTCCGCTCTTCAGGACGGACAAGCGCGATCTCGAGACGATGATCATAAGTAGCGGTGCCCTCGACGATGTCGTGGATGAATACGGCGATACAGAGAAGGTAGGGAGGTTCGAGGAGAGGCGCGGCTCCATCAGGGAAGCCGTTCTGGATGCGAGCTACCCAATCGGACTGCTGATGTTCATCTCCGCCGAGATGGGGCTGGGTCTGAGCTTCAAGGACTTGGACTTCCGCAGGTTCATCAATTCCCGCACGCTGTCCCTGGATGCCCGGGCCATGGTATCGGAGGTAGTAGACAGCTCGGCCAATCATCATGTGTCTGAAAGGGAGCTTTTTAGTCTGCTTTCAGACAGAGCTCATGCTCTGGACGACCGCTGGAAGGCGGCACGCGGTCATGACGCGGTCTCGATCCTCCTGATGGGACTCCGCGACGGCTTCGGATCCTACAATGCCCACCGTCTAGACGAGGGTGGACTCGGCGGTGCACTCAGGCTTGCGTTCTCGGACGCGGATTTCGCGTCGACCCGCCTCTACGAGGACACTTCCGAATGGTCAAAGAGTGTTGGCGCGACACTATGGGCGGTCAGTCTGCCTGGAAATCCTCTGTCCTGACGCCGTCCGCGGTCTCGATTATCTTCTGGATCCGCCGCTGCCCGTCGTCCAGAATGGCTTTGCAATGATCCCTCAGGACAACTGCACACTCATAGATCTCGAGACTGCGATCCAGATCGGTTCCGCCCTGTTCGAGCTCCTGAACCAGCTTCTCCAGCTCCGACATGCTAGTCTCGAAGCTCATCTCCGATACCTCTTCTCTGTATTTCTCCATGTCTGCCATCATATCTTCTCCTCTATGCTTTCGACGGATGCCTTCGCGGATCCGTCCTTGAATCTGATCTCAATCCTTTCCCCGGTCGATAGCGATGCGGCCGATGACACCGCATGCCCATCGCTTCCAACGACCAGACCATATCCTCTGTCCAGGACCGCCAGCGGATCCAATGCCTCGAGACGTGCCGAAATTGCATCAAGCGCACCGGATTCCGAGGACATTCTGAACGTCATCGTCGAAGCAACATCCTGCCAGACAGACCCCAGCTCCGCTCTCTTTTCATCGATTCTACGAAGCGCCGCATTGGGGGCAATCCTTCCGTACATGGAATCCAACGCAGAACGGCGCGATGCGATATCCCTAAGTGCTGAAGGAAGCGAAAGACGAGCATCAGCGATCAGGAAGCGGCTTCTCATATCGAACAGGGTATCCGTCAGGGCCTTGTCCGCTTCCGCCCATAGCGAATCGAGATTCATCGAGAGCAGATCCAGCTCCCTAATCGCCGAACGCGGCGAGAGCCTGGCATCGAGGCTGTCGAATTTCGCTCTCATGCGTTCGAGAATGGACTGCAGAGCCTTGTCCGCATTCAGCATATCGCGGTCTATCTGGGCGCGCACTTCTGTTTTGTCTCTGAGAATCAGTGCCGCGGCGCCTGTAGGCGTGGGAGCCCTCAGATCCGCTACGAAATCCGCGATAGTAAAATCTGTCTCATGTCCGACAGCGGAAACGATCGGAATCGGGCATTCTGCTATGGCGCGAGCGACCGATTCCTCGTTGAATGGCCAAAGGTCCTCGATGGAGCCGCCTCCCCTTCCGACGATGATTACATCCACCCCCGTCCGTTCCAGCAACTTTATCCCTTTGACGATGGTCGCAGCCGCTCCGACGCCCTGGACCTGGGCGGGAGCCAGGATTATATCCGCAGGGAATCTGGAGGCCGACGTTGTTATAATATCGTGTATCACGGCGCCCGTATCCGAGGTCACCACCCCTATCCTGCGCGGATAGCGGGGGATCGGCTTCTTCCGAGAATAATCGAAGAGCCCCTCCTCCTGAAGCTTCCTCTTGAGCTCCTCGTACTGGCGGTAGAGATCACCCACACCGGATTGACGCATCGATTCGACTATGAATTGATAGGCGCCACGCTGAACATAGATGTCCAGGCCTCCGAATACCGAGACCTTCATATTGTTCAGAGGCTCGAACCCTATGCGTGAGCGGGAGCGGGCGAACATTGCGCAGCGTATCTCGCTTCCGGAATCCTTGAGCGTGAAATAGTAATGGCCCGAGCTTGCCCGGGTCAGGTTGGAGATCTCCCCGGACACCCATATATCTGAAAGACCGGGCGATGATTGGAGCATTCCCTTGACCCTTGTATTCAGCTGGGTGACGGTCAGCGGCTCCTGCATGGAGGGGTTGAAGGTAAGCTCGTATTAGACAACTCCGAAAGCCCTCCGACAACGGATATATCAGCCTGATCCGATGCAGGTGCATGGAAAGGGACGAGATCCTATCGAGGATGGATGCGGAGATGCGCCCGCACATAGACGACGTCATGCAGATGTACGAGGCGCCATTCGCCCGCTTTCTCGGATTGGAGATAGTCTCGATATCCGCGAACCGCGTTGAATGCTCCATGGAGGTCGCTCCGGAGCTCATGAACAGCATGGGTCGCGGCCACGGCGGCGCAGTGTATTCGCTCATGGATCATACATTCGCGATAGCATGCAACATCGGTCGCCGCTGCACCGGACAGTCCTCCGTGACCACCTACTACCGTCCGGCGAAAGGAGTGATCAGAGCGGTCTGCGTTCCGATCAACAGGTCCAGGTCCCTGGAGACCTACGACGTAAGAGCATACTCGGAGGAGGGGAAGCTCGTTGCATCCGCCCAGTGCACCGCATTCGTTCTCGGGAGGGACCGATTTGGCAGAAAGACGCTGCCCATACTGCGGAGAGCTCGTGCCGAGCAACAGCATCACCTGTCCTAAATGCTACAAGAAGATCCCTGTGCAACCGGAACCCGTCCAGCCCGAGCAGCCTCACATGAGTGTTCGCAACCCGAAGGTGGCGCTCATCCTCGATGCCGTTCTCGGCCTTTTCGGTTTGCTCGGCATCGGGCAGATCTATATGGGCGAGAGGCGCGGAGCCCTCTTCCTGCTGTTCGGGCTTGCAGTGTTCCTTCCTGCCCTGGTGCTCACTGTCATAGTGCCGCTGATCTCATGGATCCTAGCCGTTCCGCTCTTCGTGATATACGCGCTCGCTTACATCGGCGCCTTGGCTGACCTGTTTATGGGATCGGCGATCAGGAATCTGAGGTTCCGATCCTCGTGCCATGCCGTTACGACGGAGAAGGCAGAGAATCTCCGCAGCCATCTGTGCGAGATGGATCGCGTGACGCCCTCCGTCGATTCCCGCGGGATCCCCTGGACAAAGCGAATCGTACGCACGGCGGATGAGCGCAGGCTCGTTCTCGGCCGGCCCTTTGAATTCCGAAGGGAGCCTGCAGGAGATCGAAGGGAGAAGGGTCAGATTTCTTGCCGCATCCCAAGGCTCGAAGCTCAGATGCTTCCCGAAGGAATTCGCTACATTGTAGGATGTGCACTGTTTCCCGAAGACGACCCTCTGGAAATCCGATACGACCCTCCGGAGTTCGGATCCCGCATACAGATCCTCGGGCTCTATGCCGAATTCGGATGACATGTAATCCAGCGGAGCCTTCCCCAGATCCATCGGATCGAGCGCGACTCCGTCGCTGTAGACAGTATCAAAATCGGAACCGTCCTGCAGAACCCTGCAAATGGCGATCTCCGCTACTGCATCGTCAGGGCATCCTCTCGGCCCGGTAGGGGCCACCTGAACGACGTACACATCTTCCATGGCCAGGTGATGGAACTCCGGATAGTTGGTTGTTCCGAACAAAGATTACAGGCATAACATCCAGCAGTTAAAGTACTCCGGGAACGATGGGACCGCGATGTCGGAAGATGCGTTTTTCAGAAGATCGAAGAGCATCGACGAGCTCTACGAAGAGGTCAAGGGATTCGGACTCGTGATAACGAACGACGTAGCCCTGGAAACGGCCCTCAATTCTCGCATCGATACGGCTCGCATCGGCGAACTTGCGATAACGCCGCGCCACATCGTCAGACAGCTAGGTCCGCTCATCCTCGGAAAAGGATATTTGAGCGATCTTCAGATAATATCTGCAGTCTCGGAAGAGACGGGGCTCGGATTCCGCCAGGTATACAGCGAGATACTAAACATCAGGGAGATTCGCACCCATACCGCGGAGGTTCGCAGCAACCTGACATCAAACAGCGCCAAGAAGATATACGACTCCTACAGGGCGCTGCCGACGCTCGAGAAGGCTATGTCCGAATTCGATCCCGACGATCCTCGCGTATCATGGTTCTTCGAGAGATCGGGGGGCGTGGCCGTTATCGGCGTCGACCTGTTCGACGATCTCGACAAGCACTGCATTCCTTTCGAGTACGAGAACATCGAGATTTTCACAGATGATGAATACCGTATTGATCGGGTGTATGAGGTGGGAAACGACCGCCAGCTCGCCGATAACGCTGTTGATCTCATCGATGAGAACGATCCGACCTCTTTCGCAATCGTTCTCGATGCTTCGGGAACCATCGCGGATTCCGTCCGCGCAGCGCTCTATCGCCGCAAGCTTCCATTCGTGAACAGCCTCGGCGTATCGGACCTGGCTCAGATCAGGGACTTCCTCAGCTTCGTCACATTGGCGCAGAGCTACCATACACTCCGCGTGAAGAGCGTGAAGGAATTGTTCTCCAACTACAACGGATTCTTCAAACCCCGGCGCGAGGAATACCTCCTGTGCAGACAGGACAAGGAAGGGATGCGCGAACACGCATTCGAACTCAGGGAGGTCATGCGCCGCATATCCGAAGATGGGATGACTTTCCGCGAGGTCAAGGATGCGATCTGCAACAACCAGGCTCGTCCCCAGGTAACGATGATTCTGGACGAGCTCGGAGTCCTCGACGAGACCGTCACTCCCGACCGCATCTCAGAGATACGGTTCGCCATCGAGAACGTCAAGGAGCTGAAGCACAACGAGCAGATCCCTGAGGACGAGCTTCACGGAGTTCTTCTGGCCGACTGCAGAAACTCCGTCTTCGTCGACAGACCGGTCGTCATATACATCGGCATGGAACAGAATTGGAACATACCCGTTGTCGGAAAACGCTATCTCGATCCCGAACAGGAATCGGAGAACAACGCCATGCGTCTTTCGGCTTTGCTTCAACAGGGCGACAAGCGCTTCTACATCGCCAACATCAATAAGAACGGAGAGCCTGCCAGGCCATCCCTCACTTTCGATATCGCCCTGGAGATGCCCTGCAGGAGCTTCTCCGACATCTGCGAAGAGACCGTGACCGGGAGATGGGCGAAGCCCTCCGAACCTGTCGACAGGACAGTGGGATGCATCCCGGTGGAGGAGACCGATGTGCTCTCCAGACCGTTCTCCAAATCGTCTTTCGATAGCTATGTCTCCTGCCCACTCGGCTTCATGTTCTACAGCCTTCTACCGGGTTCCGACCAGACATATACCCTCTTCGGTACCTTGATACATGAATTCGCAGAGCTGTATATCACGCATCCCGACATCGTGAAGGAGAAAGGTGTGGACGAATTCGTCGATATGGTTGCCGAGAGATATGCCGGCCTATCGACCCCGCTCATGACCGATCTGGACAGGGACAGGATGCGTCTAGCCATGATCAACATCATGAGGTACATCGATGGGCTGGAAATCGGAGGGGCCCCTCTCGACTCCAGGAACTCCAGCAAGAAGCAGCCCAACGGATTCATGGAGGAGCTCGGACTTGATATGACGAGCACGATATGCGAGAGCGACCACAGGTCTTCGTCGCATGCGATGCATGGAATCTACGATCTCTATTGGAACGGTGTCATCACCGACTACAAGACAGGGAGAGCGAAGGATGCTGAAGAGATAAGGAAAGGCATGTCCTTGGGCAACACCCCGCAGTATCCTGAATTCCAACCGCTCATGTACCTGGCCCTTGCATTGGAATCGGACGGCGGAAAGCCTGCTTTCAACCAGTTCTACGCGGTGGGCAACGATGTCGCATCACTCTCCGATGACTTCGATATATCGGAGAACGTACGTACCGTGAAGCTCACCGAGAAGGATGCACTGGAGCTGCTGAGGAGTCCTGAAGGAGCCGCAATCGTTGCTTCTAAGATAACAGCCAGTCTGAAGATCGAACCCGAGAGGCTCCACAGATACATCATGGAGGAAGCGCCATCGGATCCTTCGAATTGGACATCCGCGGAGACGATAGAAGAGGCTCTAGCTTATGTGGGGATGAAGACTGGGAAAACGAACTCCAAGAACATGGGAAGCGTGATGAAGAAACTCTCGGATTTCGCGGGTTCGGAGACCATTGCCGAAGGATCTGTGATAAACATCCCGCTTGCCTATCTCAAGAGGTTCCTGACGGAGCTTGACGCCATGCACGCCTCCATGCTCGAGGGGATCACAGCCGGATTCCCACCGACTCCGGTCCCTTCCAAGGACTGCATGAAATGCGAATTCTATACCGCATGCACCAAGAAGAGGATGACCATGGAGGATGCTTCCGATGAGTGAGCTCAACACCTCTCAGCAGAAAATAGCCGACACGCTGGAGGGCATGATAGTCGTGGACGCGGGTCCTGGCACGGGCAAGACTCACACGATCGTCAGAAGGTACCTCAATCTGGTGTCCAAAGAAGGCGTAACGCCGAGAGACGTCCTCCTGCTGACGTTCACGCGGAATGCGGCGACCGAGATGGAGGAGAGGATTAAGACCAGGATGGCCGGATCCGATCTCGAGAAGAACGCCAAGCTGGTCCAGGTCAAGACCTTCGACGCATTCTGCCTATCCGTAGTCATGGACTCCCCCGAGGATGCCGGAAGGCTCTTCGGAATAGACGAGAAGCTCACCCACTCCGTCAAGCTGGTGGAGAACGAGACCCTCAACAGGAAGTTCTTCTTCGCCTTCCTCGATGAATTCATGCATTCTCGCGGAGAGGACTACGGAGACTGGTCCGTCATTTGCGAGCAGAACGCATTGGACCTTTACAAACTCATAAACCGCCTGATGTCCCGCGGAGTATATCCCCTGAAAGGGAACGGATGGTTCGGAGACGAAGACGGAACCGTGTTGAACGGACATCCAGACCTGGTCCTGAACCTGCTCGACCAATTGAACATCTCCGAAGGGAAGCCGTCCAAAGCCGCTAAGAAGTACAGCGGCATGGATTCTGAGGAATTCGATCCGATGCGCGGGATCGATGCGGACGAGCTTCCACGGGAGCTGTTGATCTCCGCTGCGAAGGAGGATCGCTCCGACCTCTTCCGTCTGATACACGACGTATACTGGCATTACATCAGGAGATCGATATCCGAGGACCGCCTGACATTCGGAATCAACGCCATGCTGGCGTTTTCGATACTCTATATGAACAGCTCCGTACGCGCCATGAACTCGTACAGATATCTCATGATAGACGAGTTCCAAGACACCAACTCCAGCCAGCTGATGCTGGCCCTTCTCATCATGAAGGAACCCAACCTCTGCGTGGTCGGAGACTGGAAGCAGGGGATATACGGATTCAGATACGTTTCGATAGACAACATCGTGGATTTCGACAGGAGGGTCTCGGATCTCGCGGCGAAGCTCAACGATGATACCGAGCGCATCTGCTTCAGGATACCTTCCTCTCTCCACCTCCCTCTGGAAATCAACTACAGATCGTCGCAGACGATAGTCGACGAGTCGTTCAGATGCCTCAAGCTGAAAGCAACCGGTACCGAGTCGTACGATTTCTCAGCCATAGAGAAGAACATCACATACCTCGAAGCGGGAAGAAGCGACATCGTACCATCGGATACGGCCATCAGATACGTCAAAGCCGAATCCCGGAACGATGAGGCGGAGATGGTCGCCAGATGCATCCGCGACTACGTCTGCTCTGGAAGATACCGCGTCATGGATGAAAACGGCCCCAGGCCGGTGGAGTTCGGAGACATCGCCGTGCTCTGCCGCAACACCAGGGACTGCCGCACCGTTCTCGATACACTGGAGAAGGAGGACATCCCGGGATTCCTCCAGGGCGATATGCAGATCATGAACACCAGAGAAGCGAAGCTGGTGCTCGCATGGCTCAGATACATCAACAATTCGCGCGACCCCTGGGGATTCATCCCGTTGATGGTCGACCTCGGCTACTGCATGGCCGATTGCGAGGCGGCGCTGTCGGACAACTCTCGGGTGCCCCCAGAGATCGTAGTGCAGAGAGGGGAGCTGTACAGCAAGAGAAGGAGGATAACGGAGCTGGTCACCAACATATTCTCCTGGTACGGGATATCCAACGATATCAGCCAGACCATAATCAACGTGCTTTCAGGAGCGCATCGCGGCTCGCTTCTCACGATCTCCGATCTCATCGATATGCTGCTCGACGACATGATGGCAGGTACGACGTATCCTGTGGAGTGCGATCTGTCATCGGATCCGGTAAGCATCATGACGATGCACAAATCAAAGGGCCTGGAGTTCCCGATTGTGATCATCCCCTACATGGATTACAGGACCATGCCCTCCACTGCCGGCGACAAGAGCATCTTCGTTTTCGATGATATCCTCGGCATCCGTTGCAAGAAGACAGTCGGACATTTCGAAGGCTACTCGAAGATATGCAAATCCTGGCGCACCCAGATGGCATCCGCCGTATCGGATAGAGACTATGACGAGGAGCGCCGCCTCATGTTCGTCGCCATGTCCCGCGCCAAGCAGTACGTCACCGCGATCTGCGGCGAGAAGCCGTCAGAATTCATGAAGGGCCTGTCCGGAGACGACTATGCAGTCGTCGATGATGCATACATGTCTTCATCCGATTCGAACGATCAGACTATAGATCGTCCTGATGTGAGCGGATATAGGAAAAGAACAGCGACCATCGGCGTCCACAGCATAATGGATCTGGCATTCGAGGACGGACAGGGCGGCATGACGGACTTGGACGAGGTAGGCGGAAAAGGCAGGGAATACGGGAACGCCGTGCATCTCGAGGCCCAACTTATGCATCAGGGCGTCGAGGACACCGGAAGATACCCCGAGACGAAATACATCCGCGACAGGGTCCTATCCCGTATTCATCTCGACGGATTCCTGAGATCCTATGCCGAGGTTCCCTGTTCGCTGCCCGTCTGCGAAGGAAAGGCAGTGCTCAAGGGGCAGATCGACCTGCTCCTTGTATTCGAAGACAGAATCGAAGTGCATGACTATAAGACGGACGAGACGGACAGATTCCAGGACCAGTACGAGCTCCAGCTCTCTGTATATGCGCACGCCGCAAAGGGATTCTACAGAGGACTGCCGGTCAGGTGCTTCATCGACTATGTCTCGCAGGAACGCACCGTGGAATTCGAACCGCTTCCTCTCGAGACTGTAGACTCGAAGGTGTGTGATGCTATCGAGAAGACCGCCCGATGCATCCAACGAACCCCTAATATACTCCTCGATGCTGGGTAATTTCATGAGAGGACTGTCCTCGGATGAGGTTGCCCAGCGCGTGGACCAAGGTCTGGTCAACGATGTGGAGGTTCGTACCAGCCGTTCATACACGGATATATTCGTTAAGAACGCGTTCACACCGTTCAACATCGTGCTCTTCATCCTGGGCATACTGCTTCTCATCTGTGACGAGGCCATAAGCGCGGTCTCTGCGACAGGAATCATCATCGTCAACATCCTGATCTCGACGATCCAGGAGATGCGCGCCAAGCACAGGCTCGACAAGATCACGCTCCTCACCAGACCGAAGGTCACGGTCCTGAGAGACGGAGAGGAGATGGAGATCGATCAGTCCCGTGTCGTCAAAGACGACATAGTCATACTGAGGGCCGGCGACCAGGCCGTTGTCGACGGAATAATAGAGGAATGCCGCTCCACCGAGATGGACGAGTCTCTGCTCACCGGCGAGTCCAGCACCGTCAGGAAGAAACCGGGGGACGAGATCTACTCCGGATCCAATTGCGTTACAGGCGAGGCATATTATCGCGTCACCGAGTTCGGCAACGATTCCTATGCCTCCAAGATGCTGGACAGCGCTAAGAAGTTCACTTCCAAGAAGACCCCTCTGCAGATGGAAACTGGAACGGTGACGAAGCTTCTTATGGCGATAGCAGGCTTCCTGTTCGTCCTGACGATAATAAAATCGCTTCTGATCGACTCAACAATCGCTCAGACTCTCGAGATTTTCGTTCTTTGTCTGGATATAGTTCCTGTGGCGCTCTTCCTACTGATCACCCTCACCTACATGATTGCTGCAACACGCATGGCGGATTCAGGAGTCCTCCTACAGAGATCCAGCTCAGTGGAGTCCATCAGCCATGTCGACACGGTATGCATGGATAAGACAGGCACAATCACCACAAACAAGCTGAGATTCGAGGAGAAGACGGATTTCGTCCCCAGGGAAGAGGCTGAAAAGCTCATATCTGTCTTCGCCACGGCCACCGGAAGCAAGAATCGTACGATCGATGCCCTCATCGATAGATTCGGCCCCGAATACAGTACGCTGAAGGAAGAGATACAGTTCTCATCGCAGCGCAAGTTCAGTGCAGTCCGTGTGGATTACGGCGGAGTGGCGATGAACCTATACATGGGTGCCTGGACTTCTCTATCCAATCACATACAGTCGGATGAAGATCTCGGAAGTATCGTTGAATCCGAATCCAAAAAAGGCCTCAGAACCGTCATCGTATGCAGAAGCGAGGATAGACCGTTGTTCGATGCGAACGGCGAACCCCAGCTAGGTGAGATGACCCCTGTATCGATAATATCCATCAGGGACGAGGTGAGGCCCGACTGCAGGGAGACGATCCAGGTATTCCTGGACAACGGAATGGCGCTGAAAGTCATCTCCGGCGACGATCCCGTCACAGTCGATTCGCTATTCTCCATCGCAGGCATTCCAGGCGAGAGGAAGATCGTCTCCGGCCCGGAATTGGATGCCATGAATTCTGAGGAATTCTCCAAGGCCGTCGAGGAATGCAACATATTCGGCAGAATGAAACCGGAGAACAAGGAGCATGTCATCGAGGTCCTGAAGGCCAAAGGTCACTACGTAGCCATGATTGGGGACGGAGTGAACGATGTCAAATCCATCAAGACCGCCCAGGTCGGAATCTCACTCCAGTCTGGCGCCGGTGCGGCCCGCGGGGTTGCAGACATGGTGCTCATCAACGACAACTTCTCTGCCTTGCCCAAAGCTCTTGTCGAAGGGCGTCGCACCGTGGCTGGAATGAAGGACATACTCAAGCTGTACCTCACCCGCAATTTCACGCTAGCGGTGCTATTCGCTCTTCTGTTCATTGTTTGCGGTAATATCCCCATGCTTCCGATTCAGAACACGTTCTACGCGTTCATCTCCGTGTCGATAATGGCATTCTTCATGACTCTTTTCGCTAAACCCGAGAAGAACAGCGAACTGATACTACCGGATGTCCTGAGGTACTGCATACCTTCGGCCATAGTCATGGCGACATTCTCGCTGATAGTCTACGGGGCCGTATGGTTCGCAGTCTCCCACGGCCTGATGGACCTATCGTATGTCGATGTGGAGAAGTTCTCCTGGCACGGTTCCGAGATCCAGGAATGCGCCGCAAGGACAGCCATGGTGCTGTTCGCTTCTATCGCCGGCCTCTTCCAGATATTCATAATATGCCCTCGCTGGAGATTCCTATCGTACGACGGGACCACCAACAGGAGCCTCATCCCGATTGTCATCACCGCGCTCATTTTGGCGCTGGTGACATCCATGTATCTCTTCTTCCCAGGGATCGCCACCGACCTGGTCAGCCTTGTCCCCCTCCCGCTGTACGGCTACATGTTCGTCATATGCATGATAGCGGTCATGCTGGCGGTGCAGATATGGATCCTGAGGCACAATGTGCTCAAGGCAGTCATATCCAGGTTCGAGACATACTACATGAACAAACTGGCCGAGGAGTACAGCAAAGGAGATGTCGTGGAGGAGACGAGCACCGACCTGAAGAAGATGCTAAAGAAGTGATCAGGGGCGGTAGCTCCCCTCGGAATGGAGCGCGAGCATCAGATACGAGGCCATCCTCGCATCAGATAATGCGCGATGGTCCTGCACTCCCTCGATGCCTGCAGGATCCCCTTCAACGCATTTCGCGTAAGCATAATCGAGCTTCGGATACCTGTAGTCCCGGCCGTAGTACTCGCTGGGAATCTTGCATACGTCCTTGGCAGCTATCATTATATCCGCGCATTCGACGAACCATCCTCTCATCGACCAGGGTTCTTCGTAGAGAAACTTCCCGAAGTCGTATGCGATATTGTAGGATGTCACCGCTTTGCGACGCAGAAGCCTGCGGACATCGTCTATGACATCGAGCGCGGGCGGTGCTTCGGATACCATCTCCAATGTCATATCGGTATTCTCGAAGATCCATGCATCCTTCAGATAATCGTCCCATTCATCCACATCGTATCCTAGAACAGAGGAATAGACATCCTCAACGGTTCCCTTGCTCAGAGAAACCTTGCAGATCCCGACATCGACCACCAGATCCTTAGGAGCCCCTTTGAGACCGGTGGTTTCCGTATCCAGAACGTATATCTCGTCGGGGGCGCCGTGTTCCTCTATGGCGCGATACGACACGCCTTTCGGCGTCTTCACGCGTTCGTATGTCGCGAATCCATCCATGCCTCTGGCAAACGATTAGATGGATTATACGTTATCGAAGAATCGGATGAGATACAGCAAGATTCGCAAGGGCGTTTTCCTTTCGCGTCCGAACAGATTCGTCGCGTTCGTAGAGCTCGACGGCATCAGTACCGGAGTTCATGTGAAGAACACAGGACGCTGCCGTGAGCTGCTGGTCCCCGGCGCAACGGTGATCCTCTCCGAGTCGGAAAATCCTATGAGGAAATATCACTACGACTTGGTCGCCGTCTACAAGGGGAATCTCCTGATAAATATGGATTCCCAGGCCCCCAATCCTGTCTTCGAGGAATGGCTCAAGACAAAGATCGATCCGAAAAATACATTGATTCATCGTGAATTCGTCCATGGAGACTCCCGCTTCGACTTCATGGTCGAGCATGGAAGCGAGAAATTCCTGGTGGAGGTCAAGGGCGTGACACTGGAGAACGAAGGCATCTGCATGTTCCCGGATGCTCCGACCGAGAGGGGAACCAAGCATCTGAGGGGCCTGATCCGTTCCCTCTCGGAAGGATACAAGGCATGCATCGCCTTCGTCATCCAGATGGATGGTATGAAGCGTTTCGTCCCGAACCGCCAAACGGACCCTGTCTTCTCCGAGGAGCTGGTCAGAGCCCATGAGGTCGGCGTGGACATCATCTGTCTGGAATGCAGAGTTGAGGAGGATGGGATCCGTATAGACGCTGAGATCCCGTTCGACCTCGGTCACTCGTAATCTGATACATCCTTCTTCATGTATTCGCTGGGGTCCTGCTCCTGCAGGATCCTGATCATCTTGATGTAGTCGGACAGGGCTTTGCTCTGGTCCTCTATCATCTGATGGACGAGATAGATGTTCTTCATCGTCGGATTGGCATCCACGAAGCGCCCGTCCTCGGGCTCATCCCTGATCATGGCTACGACCATCGTTTTCATGGACCTGGTCCCCGCACGGGTGTCCTCATAGCTGACCACCGCCTCGAGCGCGGCCTCGCCGTAGGACGTGGCATTGAGGAAGCGCATGGCTGCATCAGCCACCTCGGGATAGAACATGAAGTCCACGCTCTCGACGAGCTTCTCGAAATCATTCCTGAGTGATTCCTGATAATGGGCATAACGGCGTATCTTGGATATGCCCACGTCGGAGACCAGCTCGGAGGGTCCGAACATGTCCCTCATGTCATTGATTGAGAAAGAGGACTGGACCTTGAATTTGCGGACTGCCTTGCCGGCAGGGGTTATCACCATATTCTTCCTGACTAGATACATGTCTATGTCGGGAGATATCAGACGGTGGCACCTAAGGATCCGCCTTGCCTCATCCCTTCTGATACGTGAATCCCTGTTCCGGTTCACAAGAGTATCGAGACAGAGCACCACGATGAACATGGAGAGGATGTTGCACCCCATGTTGTAGAAGAAATCCTTTGTCGTCCACTCCCCGTCGCAGAAGAAGCCGATAAGAAAGAACACGGAGCTCGACACTACGATGATCATGAAGGAGATCCACATGACCGAATGCTCATGGCTCCTCTCTATCCTGTCCGCCCTGGTCCTTTTGAAATCAGCATCGAGGACGCCTTTGGCAGACGATCCTATGGCGCCTTTGATGCGGCTTCCGGCATCCTTCATCTTCGCCCTGCCGTCGGAAGGCTTCCTAGAGCCCTGTGCCTTGGAGCCCTTCATATGATGCACCTCGAGGAAAGGATCCGGCGAATGGATTCCTGTGTCTCCGTGGCAGTCATAGTCGTATTGACCATGAACGTCTCGCACTGGGAGAGGTACCTGCGGAAGAAATCCTCCCGTCTGGAGATATGCAAATCGTCGCGCACCAGCTGATGGGGATTGCAGAAATCGTGATTCCTCAGGTATTCGAACGCTTCTTCTGAGGTGATCTCTGAAACACCTGGCGGATCCGCAGGATCCCTTTTCAGCAGGAGCACATAGCGCATACGGGTGCCTTTGACGACGGAATCCTCCCCTGCGATCCAGCGGACATTACCGATTCCGCGTCCCTTTCCATCAAAGCGAACCTCTCTGACAAGAGGCTCATACTCCTTCCAAACATCAGCTATATCCGAATCTATGTAGCAGTTCTTCTCGGAACCTTCCACCCAAGGCCGCCCATCCGAAAGATGGACGAAGTACCAATCATCGGTGATCAGATGGGCATTCCTGTCCCTCAGAAGCCCCCAGGACTGAGTAGTCTTTCCAGTCTTCGATGGTGCAATGAGAGTGACTCCCGCACCGTCTATATCCAAGGCCGCTCCATGGACCGAGAATACGGAATGGGCATCCTCCAGAATGTTTCCTGCCATTCCGAGTGCTATGCTCTTTATCCATCCGTAATAATCGAAATTGAAGAGGAACATGGTCCTTGTTGCCACGTCGTACTCGGCGTGCAAATCCGTCGACGGATCGTCTATACAGAAAATCCTCGCATGCGAGCGGACGGAATCAGACATCTGATAGAAGTTGTCCGACCACATCTCTATGTAGTCGTGGTTCTCGGTATGGAGCGCTATGCACAGACCGTTGATCTCTGCTTTCAGAGAATAGAAGTTAATGCTCTTGCAACGATCCATGAGTTCATACGACCGCCCCTCCCCAATGGTAATCAGCCTATATGCCATGGAATGACCATTCCCTAAATGGCAGGCTCCGATAAAAACAACGTGGCCGTCGGTTCGGCGAAACCATACGTGACTCCTTATCCGAGATATTTTGATCATCAGATACAGTGGTAATTATCTGCATCATCTGATGCCTGGCGCCCCACCCGGCGAGGTCTGCGAGTATCGGTAGTATCGATCTCCCCTTCTCGGTGAGCTCGTAGATTACACAGAGCTTTTTCTCATTGCCAACGGTCCGCTCTATCATACCATCGGATTCCAGCTCCTTGAGCTGCTTGGAGAGTATCCTCGAGGATACTTCGCCGATGCTGCGCTGAAGCTCAGAATAACGCATCGGACCGTCACGGTATAGCATGCACAGAATCGTGCATTTCCAACGGCCTTCGATAACCGCCATCGCGGCATCGACACAGCAATCGTAGCGGATCGACCCCTCCAAATTCATGGATTCGGCCACAGCGCACTTCATAACCTCGTTAACTGAATCTTCATTAATAACATTATGTAGGCAAATACTTATAATGAAATGCTAATCTAGTTCGCAGTGATCTTATGTCGGAAGTCACTGCAATCATCGGTTCACCGAGAAAGAACGGAAACTGCCAGGCCATCGTCGGTAAAATGGTCGACACCCTGAAGGCCGAGGGGAACAACGTCAACGTGTTCTACCTCAACGACATCGAAGCAAAAGGATGCCAGGCTTGCTACGGATGCAAGAAGGCCGGCAAGTGCGTAAGGAAGGACGGCCTCACCCCTGTTCTCGACGCCGTCAAGAACAGCGATTCCATCATCGTCGCTACTCCTGACTACTTCGGACAGCCCTGCTCCCAGTACAGGATGTTCGAGGACCGCCTCTACGGTTTCGTCGGAATGAACGACAAGGGCGAGTTCGTCTCCAACCTGCCTGCAGGGAAGAAGGTCGCGACCGTCGTCACTTCCGGATCCGGAGCCGGTGCGGACAACATCGCCGACAGCATGGCGAGAATCTTCAACGGATTCCTTAAGTGCGATGTGATCGGTAACCTCGACTATCGCGAGGGACCTAACGGTCCCGCACGCGACAACGCCGAAGCCATGAAAGAGGCCGAGGCGCTGGCCAAGAAGCTCTAAGGAGAGTGTCTAGATGGGAAAGGCAATCATCTACGCGACCGGATTCACGAAGCACACCAAAGCGGTAGCAGACTACATGGCAGGCCAGCTGAAGGCTGACATCTTCAACCTGAAGCAGATCACGAAGATCGACATGTCGGGATACGACACCATCATCTTCGGAACGGGCATCCATGCCGGCCACCCCTACAAGCCCCTCGTCCAGTTCATCGAGAACAACAAGGACGCCCTTGCGGGAAAGGACCTGCATCTCTTCATCGAGTGCGCATTCAACGGCGAGAAGGCTGATGCTCAGCGCGACGCTGTCGCGGAGCAGCTCGGAATCAAGGACGCGGTGTATTTCAACACCAAGGGTTGCGAGATGAACGACGCCGGATTCCCCGTCGCAGTCGACGAGTTCATAGCGAGGCTCTGATCCGGATGCAGATCTCGGTAAGCCTCTGGCTCCTGATCTACATCGTGATCAATGCCGTCGTCTTCGGAATGTACGTCTGGGACAAGCACAAGGCCAAGGCAGATAAATGGCGCACGAAGGAGTCCACACTCCTAATCGGCGCCCTGCTAGGCCCGTGGGGGGCGGTTCTCGGAATGAAAGCCGCCCACCACAAGACGTGCAAGGCGAAGTTCAAGCTGGTCTACGTATTCCTCGTATTGCATGTAGCGTTGCTCGCCTACATGTTCGGACGTGGAATGCTCTGAGACCTGTCGGCCGTCCCGAAGGGGCGGCCGGGAAACACCCTTACATCTTCTCAATCGTTCACAGATGGAATCGGTTAAGGCCGTGGAGCTTGCGCACATCCGTCTCCATACCTGGCTGTCCTAGAAGCACTACACGGCTATCGGCGCGCTCGTTTATCAGCGACATACCTACCTTCTCGCCCAATCTTATGGAGAAATCCCTGATCTCAGCAAAGGATGGCATGCAATCCATGGATAGTCTCATACGGGATCCTCCGACGAAGACATAGCCCTTCGGTTCGATGAGATCCGGATCGGCGACGCGGTCCAGTGCCGCATATTCATCGAGCCAACCGAAGTTCTCGTTCTTGACCAAAGTATGCCTGATGACCGTCCTCGTATCCAAAGAAGGGAGAAGTTCCAACGTACGCATTATTCTCTCCCAGCCGTCAGATATCTTGGGCCTGCACACCCTCTTGTAGATCTGGGGATTCGGAGCGGCGACGGTGACATACAGCTGCATCGGAAGAACATCCAGCTGCTCCAGACGTTCCGGATAAGTTCCGTTTGTGACCATGAATGTGGTCATGCCGCGGGAATGGCATTCCTTCAGGAATTCGGACAGATAGGGATAGGTTATCGGCTCCCCTGCAAGAGATATGGCTACCTGATTAGGATTGCAGGCCTCCTCGAACATCTTCATATCGCAACGGGGATCCCCTTTGAATCCGGAGACCAACTTCCTCTGCTGGGCTATGAGGCTGTCTAGCATCTCCTTCGGCTCGATCCATTCGTCGACCTCGAAGTCGTGCTCCTGAACACGCCAGCAGAAAGTGCACCTGTGGCTGCACTCGTTGATGGCAGGCGTCATCTGCAGGCAGCGATGGGACTGTATGCCGTAGAAGTCCTGCTTGTAGCAATGCCTTTCCCTGAGCATGCTCTCTTTCATCCAATGGCATAACTTTACTGCGGAATGGTCGCCGCAGAGCCTGTATTGCTGCTTGATCAGCAGATCGCGATATCCTTCGTCCATGTATTCTCCTTAAAGAGCGTGCTCAGTAACACCCTTCATGATGTCTAAATCTTTCATGATGTTAAAAATCAAACAGACTGCGCTGAACCTTGACGGGCTTTGCAGGAGGTTCATCCTTGGGCTTCTCCGCAATCTCCTCCGCAACCGGAGTATCAGCAACAAGCTGTTTAGCCGCAGGTGGCTCGGAAACTATGCTACGCGCTATGGCCTTCTCCTCGGCCATACGGGCGACCTCTGCAAGAGTCGCCTTGACCTCCTTGGAATCCGCCTTCTTTCCCAGAAGGAATCCCAGCTCGTTCTCATCCAGATGGAGATCCGCTGCTATGGAAGCGCGCATGGAGGGATTCTGAGCCATTATGACCGAAAGATACGGTATGATATCCTCGTCAGCCCTTGCCTGCGTGCAATGGAGGAACACGGCTATCTTCATCTCCAAGGATGATTTGGTTCCCCTGACGGCCCTGCTGCGAGACATCTTCGTCATATATGACGGAAATCTCATCCTTTCCCGTCCGAACCTGTCTGACATGCGGGATGAAACCAGGGCGAAGGACATGTAGTCCGATGCATACGACCAGAATCCGTAGTATTGAGTGCCGCCCGCCCTGCCCAGGAATATGGCCGAGCGGGAGATCTTATCGAATCCGCGCACCATATCGCCTGAGTCCAGGCACTCGGTAGGAAGATTCTCGTCGATCCATAGCAACTTGGTTCCCGGATCCTCATCGACCTCGGAAACTGCGCGTCTTGCCGCAGAAGGATCCTTGTGTCTGAAAATAGCAGATAGCATCCCGAACAGATCCGTACGGGAATCACGGGCTGAGATGTCCTCCGACATCTCCAGCGTAACGGAATCCTCACCGAGCGCTACGGACTCGAGGTTCCTTATCGCCGCGCGCATATCTCCGGCGGCATTCTCCACTATGACCTGCATGGCCTTGGGATCGACCTCGACTCCCTCGCTATCCGCTATCTTGTACAGGGCCTTGGCCATCACGGAAGCCTGAGGACGCTTGAACGTTATCTGCAGAGTCTTTGTCTTGATGGAGCTGCTCTTCCTGCTGAGTCCGTAGAAGTCATTGACTATGAGTATGACGGGCTGTTTCGTAGTGGAGATCAGCTCGTTGACTGCAGGTATCGCTCCGCGATCGTTGTTGCCGAAGAAATTATCGGCCTCATCCAGAACGATGAGCTTCCTTCCTCCGGAAGCGGTATCCAAGTACCTCCCGTCTGAATCGAACGTGTTGAATCTCGAACCGCGGACGGCTATATCCTCGATGGCCGAACCCTTCCTCTGGTCGGAGGCGTTCATCTCGACTATCCCCCAGCCCATCTCCTTGGCGAGAGCTTCGGCTGAAGTCGTCTTACCGACCCCGGGAGGGCCCATCAGGACAACAGCACGATATTCCGGTACACCGGACTCCCATGCTTTAGCCCAGGCTCTCAGAGCGTTTACTGCGGACGGATTCCCTATGATGCCGTCGAGCATCTGCGGCCGGTACTTCTCGGTCCAATCCATCAGTCGCCCCCCACCGTATAGACATAGCGGAAAAGATCCATGCACTGATAGAAGAACACACAGATGTCGAGAACGGTTAGTAGGAGGCTGGTGTTGGTGAAGCTCCATCCGTTGAGATACCAGAGGACCAGGGAGATCCCCAGGAACATGAGCCCGCGGGAGTACTGCTTCATCACCAGATGACCCAATCCGAATATGTTGAAGAATCCGGGCAGCAGTGCTAGCATTATCGCAAGATTGCCGTTCTTCTTCATCCGGGGGATCATTCTGACCGGTGTAGCTCCGTGGTCGAGATGCGCCCCGCAGCTGCCGCAGAACTGATCGTTTGGACCGACGGAATGTCCGCATTCCGGACATGTCGCATACATGCGTCCGGAATCGTCGAAGCAGCAGGCTTTGCTCCTGAGGCATCCGCAGTATGGGCAGAAGTCCATACCGTCCGGTATCTCCCGGCCGCATTCCCCGCAGATGCACCTCATCATTCCGACCTCAGATGCATCCGGTAGATGCCTCCGTTCTCCTCTACGACGATGTCGGCATCGAAGAGCTCGGAGACCTTGTCATCATTGAGGAGTTCGGTCTTCGGACCGTCGGCGAATATGGTCCCGTCCTTGACCATCACGATGCGCTTCACCGACTCGGGGATATCCGTCAACTCGTGTGTGATCATGACGATGCTCACTCCCGCCTCGATAAGGATATCGAACATCGAACGGAACTTGGATTTCATGACGATGTCGAGACCGGTCATGGGCTCGTCGAGGACGAGTAGGTCGGGATTGGTCACTAGTGCCCTCGCGATCAAAGCCCTCCTCATCTCTCCGAGAGACAGATTCTCGATCTCGCGGTCGTAGATGTCGTCGATGCCCATGGAGACCGCGCTGGCTTTGGCCGCATCCTCGATCTCGGGAGTTATCTTCTGATTCCTGAAAACATCGAGGCTGTTGAAGAATCCTGAGCAAATGACTTCGCGGACAGTTGTGTCTGGACGGAACATGGACTGGAGATCCATAGATACCACGCCCATCCGGCCTCTGATATCGAACAGATTCCAGCGTTCAAGACCGAATATGCGGAACAGAGCGGGATTCTCCTCATCGTAATAGGGGCGGATATCCCCTCTCAGGAGCTTTATCAGAGTGGTCTTTCCAGAGCCGTTGGGCCCTATGACCGCCACATTCTCCCCTTTGAATATATCGAGATCTATCGATTTGAGAATGTAGTTCCCATTTCTCACGATGGAGACGTTTCTGAGCTCCAGAGCCTTGTCCATAATCTCGCAATGGCCAGACTCTACTTAAGCTCTGGCTGAGGACTTGATCGTCTTATCGATGGATATGAGCATATTGGCGACATGAACGCCCTCGGGTGTGAGAGATACGATGGTGGATCTCGATACTGCATCCATCTCCTGGTCCAGAAGCCCTAGATCCTCGAGGAGATTGAGTTTATCAGGCATGCGGGGATTGGAGGAGACTCCGTCGTAGATGTCGATCTTCCTGCTGGGTCCGTTGACTGCGAGGAAGACCAGAATCGAAATCATATGCTTTTCCTCCAGTGCCGCCACACCTACGTTGTCCTTCTCCTTCATGATGTCACTCCCGATCGCTCACATCCACATATAGTGAAACTATAACCTGATTATATTTCACCATATTTATATTGATGTCGAATTAAGTACTTCGATGAACATATTAGTTCATCTGATATCTTCTTCAAGGTCGGGATGATGCTTCTCATAAATAACACTTCGTCACTTAAGAACGATTTTAAGAGAATTCCGTGATGGAGTACGACATCTGCACCACATAACCAAGCCTTCATACCGGCTGAACGGAATGCCTAGAAGAATAAAGAGGAAGATAAATCCGGAAGAGCGGGAGAATCCGTTCGTTCCGGATGTTTAATGGGAATCAAGCAGCGGAGCGATCGTCTCCGATATCGTCCTGATCTCTGAACAGGCAAAGTGCCGCTGCCATGGCGACTATGGATATGGGAAGAGCGATCACGAGTGCATCCACGCTTGCTATCGACGAGCCGGGGAAGAGCACCGCCTCACCTGTGATCCACCTGCATATCGGCAGGAATATGCTGGTCCCGGAATTGATGAAGAGCGCCAGGAACAGGTACGATACGGTTCCTGCGGTTATGCTCGTGATGGCGGCTTTCCTGTTCGGCCTCTTGGAATAGAGTGCGTGGAAGTATGCTGGAAGAAGCGCAGCCGCAGTCATTCCCATGAATATGGATGTCGCCTTGGCGATTATATCCTTGGGCATCAGGTAGCAGTAGACCACCATCAGCACCATTATTACTACAATGCAGGCTCTGTTGAGATTGATGCTCTGGGAGTCGCCCTCCATCGTGCCCTTTCTGTTCCTGTAGACGGTGTACAGATCGTATCCTCCTGCAGCACCGATGGTATGCAGGAGAGCACTGATGGTCGAGATGGCCGCACAGACGAGGGACAGAAGGAACAGGGAGACGAAGACATCCCCGAACGTCACTCCCCTGAATATCTCCAGTATGAACTGCGGGATGATGAAATCGGTTCCTAGCCCGAGGCTGTTGATGTACTCGAAGGATATCATTCCGCGCTCGTCGAAGAAGTAGACATTGCTGAGAGCCCCTACCGTGTAGGCGGATCCGACTATCACGATCATGAATATAGATCCGATGAGAAGGGACTTGTTCAGATCCCTGTCGGACTTCGCAGACATGAATCTCACGGCGAGCTGGGGCTGGGTCAGCGCACCGATCCCAACTCCGAGCAGGAAAGTAGTGACCACTGTCATCCATTCCGATGTTCCGAAAGATGAGAAATTGGTCCAGCCGTTGAATCCGTCGGATGTGCCCGGTATATGGCCCATCTCGGAGAACTTGGTATCCCATAGATTGGCCAATGCACCGTTCCCCTCGGCTATGCCCCCGAAGTAGGAGTAGGTGACCACGAGGATCACCAGCATTCCGGCGAACATTATAGCGGCCTGGAACGCATCGTTGTACATCACTGCGATGATTCCGCCGTAGACGACGTATACGGCCACGATTATCGCAAGGGCAACGAGGATCAGATCGTAGTACTCGTTCAGCCCTGTGATTGTGGCCAGGGAGTTCACTCCTCCTTTGAGAACTGCAGCAGCATAGATTGGCATCATCACTATGATGAGAATCGCCGTGAACGTCCTGATCCCTTTGGAACCGTATATCTTCCCTAGGAGATCAGCGAAAGTCGATGCTCCCAGCATGCGTCCCTTCCTTCTGGTGGGACCGCCGAAGATGAGGAATGCCACGATGAGTCCGACGAAAAGGTTGAGGAAGCACAGCCACATAAGAGACATGCCGTGCACCGCGGCCTGTCCCCCGAATCCTATGACCGCCGATGCCGAAAGGAAGGTCGAACCATAGGAGAGGGCGATGATTATCGGTCCAGCTTTGCTTCTCCCCAACAGGAACTCCTGGTTGTCCTTGGTGTTCTTGTAGCCGTACCATCCGAGGAGGAGCGTTACGATGATGAATACCACGAGCATGGCGCCGAAGATTGTCAGATCCACGCCGTCACTCATCTTCATCACCTTCGTTCTTCATTCCTTTGAAATAGGCGTATGCGCAGCAGAATATTACACTGATAATGCTCAACGCATAGCCGCCTATAATCCAGGGATCGGATAGACCAAGGATCTCCATTTTCTCACCGTGTGTTCAGTGCTAACATATAGCACGCTAATCCAATGATGCTCCACCTGTATATAATAGATTCTGAGTATGCGATGGAAATTGGTAGGACAAGTATTATTATAGAAGTCGGCCATGACGGGACGTCTGGCTTGGCCGGGGCGCTTGGCGTGCCCTACACCCGAAATCGTCAATACGCGGGGGCGACAGCAGGGGAAGGCCCCGCTGAACGATGCAAGCCCATAGAGCGACGATGAAATCTTGTCCTGTAGAGTCGGAGTTTGCGATGGACGCGGCCGGAGGGTCGTGGTCGGCGCATCAATCGGGGAAACCGGGTCAGGTCCTGACGGGAGCAGCCTCACCTCGAACTACTGACGTTTGTGGGATCGCAGGGTCGAGAAGCGAAGTGGTCCACTTTCATCGAGAGGCAGGGTCGACTCCTGTGGCCAGGCACTTCACTCTTCCTTAGGCCTGCATCCTGTTATGATTTCCTTGTCGAAATCGAAGAGGACCTCTGTATCGACACCGTCGGTAATCTTCAGCTTCTTGGAATCATCCACCTTTCCGACCACGGCACCCTCGCATCCGACATCCGAGAAGATCTCGATGATCCTGGATGAGCACTCGGGAGGACAGGCGAAACAGAATCCGCATCCCTGATACGTAAGATGCCATCTGATCGGATCGACGTCGTCCGGGATAGGGATGCGCGTGACATCCACAAGCCCTCCTGCCTCCGAACATTCGAGCATCATCCCGAGAGTGCCTATGCTGCCGGGGTTGCTCATGTCCTTGCAGGAATGCGCCAGATGCTCCTCTGCAACACGTGCGACCGCCTCCATCTGGCCCCTGACTATCTCATCAGACTTCTGCACCGTGGTGACGAAGGCGTACTGCAGATGCTCAGGATAGAATCCGTCCGTATCGATGACGAAGACGATGTCGTCTCCGGGAACGGCTGTGCTGCTCCTGAGCAGAGCATCTTTCGGAACCTTGCCGACTATCGATATGTCGATGGCATTGTAATGGCAGTCGGGATGGACGTGTCCGCCCACGATGGGGACCCCGAATTTGGTTATTCCATCCTGCATACCTCTGATGATCTCGCGGCAGACGTTGCCGTGGACTATCGACATGACATCGACCATGGCTAGCGCACGGCCGCCCATGGCCGCTATGTCGTTGACATTGACGAGAACCGCGAAGTATCCAGCATAATAGGGGTCGGTCTTCACCAGGGACTCCATGATGCCGTCTGCCGCGAAGAGTATGTACTGGTCCCCGACATCTATGGCTGCAGCGTCCTCGCCGTTGGCCGCGACGACCTGCGGGAAGTCCTTGGTCGGCAGCAGGTCCACGATCTTGTGAATCGCATGCTTGCGAGTGACGCCCGGATAGCTCTTGATTGCATTGACGATTTCGTTGATCGACGCCATAGTCCTTTCCTCTTGAGACCCCATATGGACAGTACACAGGATGCGACCATCGCTATAAAGAGTACTATATACATGTATGGGTAGCCTTCGCCCGGAAGACTGACGTTCATCCCGTAGAAGCTCGCCAGCATAGTCGGTATGGCGATTATAAGCGTAATCGACGTCAAGAACCTCATCACCAGGGCCAGCGAGTTGTTCAGATCTGCTTCGACAAGCTGTCTCGTACCTTTGATGATCTGACTGTATGTCATCGTCATCTCCAGCGCCTGATTGGTCTCGATGATGACATCATCCATCAGATCCCTGTCCTCCTCCGTTGAAACGAAACGGGACTGCTTGCTCATCCTGTCTATGATCGAAGCATTGACGCTAAGCGAGGTTTTGAAGTAGACCAGGTTGGACTCCAACTCGTGCAACTCGAAGAGATCGTCCCTGCGGGTGGCCTTCCTGATGGACTCCTCGATGGCCATCCTCTTCACCTCGATGTACTTGAGGTCGGTCTGATAGTTGATCGCGACCCTGAAGAGGATCTGCAGGACGAATCTAGCTCTGTTGGATATGTCATAGATGCTCTTGCTCTTGGTCTTCCCGGATGCGATGTTGGTGAGCGCGAACTGCTCCTGCAGGCATACGGTGACGATGGCCGAATCGGTGACCGTGATCGAAAGAGGATATGTTGTGAACTCCTCGCGGCTGTTCCTCCATTCCCTGGTAGGAACATCGACGAGGATCAGAGTATAGTCCTTCGAAACTTCTGTCCTCGATCCCTCCTCGTCATCCAGCGCGGCCGTGAGCGCCTCGCGGTCTATGTGCAATGCGCTCTGGACATGCTCTATCTCCTCGGCGGTAGGCGCCACCAGGTTGATCCACACGTCCTGCTTTATCTCGTCCGTCTTCACTGGACGGCCTTCGCACATCTCATAGATCTCCATCATACCAATCACCTCCTCAGACGACCATCGAAACAATCACTAGCATGAACAGGAACAGAGTGATGGACGAAACGCTTCCGGCGATGCTCTGAGTGAGCTTCTCGCGCCTCTCCCCCTCCACCTTGAGCTTCTCGAGCAGCCAGTTGACGCCTCCGGCGAATATGAAACCTCCGTCCAGGATGTATGTGGGCAGGGCGTTGGATATCGCCAGCAGGATATCCAGCCAGAACAGCCAGTAGAGAAGCGTTACCGCTACCCAGAAAAGATCTCCCGCAGGTGCATCGTACCACCATTTCACCTCATCGGAGATCGGATCCATACCGTTGAAAGGGCCGGAGAGATACGAGAAGAAACTCCTCACGTACTCGTAGCCGTTGTCAGCCCCGTAGAACGGATCCGTCGCCTTGTCCAGCAGGATATTGGGGGTGGTCAGAGTCATTCCACCGGTCGTCACGGACATTCCGAGGAACCCTATCTCTCCTTTGGATGACAGGATGATATGCTCGAATGATGACACATTGCCGTCGGTGTCGACAGTGGATATGGCGATCTCCTGTCCCGGAACGGTTCCAGCCATGAAATGCATGAACGACTGAGGGCCTGTGATCATCACCGTCTCCCCGGTCCTCCCGTCGGTCACGGACTGGATGAAGGTTCCGGTGCCTATGCCCGCGCCATCTGCCGGACTGTTGGCGGTGAGCGCCTTGATGTATGCGCCCATCTGCACGCCTTCGGCGATATGCTCGCCGCCGCTGTCCTTGTACCGTATGTCATACCGCTTCGTGGGATCGAAGCCGAGGTCGGAACCGTCTTCCTTGACCAGATACGATATGCCGCCCTCGGTGACGGTGGAGACCTTCACGAAGTCATCGGTACCCGACTCCGAGATTTCCAGAATAAGTGCCGATGCGGGAATCCCAGCCTCGTATGCAGGGGACCCGTCATCCATGTAGTATACGCCTGCGCTGTCCCCGTAGTCGGTGGATACGCAGCCGCATGCCAGAACCATAAGGAGCATGCTGACGACGGCCAGAGCGGTGTTGACCGTTATACCCGCGGTGTAGACGTCGAGCTGGGCCTTGCGAGGGGCCTTGGCGAGATCTTCCTCGTTGGGCTCCACGAAAGCTCCCAGTGGAACAACTCCGTAGAGGAGTCCGGATGAATCGACGCGCATGCCGTTGACGCGGGCCTGGATGCCGTGGCCGAGCTCATGCACGACCATAGCTATGACTAGTGCCGCGATACCGTAGCTCAGCGGCATTATCGGGTTGAATCCGGGAATCGCCAGGGCATATTCTATGCCGATGGTGCTATCGGAAGCGAACCTCTCCGGAAGCGCGATGACGGCCACGATGAGCATATACATCATCATCAGGAATAGGACGGCCGAGACCACTTTGGAGATGAATCCGAACGCATGCCAGAATCTCGGATATCTGGCGAACCTGTCCATAGTCCGCATCCCTAGCTTGGTCCGGATCATCAGACAGGGGCCGTATTTCTGGAGATGCCACTTTGCGGCCGCTTCCGGTTTGCGCCACGCCCACACCCATATCGGGATGTAGACGATGAGAAGTATCAGCAGAACGAAATACGCCAGACTCATCGGGAACCCGTCCTCGACGATGCCATCCTTCTATAAAAGGGTCCGTGGGGACACATCGGTTTGTCGGAGCTAAAGGCGAACCGTCGGGCATGACGACGTCCACACCTTCGAGAGCCGTTATGATTCTTCTCGCCCACGCGAGCTTGTGTGCCTTGCATCCCGGATCAGTCCCCGCCTTCGCACGAGGATGATCGAAATCGAATCCGCGAAGGGCTATTCTGAGCGCCCCCATCTCCTGGGATATGCAGACGGCCCTATCCCCGTCGGTGAATCCTCCGAAATCGAATACTGTGGATTCCGGAGCCGATTGGGTGGTCAGCACAACAGGCCCCTCGAACCTCCAGGCCCATTCACGTATCGCATCGGCATTGTCTCCATGGGCGTGTATGAATGTCAATGCGCCGGCGGAGCTCGCCGCGAGTTGCGACGGCATATCGCCGTCCAGATCGGTCACTACCACATCCGGTTTGACTCCTGCGGCCTGCAGTCTCCTGACGGCGGAACCCGAGGATACGATCCTTCCTTCCGTTCCATGTCTCAATAGATCCTCTTCGAGGCAATCCGCATCCCCCACAACGGTGCATGTTCTTCCGAAATACGGGTGGCAATCATCCGGATCCACCAGATCGCAGTTGACGGTTACGGCCTTCAGTAGACGAACCGATGCTTCATCCCCTGCTCTGTCGTATCCCATGTCTTCGACGATGCGCTCGTACAGGGGCCGCCATTCATCCCATCTCATCGGCCTGCACCTCCTCTTTCGGAGGATCTAGACGCGATTTCAGAAGGTTGCTGAAAATGGATAGGGCTACACCGGCCAGGATCTCGGCTGTGCCCATGTTGGATCTTCCGCCGAGTCCCATATAGCTCATCGCCACATCGAGGATTCCAAGAGCGACGAATCCCAGACTCGCCAATCCGATGCAGCTGAAGACCACGGAAACCCCTACTGTCTTCTCGCGCACGAACTTGTCTATTATCAGACCGAGCTCGTATATCACAATGGCGATTATACAGGGCCAGATCATCGTGGACACGAAGTAGACGACCTTGAGCGCATCGCTCTTCAGATACAGGTTGCCTATCTCGACTGCGGCATATGCGGCCATGATGAAGACGAACGCCAGCGAAACACACAGGAAGATGATTGGCGTGGTGCGTCCGACCAGGGATGCCATCAGGCTCCTCCTCATATTGTAGAACTTCTCCACCACATCGTACCCGTAGGCGAGGACTATCAGACCCACGAAGAAGAATGCCATCGAGCCGGACATCGACGAGAATCTGGCGAAATCCCCGTCCTCCAGGAACACGATGAATCCAGGTATTATGAAAAACAGGGACAGCAGGACCATTATGAATCCCAACGGGACCAGGAATCTCTTGCGCTTGTCGCGGTCGCTCATCATCTTCTTGATGATGTAGAAAGTTCCCTCCAGCCCGGGAGCCTGCTTGACGAACACCTTCCGCACCGAATCGACGCGGACGCGGGAAGATATAATGGGATAGATGTACTCGTCCTCCGCACCGTCTCCTACAAGCACCACGCTGTCTGGATCGATCTCGTCGAGGACCTCGTCCAGCTGAGATACCAGGGCGAGATCCGACCTGTGTCCGACCTTCTCGTCTCCGCATATCAGCGCCACATCCGCCTCGTGGCCGTCCTCCTGTATCTCAAGGCAGACGCTGACGGCGGCATAGAGGGCATTGAGGTCGGAGTCCTCTGGATCGGCTATTCCGAAGGCAGTGGCCGCGTCGAGGCAGTTCTGTACGCCGATGACCGGCGTATTCACCTTGCCTTTGACACCGAAATCGTCGTCCCTGTCGACGACCAGGACCAGAGTCTTCTTCATGCACTGTTATCCTTATCGCACATATTATGATTATCGCAGTGCGGCTCCCCGTATGCAATCGCCCCCGTCAGACTTAAATCGCCCATACCGTTGCGCCCTTCATGCGGGTAGTCACTCATGGGCATTCATGCTTCGAGTACAGCAATTCGAAACTGACCGTGGTAATCGATCCCCATGACGGCAAGTCGATAGGCATCAAAGCGCCGACGGCGTCTGCAGATGTCGTTCTCATGACCCATCCGCATTACGACCACTCTGCCGCCCGCGTGATACGCGGAAACCACACCGATGTCATGTCTCGCAACGGGGAATTCGATGTCAAAGGGCTCCACGTTACCGGCATACCGACGTTTCATGACTCTCATGGAGGAGAGGAACGGGGTGGCAACACAATGTATCTGTTCGAGATGGACGGCATATCGATCTGCCACTGCGGAGACCTGGGGGCGATTCCATCCGATGACGCGCTCCGTCTCATCAAAGGAGTCGATATGCTGTTCGTACCTGTCGGAGAGGTGATGACCATGCCGCTCGATCAGGTAAGGAGATTCATAGAACTTGTGAATCCGAGGATAATCGTGCCCATGCACTACAGAATCGGAGGGCTCTCCCTCCCTCTGTCCCCTCTGGATGACTTCCTAGCGATGATTCCCGACGAAGCGGTCGAATACATGGGAAGCGAGGTTGACCTGTTGCCCGAGGACTTCTCGGACAACAAGGAATGCTGGATCTTCAACAGGTGAAGAATCAGTACAGGACCTTAGCGTCCTCTATCTTGCCGAGTTCGATAGGAGTCGACTCGTCGCCTACTACGGCGCCCTTGGAATTGGCAAGGATACCGGCACCGACCGATCTGCACCCGTGGTTCACGGTTGTACGCAAGGCCTCGACTTTGAGAACGTCCCTGATAAGGAGAACCTCTTCTTCGGAGGCATCCATGTGGCAGGCGCATCCCTTGTTCGTTGCCCTGCATATGGATCCTACTGTGTTGATGCCAGCTATAGAAGAACGAACCACCTCGACTCCGAGGACGTCGGATATGAGCTTGACTGCAGAATCCGGATACTCGGGGTTGACGATAGCTCCGTAATCGTTGGCCAGGATGTTGTTGCCTGCGGCATTGAGCTGGTCGTCCAGTCTGGAGCAGTTCATCTTGGAGGATATCTTGGATATCTCCGCATCGTCGGCAAGGAACGACACTAGCGCACCGTTGGAATTGAATGCCACCAGAGAGCCGACGACGAACGATCCGCCGATGGACATCTTGATGACATCGACGCCGAGCGCCGACTCCAGGGTCCTTTCGAACTCCGGAGCGGCGTCGGCGGCGGTAAGGGCGAGGCTCTCGCCCGCTGCTGCGAACACCGCGATGTTCGGATTGCCGGAATAGCGCGAGAGCCTCATCATTCGAATCACTCCGCGAGCGAAACTTCGACAAGGCCGTCTTCGAACTTGACAGCCTTGACGGTGATCTTGGAAGGGGGGTTGCGGATTCCGTTCTCCCAGAGCTTCTCGTTGACGGTGGCGTCGATCCAGACGTTGTCCTCGGAAACCCTCATGTGCCTCATAACGGTCTCCCTGACCTCCTTCACGGCGCGCTTGGCCCTCCTGGTACGGGGTGCCTGCTTGGTCGCTCTGAGCGGGATGACCATGATTCTCTCGATTTCGTCTGCCATCCTAATCACTCCTTAATCTTGCTCATGCGCCACGACCTTCTCTTGGGGTGGCGGAGGAACTGCCTGTTGGTCCTGATCATCACCCATGCGGGGACGCGGCGGTTCTGCTTGACCTTCTTGTTAAGCCTCTGTTTCATTGCGGGGGCTTTTGTGCTTGACATGATTATCTCCTCTCTATGGTGATCTCCCTGCGTTGCGGGGCGACCTGGGCAAGGATATTCTTCAGCATGGCATCGTCGATGACACCCCTGAGCCTGCCGCTCTGGGCGAGCTGGATGAGCTGACCTTCGACAGACTCCGCCATCTGGGGATTGGCGAGCCTGATGTTGGCGAGCCTGTCGCGCGCCTCGGGAGTCAGGATCTGCCTGAGGACTCCCTGTTTCTGGGACTCGTATCTCTGCGCCTGCTCCTGCTGGGCCTGCTGAGACTGGGCCTGCTGCTGGAGCTCGGCCATCCTCCTCTGTCTGATCGCTTCCAATTCGGGGTCTTCCATGCTGTCGCCTCCTCAAGCCCTCATTTCGTCATAGACCTCTTTCGCGGTGTTGTCCAGAAGAGACTGCCCCGCGGGGCTGATTGCGCGGCCTTCCTTGTCCTTGGAGACAAGGTATCCGGCTGCCTCGAGCTGAATCATGCACTTCCTGGCGATGTTGCGGCTTCCCTTGACAGCCCTGTTGGGCATGGAACCCTTGTCTGCAAATCCGCCGTACTCGGCAGCCAGCTTGGAAGAACCCATGGGTCCTTTAACATACAGCTTCCTCATGATGGAGGCGGCCCTGTTGTACCACCAGTCATCCTGGACAGGAGCCCTCTCAGTGTGCCTGCCGGTCTTCACGAACTCTGCCCACTCGGGGGGAACGATGTTGGGGTTCTCCTTGAGCTTCTGGGCCGTCTTGAGTATGAGAGCCTCGGCGGGAACGTCGTAGACGGTAACCATATCGATACCTCACACCGAACCGCGATCGAGTCACGGAACGGCTACGGGCCGTCGATACACGATTCTCTATATAAGCATTGCTGAACAAATCTGTCAGCGCAGAATAAAACCTCGATTCCGCACGTCCGACCATGTCCCCGTGCGGCCTGGGAGCGAAACACTCCCCACGGCAGATGACAGAAAGCCATCATCTGAACTCCGTGATGAAGCGCAGGGAATCGTCTTATTTAATGTTGGACCGGTGGAGTACAGTGTTCGGCAATTCAGT
>DAXO01000093.1:5633-7368 GCA_002506425.1 Methanomassiliicoccaceae archaeon UBA480 | reverse complement strand
TCCATGAGAAGAGGTACTATCTTGGGATGCACGGGGCCGTTCTCCTCTACGGGATATCATTCTGCGGCAAGATCCCCTTCATCAGGCACGAGAGATTGGACCTGCCGTGATGGAATTCGCATCCATGTCGATGCATCTCCCCCGAATGGGAAGGCAAGCCGGGTTCAGAAATCGTAGAAAGGAACCAGATCGCAGCACTGACATGTAAAGCACATGCTGTGGAAGCGTTCCGGATTGAGGCCGTGGCGGGCCATGGCGTTCTTCTGCAGTCCTGCGAGGAACATGCTCCTCAAGACGGACGGCTGCTCCATCGGTATTCCGCATTTCTCGTACAGCTCGCGGTCGCGGCCGTTCGTCCTGGCCATCCTGAGGACCGGGAGCACATTCATCCTGCTGAGCCTTTCCAGCATCATGTCGACGTCCTGGTCGGTTTCACCGAGGCCGTAGAAGAAAGTGCTGGCCATCTTGCCCCTCTTGAAATAGTCGGTGCAGGCTTTCAGCATCTCGAACGGGAGCTCGTAATCCGCGTCAGGGCACAGTTTCTCGAAGATATCCCTGCGGGCACATCCGGTGTTGATCCTGATCTCGTTGATTCCCGCTTCGCGGAGCATCCCGATCTGGGAAGGCTCGGTGATGTACGCTTCCGCGCCTATAGTCATCTTGGGGAATGCTTCGCGGACGGCCGCTACGCAGTCTGCCATCCTCTCCGCCGTGGATCCTGCGTCTCCGCAAATTCCAGAAGTGAAGGCTACGCTCTTGACCTTCCCGCGGGACATGGCGGTCGACAGCCTTTCCATGATGTCTTCGACGCTTATCAGGCTCTGGGAGACGGGGATGACGGGCGAATCGTAGTAGCACGGCCTGCCGTCGCGCTCGGGATCGAGGTTGAAGTACGCCTGATCGGGGCAGTGGAAGGAGGTTGGGAGCACCTTCACTCCGTTGGCGATCTGGGATCCGTCCTTCCATATGGACAGGATCCTGCCGCTCTGACGGAGTTCGAACTCCCCCTCCTCGTACGAGACGCTCTTCTTGACCCTGCATCCGCTGAATGAGAACACCATCGTCCCATCCTGGGGATACGTCCCCTGAAGCTGCAGGCCTTCTGGGAGGCGGACCGCGCCTCCGTGGATGAGTTCGGCCTTTCCTTTCAGGCCCTCTTCCATTTGGCGCCCTCCGCCGTGTCCTCCAGCACGATGCCCGCCTCCTTCAGGCGGTCGCGTATGAGGTCCGACAGATCGTACATCTTCCTGCCGCGGAGCTCCTTGCGGAGGTCGATGAGGATGGACATGACCTCGTCCATGGCTCCGTCGTCGTCCTCCTCGTCCGGAAGGATGCCCAGGATCGAATCGAACTCCTCGATGAGGGCGATCCTCGCCTCCGCCTCCTCCTTGGAGAGGGTGCGGTCGGACATGGATCTGTTCGACTCCTTGGCCATCTCGAACATGACCGCTATGGCCTCGCGGGTGTTGAAGTCGTCGTCCATGGCCTCGCAGAACCTGGCGCGATAGCCTTCGACGGCCTCTCCGGCAGGCCCCTCGGGGGGAGCGGCCCTGACATAGGAGCGGAGCTCGCGGTAGTTGTTTACGAGCCTTCCTCTCGCAGCCTCGGCCTCGTTGAGCATGTCCTCGCCGTATACGAGAGGGCTCATGTAGTGTGTGTTGAGGAAGTAGAAGCGTATGGTGCGGCCGTCGAACTTCTGCAGGACGTCGCGGACGGTGAAGAAGTTGCCCAGGGA
>DAXO01000093.1:0-5595 GCA_002506425.1 Methanomassiliicoccaceae archaeon UBA480 | reverse complement strand
TTGGACATCTTCTCCTCCTTGCTCATCCCGTGGCCCTTGACCTGCAGCATCCCGTTGTGCATCCAGTAGTTCGCCAGCGGCTCTCCGGTGACGGCCTCCGTCTGGAGGATCTCGTCCTCATGGTGGGGGAAGATGAGGTCGTTCCCTCCGCCGTGGATGTCTATCCTGGGGCCCATGTTCTTGTAGATCATGGCCGAGCATTCGATATGCCAGCCGGGCCTTCCCTTGCCCCAGGGCGAGTCCCATGAGATCTCGCCGGGCTTGGCGGCCTTCCAGAGCGCGAAGTCGAGCGGGCCTTTCTTGTTGGGGTCGTCGGCTATCCTTCCGGAGGACTGCAGGCTCTCGATCTTCTGGTTCGTCAGCCTTCCGTAGTCCTCGACCTTGGATACGTCGAAGTAGACGCTCCCGTCGGCGGATACGTAGCCGAATCCGTTCGCGATGATCTTCTCGATCATCCCTATGATATCGCCTATGCTCTCGCTCGCCTTGGGGTAGCACGAGGCGCGGTTCACATACAGCTTGGACGTGTCCTCGAAGTACCTGTCTATGTACTTCTTGGAGAGCTCGAGGGGCTCCATGCCCTCCTTGGCGGCACGGGCGATGATCTTGTCGTCAACGTCCGTGAAGTTGGTGACGTGCTGGACCTCGTATCCCCTGTAGCGGAGATAGCGGGCTACGGTGTCGAAAACGATGATGCTCCTCGCATGACCCATGTGGATGTCGTCGTACACTGTGACGCCGCAGACGTACATCCTGACCTTTCCGGGCTCTATCGGTACGAATTCCTCCACCTTGTCGGTGAGGGTGTTGTGGATACGGAGTGCCATCTAATCATCGGGCGATAATCTTCAACTAGAAAAAGGAAACTGAAGGGAAGGTCGGAATCCGTAATGACCCAGATTCCGAGTCTAAGTTTTTAGGTTCATAACAGCCTAACATTCCGGTTCAAGGCCTGTGAACGGACAACGACAAGGTCACGCTCCCGCCCGTGCTGACGGCCGCAGTCCTCTCGTACGAAGCGACGCACTGTCCTGTTCCGGAGCCGATATGCAGCGGATGCTCCGTTCCGCTCCTGTCCTCATACAGCACATCGAGGATGTACATCCCCTCTCCAACGCACCTGTCCAGGACCTCCGCGGTGTATTCTCTGACCCCTTCGGAGCCCTTCAGTGCGGCCATGGCGAGAAGATCGGGGAATCCGAGGGTCGAATCGTCGCCCTCGGAGAGGTCCGAAAGCCTGATCCTGGAGGACATCAGGGCGTCCAATGCCTGAGATGCATCGGTTTCGTCCTCCGCCCTGTCGATTCCCGTCTCGACGATCATCGCAGAAGCCACTAGTATCACGACGATGAAGAGCATGGCATCCGCCATCGCGAGGAATCCGCCGTCGCTCGAGCGCATGCGGACACCTCGTGGACGGCGACGAAGCGTCTCCCGTCATCCGAATTCACGGTCGTGATGAACACCCGCGTCTCCGTCGTCGAATCGGATATGCCCACGGCAACGTCCTCCGGCGGAGCGCAGAACGGACCGGGGACGACTGTTCTCACAACGATTCCGCGCAGCCCGCGGGAATCGGCGTATTCCGAGAGATACTCCTCGAATCCGGGAACGTACGTCCCTTCGGATATCGTTCCCTGCAGCATCCCGGGATCGAAGCCGTCCAACGGTTCGGACGCTTCCGACGCGCTCCACGCGGCTAGTCCGAGGAATGCGGAGAGGACGGCGGCCACCGCCATGGTGGCCACTATCCCCTCGATGAAATCCAGGCTTCCCCTCTGATCGGAGATCATGGGCCGATCTCCGTTCGAGAGGATATGCCCCTTTCCGGTGGAGGAAGGATGCCCTCCTGCCCGTAGAATCTTATTCCTTGCGGAGTCCGCGCTTGTACAGACCCTGTGTCAGCTCTCCTCCGCACATCGCCGCGATCTTCTCGCGCAGAGCGGGGTCGGCCTTCTTCGAATACCTTCCGACGGCGGCGGCGAGTGCGGGAGGACGCTTCCTCACGTCGATGCCGATCGACGCCACCCCCGATCTTCCCAGCTCGTCGATGCTGTCCAGCAGGAACAGGTCGACGGAGTTCAGAAGGCGTCCGAATCCGCGCCCGTCGGTGTAGACGGGGAATGACGCCTCCTTCTCGTCGGTGAGGGACCCTTTGCCTAGACCCGGGTCGCGGGTGTACATCAGCTCCGTTCTTCCGAAGGCCATGACCTCGGTCCTGGAGGGGAATCTCGCCGCGAGGTCGGAGACCTCGTTGCGGGAGAGCTCCACGGAAAGGGTCGTCTGGTATCCGAGAACGGGGAACGCGGAATTGAATGCGTTGAACACCGAGCTCACATACACGCGGCTTCCGTCGGACATCCCGATCTGCGACGGGTTGCTTATCATGATCGGACCGTCGGCGCGGCATTCGTCCCTGCAGTCGAAGCGGGGGAGAAGGGCGACGCACTCCACTCCCTTCGCCGAGCAGGCCTCGCGTGCCTCCTCCAGGCGGTCGCCGTATTCGAAGTACACCCTGTCCGCGTAGGGGAGCACCGCGTCGAGCACCTTCATGCCGCTGACATAGAACGACCGGTCTGGTGCGAGGTCCCTGTGCGGCAGCCTCGCCGGGAGGACGTCCGCAGGATGGACCTTGCGGTCGGGGCCGGTGAGCTTGGGAGCCTTGCCGATGATGTTCTTGATCTCGTCTATGCGGGGATCGTAAGTGCGGTATATCTCGTAGTCCCCGTCGGGGATCTTGAACGGCACCATGATGGGGTCGGTGTCGATCACCTTGAATCCTCCGATCTTCTGGTCGCCGGAGAATATGGAGAGGCCGTCCTTCTTCCCGACGGGATCGCAGAAGTCGGTGCGGATGAAGCGCTGTCCGGAGATCCTCGCGGTTCCTAGGAGGAATCCGCGGTTGTCGGGATACAGGGGCTGCACCGGCGATCTGACGCCCTCGAGGTATCCTGCGGATGTTCCGCGGTTGAAAACGGTCCTGAGAAGCGCCAGGCAGTGCTCGTACTCCTCTCCGCGGTTTCCCGATTCGGCGAGGGAGTAGACCTTGGCGGAAAGGTACGCGTAGGCGGGGGAGCGCATCCTGCCTTCGATCTTCAGGGAGTCGACCCCTATGCCCCTGAGCTCCTCGATGCAATCGGCCGCGAAAAGGTCGGCGCAGCTCAGGAGGTAGCCGGAGCGGTCTCCGGACGCGTACTTCTTCCTGCAGGGCTGGGCGCACGAGCCGCGGTTCCCGCTGCGCCCACCCATGAAGCTCGACATGAGGCATCCGCCGGACATGCAGTAGCACAGGGCGCCTTGGACGAAGACCTCCGTCTCCACAGGCGAGTCGGGGACGATGTCCGCGAGCTCCTCGAGGGTGAGCTCCCTTGCGAGGACCGCGCGGGAGAGCCCGTTCTCGGCGCACCATTCGAGTCCTCTGCGGGAGTGGATCTGCATCTGCGTGGAAGCGTGCTTGGGGATGTCTATCCCCGAGACGGACTTCAGAAGCCCCAGGTCCTGGATGAGGACGGCGTCGGCGCCGATGTCTTTCAGGAACCTGACGAAGCCCACCGCTTCGTCCAGCTCCTTGTTGAGGATCGAAGTGTTTACTGCCACGTGGACCTTGACGCCGCGGTCGTGGGCGTATCCGACTGCTCCCTCGAGCTCCTTGTTGCTGAAGTTGCCCGCATAGGCGCGGGCTCCGAAGCTCTTGCCGGCTAGGTATACGGCATCGCATCCGCCCTTGATCGCGGCCGAGAGCCCTTCGGGTGTCCCGGCCGGCGAGAGTATCTCCATGCCTTCTGGATTGGGTTCCTTTATAATATGTGTCGCACGGCAGGTATCATCTTCTAAGAGCAGGGCGTCAACTTTGCAGGAGCACCCTCCATTTTAACGGCGAGAGGGCAACGTTCGTTCATGGAAATCGGAAAGATCATCGCCGGATTCGGCGGGAAGGAGGAGAGGCGCGGCCCGGAATCCCGGCTTTCGGACGGTCTGCTCGTCGTGGACTGCAGGGGATGCGGATACACCCCGCTTCCCGGTTCGAAGGAATGCCTGGGCTGCATGGTCCGCACGATGGCTGCGACGGGATCCGCCGACAGGATAGTGCTCCGCACAGGAAGGGACACGGAGGTCTCGGGCAGGGCGGGCAGAGCCGTCCAGGAGGCGGCCTCGATGATGAGGTGGTCGATCCCCGATGCCCCTCCGCGCGGCAGGTGCAGGATGTGCCCCGCCTTCCGCAGGGCGGTGATGGCCGCCGCATGGGACGCGTTCCCCGAGGGGTTCTCGGGGGCGAGGGCCCTGCTCGGCTCCGCGCCTTCCGACAGGGACGAGTGCAGGACATGCGCCGCGGCGACGTCGAGGCTGCTCGACCAGACGGAGGACGGGCTGGACAGGATACGCTCCGGGCTGAGGGAGGGCAGGGCATGAAGATCAGGCTGCCCCCGTTCGGGACGATAGCCCGGCCGTTCCCCGAGGGGCTGTCCGATTCGGGCGAGACCGCGGTTGATCCAGGCCCTCCGGCTCCATCCGGCAGGACGGTCGCATCCATAGACGCCAGTTCGGAGGCCTCCTCCGGCAGGAGAGGAGGCAGGACGCTCCTCGAGGCTTTCGCCTCCCTGGCGGGCGAGGATGTCCGCACCAAGCCGTCGTACACCGACTGCTGGATCGCCGGAGTCCCGGAGCTGCGGACGATCGTTTCGTACATGACGCCGGAAGCATCCGTCACCATAGGGGAGTCCGCCTCGGGAGAGACGTACTACTGCATGACCCCTCGCGAGTACTCCTATCCCGACGAGCTGAACGCCCAGGTACTGGAGGTCATCGAGGACATCCGCGAGGCCTACAGGGAGCGCGGAGGGAGTCTGGACCGCGATTCCATCGAAGGCATGGCCCGCGCATCCCTCGCCAGCAGGTGGGACGGCATAGCGAAGGCATCAGGGACGGACGATGTCGAATCCGTGGTCAGGGACGTGTGCTCCATCGCCTACCGCCATTCGGTCGGTGCGGGGATATTCGAAGCTCTGCTCTCCGACGGCCATATCGAGGACGTCTACGTCGATGCGCCGTGCGCATCCAACAGGATCCATGTGACGCTAAACGGCATAGAGGGCCTGAACTCGCACATGAGATGCTCGACCAACCTGATGGCCGAGAACCGCGAGGTGGACAACCTGATCAACATCCTACGCAGGCGCAGCGGGCTCCGCTTCTGCTCCACCAGTCCTGTGCTGGAGACGGATCTGGGCGGATTCGACGCAAGGGCCACCGTCGTGGGATATCCGCTGAGCCCTCAGGGGAACGCGGTGGCGATAAGGAAGCATTCGGAGAGGCTCTGGACGCTCAGCAGGCTGATATCCAACGGGACGGTGACCCCGAGAACCGCAGGGATGATATCGTTCCTGATGAACAGCCGCGCCACCATCCTTATCTGCGGGGCAAGGGGGGCGGGGAAGACCTCGCTGCTCACCGCCGCACTGATAGAATCCGATCCCGCGCAGAGGTGGCAGCTCATCGAGGATCTCAGGGAGATACCGTGCGATATGATGCGCCGCCTCGGATTCAAGATACAGAACATGCTCATCGACGAGCGCATCCAGGGGGATGCCGCCGCCC
>DAXO01000031.1:358-3244 GCA_002506425.1 Methanomassiliicoccaceae archaeon UBA480 | reverse complement strand
CGGAACAGAAGATGACCGTCGCGCTCTCGGGAGCGTTCATCTTCCTTCTGTCTTCCCTCAAGATCCCGTCCGTGACCGGATCCAGTTCTCACCCGACAGGAACAGGCCTGTCCGCCGTGCTCTACGGCGTATGCGCAACCTCCTTCCTCGCCACCATCGTCCTCATATTCCAGGCGATTCTCCTGGCCCACGGAGGAATCACTACTCTCGGAGCCAACATCTTCTCCATGGGAATCTTCGGACCTCTGTGCGGAGTCATCATCTGGACAGTCCTCAGAAAAATGGGGGCCGGAGTCGGACCCTCAATGTTCGCCGCAGCCGTCCTCGCCGACCTCTGCACATACGTCATGACCTCCTGCCAGATGGGACTCAACTGGGGAGGCTTCACCAACTTCCTGAGCACGTTCGCTGTGACACAGGTCCCGATCTCCATCGTCGAGGGTATCCTGTTCTACATGTTCGCCAACTACCTCATCAACAACAAGCCCGAAGTGTTCGAGACCGCAGGCGGAATCCTCATGCCCAGCGAGAACCACGTCGCCGTCAACGAGAAAGCCAGGTCCGCCAAGAATTCCAGGAACCTCTACGTCGCAGGAATCGCCATCATCGCCGTCCTCGTCATCGTCACTCTGGCATACGGTGCCTCCAGCGGATTCGAATTCGGCGGTGCCGACGATGCAGCAGGAGGAGTCGTCTCTGATCTGGATCCCGAGTACGAGCCCTGGTACACCGGAATATTCGGAGATTACGAGCTCCCCGGAGAGACCGAGAGCCTGCTGTTCGCGCTCCAGGCCGCCATCGGTGCCATACTGATCGGATTCTTCATCGGAAGATACACCAAGAATCGCAGCGACTCCGCTGCCAAGACGGAAGTGTCCGAGAAGGAATCCGAGAAGAACTACTACGAGTGAAAACCATGTCGGGACGGAAGGAAGACGGAAGGCGGATGAAGGCCCGCGGAGGGGATTCCACCGAGCATATCCAGATGGATGCGCTCGCGTACGGATCCAGGATGGTCGGATGGTCGCCTCTGGGCAAGCTGATGCTCGTGGTGGCCGTGCTCATCGCCAACGTGCTGACAAGTTCCGTCATCCTCTCCCTTGCCGTCCTGGCTCTGGGGATCGCGCTGATGGCCTACTCGACCAACATGCGCATCCCCCTTATGCTCGGCATCGCCATAGGCGAGGCCCTGCTGATACTCATCGTGGCATGCGGCATCATCTCCATCAACGGCAACCACTCGGAACCGTGCATATGGAGCGGAGAGCTCCTGTGGATGGACCTGTACATGACCGCGGACAGCTTCAACCAGGCCTGCCTGGTATTGATCAGAGCGGTCTCGGGCATAACCGTGATGATGGCTTTCGCCACATCCACCCCAATACCGCATCTCTCGCAGGCCCTCAGACAGATCAAGGTCCCCCGCGAGGTCTGCGAGATCGTGATCCTGATCTACCGCTACGCGTTCCTACTCCTCGAGAGGATGGGGACCATGTGGAGCGCGGCGGAGAGCAGGATGGGCTTCTCGGGATTCATGAGGAGCATGAGAACGATAGCATCGATCGCGGTAGGGATATTCACTTCATCGATGAACCTCGCGGACAAAGCCCAGATATGCCTCGACTGCAGAGGATACAGAGGATACTTCCCGATCTACAACCGCCCGCCCAAAGCGGGTGCGGCATGGGTCCTGGCCACCGTAGCCCTCTTCGCAGGGCTGGTGGTCCTCGGCCGCGGGACGGAGGGAGTCATAGACTTCGCCGGAATCATTTTCGGGAGCTGATACCACGGACTATATCCTCGAGACAAGAAACATCTGCCACAGATACAGCCGCAAGACCGATTCCTACGCCCTCAAGGATGTCTCCGTCGGCATACGCAATGGCGCCAGGACCGCGATCCTCGGAGCCAACGGAGCCGGGAAGTCCACGCTGTTCTATCATCTCAACGGCATACTCAAGCCGGAATCCGGCGAGGTGTTCTACAGAGGGAAGACGCTCAGCTACAAGAAGGACCACCTGTACGAGCTCAGAGGGTACATCTCTGTCGTGGTCCAGAACCCGGACGAGCAGATATTCTCGTCGACCGTCGAGGAGGATGTGGCGTTCGGTCCGATGAATCTCAACCTGCCTCCGGAAATCGTCGAGCGGCGCATACGGGAGAGCCTGTTCAAGGTTGGAATGGAGGAGTACAGGAAGAGGCCGACCACCCAGCTGTCGTTCGGACAGCGCAAGAGGGTGGCGATCGCCGGAGCCCTGGCGATGGAGCCCAAGATCCTGATCCTGGACGAGCCCACGGCAGGACTCGATCCGCAGATGTCCAACGAGATGATGGAGCTGGTGGACCAGCTATACCTCGGAGGAACCACCGTGGTGATATCCACGCACGACGTGGACCTGGCGTACTCGTGGGCCGACGACATACACGTCCTGAGACTCGGAAGGCTCGTGTACTCCGGGAATCCGGAGGGCTTCTTCGAGAACAGGGACGATGTGACCCTGGCAGGCCTGACCCTCCCCCATACCGTCTCAGTCAACAGATCCCTCGCAGCCATGGAGGGGAAGGATGGGAGACCGTACCCGAGGACGAGGAGCCAGCTCCTGGCCAGGCTGTCCGCTCCCGATTCGATCCCCGGCAGGATACGCGTAATCCCGTTGGAGGAGGGGGAGGAACCCGAGTACGGAGACGAAGACTTCGTCGCGATCTGCGGATTCCGCACTAGGATGCTATTCAAGAGCCGCTCCATGCGCGCGGACCTGTATTTCGATGCCGTGGAGGGGAGCTGCCTGCATGCCCTCGGCGGAAAGGACGCGACCATATTCTGCGATCCGGATCTGGCCGGATTCATCGAAGATAAGATAGGGAGGCTCGCCGCATTCGGCAGAT
>DAXO01000031.1:0-330 GCA_002506425.1 Methanomassiliicoccaceae archaeon UBA480 | reverse complement strand
CGATGGAAGGAATCGAGACCATAGATCTCTCGTTCCTGTACTCGGGCAACGAGAAGCCGTCCCTGGACGACGTCAGCATAACGATAAAGAAGGGCATCAAGACCGCCATACTCGGAGCCAACGGAGCCGGGAAGTCCACGCTGTTCTATCATCTGAACGGTGTCTTCAAGCCCTCTCTAGGAACCGTCAAATTCGACGGGGAGCCCGTATCGTACAGAAAGAAGAAGCTCAGACAGCTCAGGTCCAAGGTCTCCGTGGTCCTGCAGAACCCCGACGACCAGATATTCGGCCAGACCGTGGAGGAGGACGTCGCATACGGGCCCCGCAACC
>DAXO01000090.1:3367-12570 GCA_002506425.1 Methanomassiliicoccaceae archaeon UBA480 | reverse complement strand
TTGTTTAATTAGGATTCCTTAGCGGTTCCTTTGACAACGATTTTAAAGGAGGCAAACTTCGAACAGCCTATGCTGTTCGATAAGGTCGCGGACGGGATCATCCGCCATCACAAGGCCATATTGGCCGTATGGCTGGTGATCCTCGTCTGCGCCATACCGGTGGCCATGAAGGTTGGTGATGTCATGAAATACGACACCAACGACATGGCCGGAGAGGATTCCGAGTCCGTCCAAGGGATGCTCGTGATATCCGAGAACTTCCCGAGTTCGTCCACCGACATATCGGCCACGCCGATATTGGTCCTGAAATACGCGGATTCCGCCGGCCTGGCGGAAGCGGAGGCCCTCGTCGGCAAGCTGAATGCAGATTCAGCATCGTATGTGGATGCCGACGGGAATCCCAAGCTGAACACATCTCTGCCTTCCGGTCCGTTCGTCGCTGTTTCGGCATCCTCGGAGACCGGGCCCGGAATCCTCATGGTCGGAGTCATGTACGCTTCGGAGTTCGATTCCTCATCGATATCGGACGACACGCCGGAGCTGAGGTCCTTCATCTCGGACCATGTCGACGGAGAGGATGTCGAGGCGTATCTGACCGGGACCCCTGCGATAAACTACGATACGCAGACCGGGGCGATGTCCGACATCCAGAAGATAGATCCGTTCACGATCCTCCTGATCCTGATCCTGGTCGGTCTGTTCTTCAGGTCCTTCATCACTTCCGCCACGCCTCCGATAACGATCGGCGTGGCGTTCGTCGTGGTCATGGCCCTCATCTACGGTCTGGGCCAGATCCTGGACATTTTCTTCGTCACGGAGATCATGCTGCTCGTCTCCATGATGGGAGCAGGCTGCGACTACTGCATCTTCATAATCGCACGCTACAGAGAGGAGCTCAAGGACGGAAAGGAGCATCTCGCGGCTCTGCACGAGGCAGTCAAGTGGGCCGGCGAGTCCATCACCGTGTCAGGAGCATCAGTCATCATAGGGTTCGGCGCCATGTCCATCTGCTCGTTCAGCATGGTGTCCACCATGGGCATATGCCTGGCGCTGGGCATCATCGTGGCCCTTCTCGCGGCGCTCACGCTCATCCCCTCGATCATAGCGGCGGTGGGCGACAGGATATTCTGGCCGTCCACGATGGCCAGGATGAAGGCCAAGGGGCTCGAGGACAAGGGATGGCACGCCCGCGCCGGAAGGTTCGGGCACGCGTACTTCGAGAAGTCCTCCAGATTCTCGCTCAAGCATGCCAAGGCGATCGTCCTGGTGGCGGTCCTCCTCACCGTGCCTGCGGCGTACGTCGCTTCGACGTCCGAGACCTCGTACGACATGATAGGCGCGATGCAGAACGGCGATTCCGGAGAGGGGATGGATCTCATCGGCGAATACGCCGACGAGGGCATGCTCATGCCCAACTACGCCGTCATTCAGTACGGGTCCCCCATCGCGAAGGTCGCTGTCGAGGAAAATCTCGGAGCCAAGATGTTCGGCCTGTCATGGTCGGACTCGTGGGCGCAGGAGTACGGGAAGCTGAAGGCACTGGAGGCCGATATGATAGAGAGGGACGGGGGCTCGGATGCCAACATCGGGGATGTCGTCCTGCCGTTCATGTGGGCGGAGGAGGTCTCGCGCGCCGTTGCGGCAGGGATGTCGACGCCTGCCCAGATCCTCGCATGGATACCCGCCAACGTCTCCGCCGAGATTGCTCAGGTCCTGAACATCGCTGTTCCGACAATGGAGAACACCGTGGTCCAGTATCTGAAATCGCAGCAGCCCGGGGTTCCCGAGGAGCAGCTCCTTGCGCAGGCGCAAGGGCTCATCGTGGAGAACGGGCAGTCCGTTCTCGACTATCAGGTCAATGCGAACTGCGGGTTGATAGGAGGGTCCTTCGCCGGTTCCGAGACGGGCGGAGATGTCACGTACATCAAGCTGTCGATCCCAACCAACGAGGCGTCCATGGCCCCCCGTTCCATGGAGTCCATCACGGCCATCGATTCCGCCATCAAGGCATACGCCGCATCCGATTCCGCCGTGACGGGAACATGGATCACCGGCACCGCGGCGGTGATGTACGAGGTGTCCGAGGTCATCAGCGGCGAGTTCAACAAGATCGAGCTCCTCGTTGTGATTCTGATAATAATCCTCCTGTTCGTCGTCATGAGGTCCTACACCATCCCGTTCAGGTCCGTGCTCACGATCCTGATGAGCATATGCTGGACGCTCGCGATGACCCATCTGGTCTTCGTGAACCTCCTGGGCGGCGAGGTCATGTGGCTCGTGCCGCTCATCCTCCTGGTGATATGCCTCGGTCTGGGCATGGACTACGACATCCTGCTGACGACCCGCATCAAGGAGAACGTCAGGGCCAGAGGGATGTCCAACGACGAGGCGATCCATCAGGCGGTCCTGCACACGGGATCCGTGATCACGATCTGCGGCCTCATAATGGGAGGGGCGTTCGGCACTCTGATGCTGTCGTCCATGGAGATGCTGCAGGAGTTCGGGTTCGCGCTGTGCTTCGCCATCCTCGTGGATGCGCTGGTCGTGAGGACCTACATCGTCCCCGCGGTCATGCACCTGCTCGGCGATTGGAACTGGAAGGGTCCCGGACATCGTTCCGAGGCCGCCCAGGAAAAGGCGGAGTGATCCGCCGCGGGGCCTTACGGCCCTGTCAACCATTTCCATCGCGGACACTCGCACGTCCGCGATGATTCTTTCCGACTTCGGCGGATAAGATCGACCGTCGGGGGCGGGTCAGGATTCTGGATCCGAGAATGGATGGAGATCGATGGCGGCGACGTCGAGAACGAAACTCACGACGTGATGATGCTGCTCGATCCGGACGTGGGGATCGTTTCGCCTCCATCGCTCCGAAGAATCGATTTCGATTTCCATAGTTGTGTAAGTGTCGATGATTGGATGTCGATACCGAGTCTGAAGGTACTGAACGGATGTCACGGTCGTGCTCGAACCTGGTTTATATAACGCAAATGCCGTCCTACATCTATGAATGAGGTGAAGGAGTACACGTTCGAGGAGCTCTGTCACATAGTCGGAGCCATCGCCGCCGAGTACGGGATTCTCAAGGTGTACCTCTTCGGTTCCAGAGCGAGGAGCGACAGCAATGCGGACAGCGATTACGACTTCTGCGTCGTGACATCTGACGACAGCGATCTCTTCGAGCTCGGAGGATTCTTCGCCGATCTGAGGGATGCTCTCGAAGCGGAGATAGATCTCGTCTGTCAGGAGTCCCTTCAGGATGACTTCAGCAAGGAGGTCCTCAGAGACAGGAGGCTGCTCTATGAGGTGTGACCTCGGCATTCCCCAGATGTGAAACACTGCGGAATTGTGAATGAAGCCGTCGATATGTCAGGATGAGGAGGACTTCCCGGACAACAAGGTGCACCAGACCTCGGCCGCTTTCACAGACGATTCTCTTTCTCTTCGTTCTCATCCCCGGTGTTCTCCGGGTCATACTCCAGGATGTCGCCGGGCTGGCAGTCGAGCGTCTCGCATATTGCCTCCAGGGTGGAGAAGCGGACTCCTTGGACCTTCCCGGTCTTGATCTTGGACAGGTTGACGTACGAGATGCCGACCTTCTCCGCCAGCTCCTTCAGATTCATCTTGCGTTCCGCCATCATGCGGTCCAGACGCAGGATGATCGGCATGGTATCACAGGAAATCGTCCGATTCCGTCTGGAGGACGGTGCCGTATTCGAAGATCAGGTACATGACGTAGGAGATTCCGGCCACGGCCAGGAAGTGCAGCGGGACATCGATGATGTAGGTGAACGGAGAGAGGACTGCTATGAGAAGCGCCTGCAGGACGAGGGTCGCCACGAACGAGATCGTCAGCGTTATGGAAATGTCCCTCATCATCCTGACATTGTTCTCCAGGAACGGGCTCCTCTCGTCCCTCAGGGCCTTGACCAGCCGGTAGCCGAGGAGGAGGGCGTAGAAGCATGTGCCCATCTCGACGGCTCCCGTGATGCCGCTGATCAGGGAGCCGCGGTTGTCCATCGGATCCACATGGAATCCGGGATCCGTTATGCTGAGGGCGATTTCGACAAGGTAGGCGGCGAGCGAAAGCAGGGCGAGAGCCATCAGGAATATGCCTATCACGGCGCCAATCCTGCAGATCCTCCTGAGCCTCCCCAGTCCTCCGTGCTCCTTGGAATCCATCGCTTCTCCAATCGTCGCGGACATATTAAGCGTTCCGCTTCCGTTATTCGGATGAAGATAATTGTTTATCGTAAAACATTAAAGATTTATATCGGCGCGATGATGACGGAGCATCGGGAAGAACCGATGGAGGAGACATAATGTCCTACAACACGAGATTCCGCACCGTTAGGCTGAAGCGCGGGGATCTGGAGAAGCTGAAGGCCGACGGCAAGAAGACCGACATAGAGCTCGTCGGGCTGCTCTACGCCGACGAGGACATCACGCCGGAGCTGATCGAACAGACGGTGTCGCGCACGAAGATCTACGGGCGCATCATCGCGATGCCCGGAGTCAAGCAGGCGCTCCTGGCGAGGGAGTCGGTCTGAGGGGACCTCCCCTGGGCCTCTCCTCTTCATTCTCTATAGAAGTCGTTAAATCGTACACGCCGTTCCGATTTCTCGGTGCTAATCTGGATGCAGGTATTTTGGCGGCTATCATCGTCTACTTCGTGGCGATGCTGCTGCTCGGGATGTGGTTCTTCAGGAGATCGAAGAACCAGGGCATGAGGGAGTATTTCCTCGGAGGAAGAAAGAACAATCCGTACGTCACGGCCATGTCGGCCCAGGCGTCGGACATGAGCGGCTGGCTCCTGATGGGTCTGCCGGGAGCGATCGTCGTAGCGGGTATGGGCGAAGCGTGGATCGGGATCGGTCTCGCCATCGGATCCTATCTCTGCTGGCTGTTCGCCGCCAAGCGTCTCAGGAAGCACTCCGTGGTGTCCGGGAACTCGATCACCATGTCGGAGTTCTTCTCCAACAGGTACCACGACAGCAAAGGATACCTGAGGCTTATCAGCGCTGTCATCATCCACTTCTTCTTCACCATATACGTCGCATCCGGCTTCAAGAGCAGCGGGGTCGTCCTGTCCCTGTCCATCGACATAGGGATAGAGCTCGCCATCATCGTGGGTGCCATCATCACCATCCTCTACACCCTGATGGGAGGATACACGGCTGTCTGCTGGGCGGACTTCTTCCAGGCCATACTCATGGCGATCTGCGTCGTCGTCGTTCCTCTGGTCGCGATATTCGACATGGGCGGGTTCGGCGAGGTCGCGTCAGCTTGGGACAACATAGATGTCGAGGGATTCACCAGCCTGTTCTACAGCGGCGGCGAGCCGATAGCGTTCGTAGCCGTGATATCATCTCTCGCATGGGGTCTCGGATACTTCGGTATGCCCCACATCGTTGTCCGCTACATGTCCATCAGGGACCCCGAGGAGGTCAAGGTCGCCCGCAGGGTCTCCCTGATATGGATCATCATAGCGCTTTCCGCGGTCGTGCTCGTCGGACTGGTCGGAAGGGCGTACTTCCTCCAGCAGGGCATCGTCCCCGGAGAGGACTTCGACAAGGAGTACATCTTCCTGGAGCTGTCCAAGGCCCTGTTCGTTCCCGGACTCTCGTTCGTGTGCGGGATAATGTTCGCGGCTATCCTCGCGGCCATCATGTCCACCGTCGACTCGCAGCTCCTCGTCGCGACCTCGAGCATAACCAACGACATCATGGCCAAGTCCAAGAGGTACAAGTTCAGCGACGGCACCATGTCCTGGATCTCCAGGGCCATCGTCGTGCTCATCTCGGTCATCGCGCTGGTTCTGGCGCTCTACGGCGGCAAGAACATCATGGATCTTGTCTCCTACGCATGGTCCGGATTCGGTTCGGCATTCGGTCCGTTGATGATCCTCTCGTTGTTCTGGAAGCGCATGAACCTCCAGGGCGCGATGGCATCCATGGTCACGGGATTCGCGGTCGTCATCCTCTGGGAGACGTTCATGGGATTCACGGGGCTTTACTCTCTGCTTCCCGGATTCTGCTTCTCGATGATCGTCGGAGTCGTCGTAGCATTGATGACCCCTCCTCCCTCGGAGCAGGTCCAGAAGGAGTTCGACGAGGCTCAGAACTACGTCGAGCCCGAGGGCGGAGCAGAGGAGTACGAGCCTATACAAGAGCTTCCATGATCGAGGACCACGAGGTCATAGCCGGAGAGCATATCGGGGAGCTGACCCTCAAGGGGTCCCGCTTCATCGGGATAGCCCTCCCGTGTCCCGACGAGGACTCCATACAGAGGAACCTCGCGGACATCTCCACAAGGTGGCGTGATGCCACCCACTACTGCTGGGCCGCCGTCTTCGACGGCTCTGACAGGAGGGAGAGGTCCAGCGACAACGGGGAGCCTGCGGGCACCGCCGGGAAGCCAATCCTGGCCGTGCTCCGCGGAACCCGTCTGTCGAATACCATGGTGGTCGTGGTCCGCTACTTCGGGGGAACGCTCCTGGGGACCGGCGGGCTGGTCCACGCCTATACCGAAGGCGCCAAGATAGCCTTGGACGGCGTCGGAAGGATCAAGAAGAGGGCCTGCTGCGTGTACATGTTCCACGTGGACTATGCCGATTATAACGCATTCGAGTCGAAGATGGCCGATCTGATGGCCCGCCGCCCCGAGTGCGAGTACTCCGAGCGCGTCGATGTCAAGGCATGGATACCGATAGGCCGGAGGGACGAGTTCCTCAGGCGGCTGTCCGACGTGACGGGGCGCCACGCCATACCTATCGAGCTTCCGGACGCTTACGTCTGATTCGAAAACAGGGGGCCCCGCTGATGCGGGGGCTTTCCTTTACCCGCTTTCCTGCGGTTCTCCATCATTTCCCAACAGCTTCGGAAGCGGGAGGTACGCTCCGATCAGCGCGGCGACCGCAAGAACGGGGACGCTCTGGATCGGGAAGCAGAGGAGCAGCAGGAGCACGGCCATGAGCGGCTTCTTCATCACACCTCCGACGAGAGCCGCCGTGGCCGCGCATACGGAGAAGACGGGATCCATCCCGAGCATGGCGGACAGCCCGTATCCGAGGGAGATCCCGGAGAATATCACGGGGAAGAAGTGCCCTCCTCTCCATCCCATGTTGACGCAGAAAGCCGTTGCAGCTATCTTGACGAAGCCGGTGGCGATGAGCGTCGCGGCGGCCATCGCCGTCCACGCCGAGTCCAGGATCTCCGTCTGGGCCTCGCCGGAGAACAGGGTGAGGGGGAGGATCACGCCGCAGGTTCCGAGCACCGCTCCTCCTACGACCGCTCTGATGACATGCTTCTCTCCGAACATTTCCGAGAGGCGGCCGAATGCCCCGTCGAGGGTGCGGAACATCCATCCTCCCGCGGCTCCTATGAGGCAGACGGGGATGAGAAGGAGCAGCTCCCTGCTTCCGAACCCCATGTCGTCGTATCTCGGCATGGACATCCCTCCTCCGAAGAATCCGGTCAGGAGGAGGATCGCCGCCATAGCTCCGGCGATGGCGAAGACGTAGGTGACGATCCTCATCCCCCTGGTCATCGAAGGCCCGTCTCCGGGGATGCTTTCGGTCGATACGCCGGCGAATCCGAAGAGAGGAGCCGTGAACACGGCCGACAGCGTCGCGTACATCCCGATATCCGTCAGGCCCTTCAGATCCCTTCCGAAGCTCTTGAAGCGGTCTCCGACCCATGTGCACAATGCTGCAATCACTCCGGTGAGTCCCGCCTCCGGTCCCACCGACCCTCCGAAGACCAGAGGGAGAACAGCACCGACGGACATCACGCCGACCTTGTCGTACTCGTAGCGTCCGTTCTTCTTGACTTTGGCCATGACCTCGGGCAGGTTCTCCGGATACCTCCCGAATCTCTTCGCGAAGAGCCCGATCACGACTCCTCCGGCGATGCAGACCACGAGAGGATAGAAGCGGCCCAGGTATTCCGGGAACCTGTCCCATATCGCGGATATCCCGGTGTTCATGACGAACAGGACCGCCCAGACGGCGGCGCCGGCGATCATCCCCGTGAAGAGGACCGATACGAGGAAGACGGCGCGGTTGTATGTCCTGACGCATGAATCCATGCGCTGTTCATGCCTTGTGCCTATAAGAAAGGATGATACGGGCCGCAGTGTCCCGGGAATCCGAATCGTTCCGGCGCATCCGACTTATACGGCGACCCTTTCCACCCGGATATGCTCTTGAAGGCCCAGTCAATCGCCAAGTCCTTCGGTCCGGTCAAGGTACTGAAGGATGTCAGTCTCCAGATCAACGAGGGCGACAGCATAGGGCTGATAGGAGTCAACGGCGCCGGGAAGACGACGTTCATAAGCATCCTCCTCGGCCTGATGAAGCCGGATACCGGAGAGCTCATCAGACAGACGCGGCGCATAGGATACCTGGAGCAGTTCGCGGAGTCCGGGGACGTCACCGTCAGGGAGGTCCTCGGAAGGCCGTACGGGCACATAGAGGCCATCAAGAGCAGGCTGGACGAGATAGGGGAGATCATGGCGTCCGGAAGGGACGACCTCGACTGGAATGCCCTGGCCCAGGAGAGCTCCGACCTGGAGGCGAAGCTCGCGAAGGCCGACAGGGACGACGAGGCCAACAAGATCGAGGCTCTGAAGAAGGTCGGACTGTCCCCCGATGTGATGGAGCGCATGATGTCCTCCCTCTCGGGAGGGGAGCGCACCAAGGTCATGCTCTCCAGGATAGTCATCCAGGCGGACGACTGCGATCTGCTAGTCATGGACGAGCCCACGTCGCATCTAGACATCACCACGGTCGAGTGGCTCGAGGATTATCTGATCAAATCGCACTGCGCGGTGCTCGTCGTGAGCCACGACAGGTACTTCCTGGACAAGATCGCCACCCGCATGCTGGAGATCGACCGCGGGAAGTCCCGCGAATACAAGGGCAACTACTCGGATTTCATCACCAAGAAGATGCTCGAGCTCGACAGGATGGAGAAGGAGTACAGGAAGTACGCCACCCAGAAGAAGAAGCAGGAGGAGATCGCCGCCGAGCTGCACCGCGACCAGTGGTACATGACCACCCACAAGACCCGCGAGAAGATGATCGAGAAGATGGAGGTGAAGGAGAAGCCCGAGAAGGCCCAGGAGATAACGGTGAGGATACAGTCCGCGCCCAAGTCCGGGAAGAACGTGCTGATCACGAAGAACCTCTGCGTCGACCTCGG
>DAXO01000090.1:337-3337 GCA_002506425.1 Methanomassiliicoccaceae archaeon UBA480 | reverse complement strand
GTCAACCTCGACATCCAGAAGGGCGAGAAGGTGGGAGTGTTCGGAGCGAACGGCGAGGGCAAGTCCACACTGGTGAAGGCGCTCCTCGGGGAGATCCCGTCGACCGGGGACCTTTGGATGGCGCCCGGAGCCAAGATCGGATACTACTCGCAGCATCATGAGGCGCTCGACCCGAAGCTGACCGCGGAGGAGCAGCTCCTGCTCATAGTGGGGAAGGACAGGAGGGCGGACGCCAGGAAGATGCTTGCAAGGTTCCTGCTGTTCGGGAACGATGTGGAGCGCCCCATGTCCACCCTTTCGGGAGGGCAGAGGGCCAGGGTGGCGATGTGCTGCCTCCTCATGGATGCCACGAACCTGCTTGTCCTGGACGAGCCTACGAACTATCTCGACATTCCTGCGAAGCATGCCGTGGAGGAGGCCCTGAACGAGTACGACGGCACGGTCATAACGGTCACCCACGACAGGTACTTCCTCGATACCGTCTGCACGAAGATGATCGAGGTAAAGGACGGCCATACGACGGAGTTCACCGGAACGTACTCGGAGATGAAGGGGAGGCCGAACGTCCGCGAGATCGTGATGGACGCGGACGAGTACAGGGTCATCGCGCCGTTCACGAACTGGGCGACGGGCAGGAAGTACGGGAAGGGCGAGCGCGTCCTCATCACTCCCGTTGAGGAGAAGAGCTTCGAGTGGGCGATGAACCAGGGGAAGCTCAAGAAGACCGGAGGCCGCCAGAGGAAGAAGGTCGACAAGTCGCTCGCCGAGCCTCCTTCCAAAGAGTGATCTCGTCTTCTCCTGTCGTCCTTGAACATCCTGTTTATGTGGGATGCGTCGCAGAACGGCATGTCCCCGGATGCTCCGCACCTGCACAGCATGTATCTGTCGCCGACGTCGTAGGCGAAGCCGTCCGAACCGATCAGCGGTATCCTGCCCATCACGAATATCCCACCGGAGACGCCTTTCCACGGATCCTGCACGATCCATACCGCCGGTTCGGATTCCGAGCGTATCTCTTTTCCGTCGGCATCCTTGAGGACGATCCTTCCCGAAGGGCATCCTAGAGAGCCTTTGACGATCTCCTCGCGCACCGCGGGGTCATCCGATCTATCCAGCAGCTTCCATGGAGTCCCCATGCTCCTGTGGCAGAATCTGGACATGGAGCATCTGCGGTCGTCCTCCAGCGTGATCCCGGGGCCTTCGAGAACATCGCATCTCTCGGAGAACGGCCTGCGGTCCGCCCTCTCCTTTCCGCGGAACCATCTGTGGGCTGTGCCGTCGCAGAACGGCGCGTTCTTCGAACGGCCGCATCTGCAGAGGGCGTATGTCTCCGGGTGCGGTATCTCGCGGGCAGTCCTCCAGAAGTATCCTTCGTCTCCGTGCGCGATCTCCTTCTCCAGAAGAGGGATGTTCCCCGATACGATGTACGGGCCTCCTTCGGAGATATGGATGGACATTCCTTCCCTCATGGGAGACGGTTCGCATTGCGGATGGAAAAACGTTGCCCCTGCAGGCATCACGGCCGGACGAATGAAAGTCCATCCGGACCGTTGTCTATAGTTTCGACGATTATCCTTGGAGTTTTCGAATGGAAGCATATCCCGTAAAGGACCACCTTCCCGGGCATGCCGAGATAGTAGCGCTTCTCGTGGATCTGCTTCATGGCATCCTCCGCTCCCTTGTCGAGGTCCTCGTCGGAATCGGCGCATTTCAGTTCGAAGACGAGATTGGGATAGTTGGGATGCTTCGACCTCATGAGTATGTCGATCCTCCCGTATCCCTCCTTGACCTCGGTGCGGACATCGTATCTGTTGGAGAGGGTGTACATGACGGTCATCAGGACCATCTCGTAGGCGTTCTCCCTCAGGTTCAGATAGTCTCCTCCGATGAGTATGCGCCGGAGGGAATCGGTCATGGTATCCGCATCCCCGTTCAACACTGCACGGGCGAACATCTTGAACAGATTCGTGCTGATAGGCGTGATATTGCTCATTATGCGACCCAACTGCTTGCGGACCTCCTCGTTCGGTATCGACACGGTGTAGCTGTCGTATTCTGCAGGTACCGCTTTGAGGTATCCCGCCATGGCCATCAAGCTGAATACCGATTCGTCATCGGATGTCACGTCATGGAAGGACAGGGAAGGAACGAGATCGGTTTCTACCGAGTTTCCGGTAACGAGGCCGATGATGGTGGAATAGTTATCGTCGTCTATGCTCTCCAGAAGTGTTTTGAGGATCCAATTTCCTCCGGAGTTGGCCCAATAGGGTTCGGGCTTGAATCCAGACTGCACATAGTTCATGATGCTGAAAGGATTGTATACTTCCGCATCGCCGAAGCGGTATCCATCATACCATGCCTTCGCTTCCTCGAATTTCTCAGGATGGTCATAATCCGTCAGGATCTTCTTTACTTCCGCTTCAGTGAATCCGAATCTCTCGTCCGATTCTGTGGAGAAGATGTTGTTTATCTTGATGTTGTTCAGGTCGGAGAATATGCTCTCCTTCGTGATCTGCATTATCCCCGTAACATAAGCCATCTGAAGGCTGTCGTTGTTCTTCAGAGCGGCACCCATGATCTTTCCGAGGAGGTTCATCATCGGTCTGTGCGACTCTTTCCCGAAAGTATCGGAAACAGCGCGGTCGTACTCGTCTATGAGAATGATCGGTTTGACGCCGTGGTATCTTTCGAGAAGCCTGCAAAGCAACGGTATGCAGTCGCGAAGCAGCGCCTCGTCCGTAATCATGTCTACTGTCGATTTGAACCGGGCCTTCTCGGCTTCCGTTATTTTTCCGGAAAGAACGTAAGAGAAGCCATCGAAGAGCGTGCTCAGTATAGACCTGATGCACATGACGTATTCGGAATAGCTATCGACTTTCGTTTCCTTCAGATTGAGATTGATAACGGGAAATGCGTTCCTGTAGCGGTCGAACTCCGGATGATTCGATATCTCCAAACCGTCGAACCACGTGTTCCCTTTGTATTCGATATTGAAGAACG
>DAXO01000090.1:0-301 GCA_002506425.1 Methanomassiliicoccaceae archaeon UBA480 | reverse complement strand
TCGGGCGTGTGAACAGATAGACGCCTCTTCCATCCATCGAAAGGAGGTCGGCTATGAGCATCGATTTGTCCACGAAGTAGACGTTCTCCTTCCGGATCTCCATGAACGAAAGTCCACCGGTGTCTATCTGCTGCTTCATGATTCGAGAATCGAGGGATGCTCTGATAAACGTTCGCAGTACAATCATACTTGCTGCAGCGAAGCTCCAGTGTGATGTCTCTCCTCGCTGTTTCCGGTGGTTCATGGATTCTTGCGGAACTTCATGCGTGCTCAATCAGCACCTTCGGAACCTTGCCCCAGA
>DAXO01000050.1 GCA_002506425.1 Methanomassiliicoccaceae archaeon UBA480 | reverse complement strand
TCTATGTGGACCAGGTCGAACTCAAAACCATCGAGCTTGCGAAGAAGATCTTCGACGCCGATTTCGCAGATGTCAGACCGATCTCAGGAACTGTCGCCAACATGGCCGTCCTATTCGCATTCGCTGAGCCCGGAGACACCATCACCACCTGTGCACTCGCACAGGGTGCCCACATCTCCACATGCGAATTCGGCGCATTCGGACAGAGGGCCGTCAAATCCGTCAACTATCCGTTCAACGAAGAGGATATGAATCTAGATGTGGACGGGACCATCAAGCTTCTCAAGCAGGTCAAGCCGAAGATCGCCCAGTTCGGGCTGTCGGTCTTCCTGTTCCCTCCTCCCCTCAAGGAGCTGCAGGACACGTTCAACGAAGTAGGATGTCTCGTCTGGGAGGACTGCGCCCATGTTCTTGGACTGATTGCAGGAAAGCAGTTCCAAGATCCCCTGAGAGAAGGCGTCAACATCGTCTCGTCGTCTACGCACAAGACATTCCCTGGGCCGAACCACGGAATGCTCCTTGGACAGAACCTGACCGAAGAGCAGGAGAAGAAGCTCCTCAAGGCCGTCTTCCCTGGCGTCACATCCAGCCATCACCTCCACGCCATGGCGGCATTGGGCATAACCCTCGCCGAGATGGACGTCTTCGCGAAGGACTACGCCGCCCAGGCATGCAAGAACGCCAGAGCGCTAGGAGAGGCCCTATACGAAAGAGGGGTCCCCGTACTCTGCCCCGACCTCGGATTCACCAGGTCCCATGCTATCGCCCTCGATGTTGCGAAGTTCGGCGGAGGAAAGGACTGCGCCCAGCTCCTCGAGGATGCGAACATCATCTGCAACAAGAACATGCTTCCGAGGGACACCAGCTCCGTCAGGCCTTCCGGTCTCAGGATGGGTGCTCAGGAGATGACCAGAATCGGCATGAAAGAGAGCGAGATGGACGAGGTCGCAGACTTCATCGCACGTGTCATTGTCAAGAAAGAGGACCCGAGCAAGGTTAAAGAGGATGTTAAGGCATTCAAGAAGCAGTTCGCCACCATCCAGTACTGCTTCAATGCAGGCGAGCCTGCATACGGGTACCACAAACTGGTCGAATGAACGGAGGTAAGTATCATGGGATTCATGGATAAGGTCAAAGGCGCCGTCAAAGATGCAGACACGAAGATCGGCAACTCGATCGACAAGAGCAAGCTCGACTCTCAGATCAGAGACGAGGAGCGCGCCATCGACAAGAACATCTCCGATATCGGAAAAGCCGTCGTCGAGGCACTCAAATCGGGAAAGACCGCATCCGATGCCGACATCAACGCCTACTTCGAGAAGATCAAGGAGTCGGAGAAGAAGATCGAGGACCTCAAGAAGCAGAAGGAGGAGATCGACTCCTCCTGCTCCAAAGAGGAATGAAACTCCTTCCGGCGGTTCGCCGCCGGCCAAACTCTTTTGACATCTGAGGAGGACAGATGGACAGAGAATCCATTCTCAAAGGCCTTGAGGACTCGGTAGCCTCTTGGAACAAAGAGGAAAGCAGAAGATTCGCGTCTATTGCGATGGAATCGGGAATAAGCCCCGATGAAGCAATCGCCAAAGGTCTCGCCAAAGGCATGGACCGTGTCAGTGCAGATTTCGATGATGCGAAAATCTTTCTCCCACAGATCATGATGGCTTCCAAGGCCATGGAAGCCGCGTTGGATGTAATAGAACCATATATGGATGAGGGCGTCAGACTGAAAGGCGTCATCGTCATGGGTTCCGTCAAGGGCGACATCCATACGATAGGAAAGAATGTATGTTGCGCCATGCTACGCGGAGCCGGATTCAAAGTCATCGACGCGGGAGGCGATGTTGATGCGGACACTTTCGTCAGAATGGCCCGTGAATCGCATGCGGATATCGTTGGAGGATCAGCCCTAATGACCGTAAGCCTTCCCCAACAGAAGGAGATGGTGCGTGTCTTCAAAGAGGAGGGGCTATCCGTCTTCACGATATTTGGAGGAGCTCCCTGCAGCAAAGAATGGGTGGAAGAGATCGGAGGCAGTGGCTACTCATCCTCCGGTTCCGAAATAGTCGGACTGGTCCGCAATCTGATGAATCAGAAAACGGATCGATAATTCCATCAAGTGGTTTCACAAAAAACAGGATGCACATCATCCTTACAATCAAATACGAGCAAACATCCGAGGAACGTGCCATCTCATGACCGCAAAAAGATATGTAGACATCTACGAGGCGTACGACCGCTTCTTCGAGGGCGAAAGAGTCCGCGAGGACCAATGGGACTACTCCATAGTGCCTACCAATGTCTCCAGGATGAAGGAGAAGTATCACATCAAATTCTCCGATGACATCATACCCACGGATGAAGACCTCTGCGAAAGGCTGTTCCTCGCAGGAGTAGAGCTGCTCCTGGAAACCGGATTCTACAACACCGACCTGGGTCGTGTCATGAAGATCGAGGAGGACGAGCTGTTCGAAGGGTTGAAGATGGCCCCTCAAAAGCTCAAACTGGGATCTGGAAAAGATGAGCGCGAATGTATTGCACGCCGCGGCAACGACAGTCGCAAACCGGTTATCCAAGGCGGCCCTACAGGTGCCCCTGTCTCCGAGCCCATGTTCGTTCCAATGATAAGGTCGTATGCACAGGAGCCTGTGGTGGATACCATCGTGAGCGGCGTCCTCAGCACGGTCAACAACCATCAGGCCACCACCAACACCCCATGGGAGATACGTGCTACCATGGCTGAGGTCCGCTACGTCAGAGAAGCTTGCCTCATGTCGCAGCGCCCAGGCATGTGCATATAGGGTCCTCAGACCCCGCTCTCATCCTCTGGAAGGCTGGCATCCGATCTCACTATGTACGGCCTGAAACCGTTCGACGCCCATGAATGCTCCCAGTTGAACGAGATGAAAATAGACATGGCGGGATTGAATATGCTTGCCGGATGGGGTGCGAACGGAGACATCATCATGATGGAACAGATGCCGATATTCGGCGGATATGTCGGAGGAGTTGAGGAAACAGCGATATGCGATGTTGCCACCATGATTGCTTCATTCGCCATATTTGACTGCGACATACATCTAGACGGCCCGATTCACATCAGATGGGGGACGACCACTACCCGCGAAACTCTCCAGATAGCAGCGCATGCGGCGGCAGCATTGGATCAGAACACCGATTTCCTTCTGGCGAACCAGTATTACACTCTCGCAGGACCATGCACAGAGATGTGTCTTTATGAGATCGCCGCTCAAGCCATGACCGATACAGCATCTGGGAGAGAGCTGCTTTCCGGTGTTGCAGCATCCAAAGGGGTCACCCAGAACAAGACTACCGGAATGGAGGCTAGAATGCTCGGCGAAGTAGCTTTGGCTACATGCGGCATGGACGTCTCCGAGGTCAACCCCATCATCGACAAGGTCATCAGACTCTATGAGAAGGATCTGGGACGCGCCCCGCAAGGGAAGAAGTTCCAGGAATGCTATGATGCCCGGAGCCTGGAGCCGTCCGACGAATACGTCGCCATCTACGATCACGCAATAGACGTGCTAGGTCAATGTGGATTCGAAATGTGAGTGGTCATTCCGAATCCGAAAGATTGAGTCCTATCACGCCTGCAACGATCATCGCTACGCAAAGCCATCCCATGGGTGCAAGAGCATCCCCCATGAAGGCTACACCGACAAGGACGGACCCCACAGCTCCGATTCCAACCCATACTGCATAGCATGGGCCGGTAGGCAGACCGGCACGGAAACCCCTGTTCAGCAGATAGATGCTTATCCCCATGAACAGGAACGTGATCGCATCGTACAACGGATCCGTGAAACCATCGGAAAGCTTCATCGATGTCGCCCATATCGTCTCTGCAATCCCGCCGGCCATGACCCAAATCCACGAACGGTTCATCAGACGCCTCCTGTGACTAGCTGAAGCCCTATGACGCCTGCAAGAATCAGCCCCATGCAGACCAGTCTCAAAGCGGTTATCGCATCGTTGTACAGATAACGCCCGATTATGAGGGTGCACACAGCCCCTATTCCTGTCCAGATGGCGTATGCGATCCCCATAGGAACCTCGATCATACCCAATCCCAGCAGCACCGGGCTCAGAACCACGAAAACGGCTGTCATCGCACCCCATTTGAAGGAGCGGTCCGAGTTGAACTTCTTCAGTGAGATAACCCATACCGGCTCGAGCAGACCTCCTATGATGATGAGAAGCATCAACGGCTCCATATTTTCCCAATTTTTCGATCGCTATAAAAACTAAAGGCACTAACAAGCACATCGGTCAGACGTAGTGATATTAAAAAGAACATCCGTCCCGGATGGCATGTCAGCGGATGCAATTGCCGAATGGCTGAAGAAACAGCGCGGAGTCAGAAGGGTGGAGACAGCTCCGGAAGATCTGCTGGCGAAAATAGATCGCGAGGAGCAGGGTGTTGTGTCTTCGTTCGGGGCGCCGGTGATATGCACAGGCATGAAAGATTGCTTGTCTAGAGACAGAGTGCTCATAGCATTCACGGACTCGACATTCTGGACGCCTCCCGCCACCACGATGATCCTGAGGAACAGCAAAAACGAAGTGGTTGGGATGGATATTCCGCTGTCTGAAACTGAGTTCTACGCATCAAGAGGCGATGCCCTCTTCATCAGCGATGATTTCATCATGTTCACCGGAGTCGAGATGGATGACGGTTCGAAGCTGGAGATGATCTCATCCGAATACAAGGGAGAGGATGACTCACTCCCTTCGGAGAAGCCAGCGGCCATCTGGTTCCCATCCCCTTCCAGTTGCAGGATCATTCATGAGTTCTTCGGAGAGCCTATGAGAGAACTGGCGACAGCACTGGTGGCATTCGATTCAGACGCATGAAGCTCCTTAGGTCATCCATTATATAAGGGATACCTAAAAGGCTTTAATCTGTCCTATGCCATCACGTCGTTAATGACGACAGGAAATCGCGAGGATTATCTCATAAACATTCTGAGGCTCACGGAGGGAGAGGGCGTGGCGAAGACCACCGAACTCGCAAGCTACATGAAGGTCTCTCCCGCCAGCGTCAGCGAGATGATCAAGGTCCTCGCGAAGGAGGGTCTGGTCGACTACCAGAAGTACAAAGGCGTGTCCCTTACCGACAAGGGTCTGACCCTAGCGCGCCAGCTCCGCAAGAAGCACCATGTCGTCGAACGTTTCCTCACGGACTATCTGAACATAGATCACGAGACAGCCCACGAGGAGGCCTGCCGCATGGAGCATGCCATCTCCGATGAATCGGCGATAAAGATGTGTCACATGATGGGCACCCCTGTAGACGTCGACTGCCAGAGCTGCATCGAACCCTGCAAGGCCGTCTCCGAGGGAGTGATGACCATAATGCCCCTGAACAGGCTCTCGCAGGGGCAGCCGGGGAAGATCGCCTACATCAAATCCGACGATACGGATGTCGTGAAAAAGCTGATCTCGATGGGCTTCGTTCCCGGACGCGAGATCTCCATCGAAGCGATACTGTCGGACGGAGGCCCCCGCGTCGCGCGCATAGGCCAGTCCACGATGGCCCTCGACTTCAAGCTGGCATCCTGCATCTTCGTCGACGTCTCCGATTCCGAATGATACCAGTTTCCGGATTCTTCCGCATCCATGTTATACTGGACCGTATTAGGGCACCCTGCAGATGCCTGAGAATCCTAGGGAGAACCGTGAAAGACCGGTCAGGGTCGCCCTGCTCGGCCAGCCCAACGTGGGCAAATCATCGCTTTTCAGCCGCCTGACGGGCGTAGGCGTCATATCGTCGAACTATCCAGGGACCACCGTGTCCTTCGATGAGGGAGCGATCACGAGGAACGGCCGCACCGTCACTGTCAGGGACCTACCGGGGACTTACAGCATCTCAGGCAATTCGGACGACGAGCGCGTGGTTCTCAAGAACCTGATGGAGGAGGAATTCGATTGCGTCGTTCTCGTAGCCGATGCGGCATCCCTATCCGGAAGCCTCGTCCTATGCATAGAGGCGATGGAGCTCGGAATACCGACCATACTCGCCCTCAACAAGATCGATGCTGCGCGCCGGGACTTCGATATAGACGCTGAGAAGCTCGGATCCCTCCTGGGAACCAAGGTCGTGTTCGTCTCATCGAAGACGTCCGAAGGCGTGGACGCCCTGGCCGACGCCATCTGTGCCGGTGAGGCCGTGCTCTCGCCCCTGAAGATTAGCTACGATGCGGGCATCGAGGCTGGGATCGCATGCGTCTCCGATGCTCTCCCCGAGCATCTTCCGTTCTCCCGGAGAGGGATTGCCCTCAAGATTCTCGAGGGGACCACCGAATTCGACAGCTACGCCGATGCGAACCTCGTCTCCTCGGCGGACTCCATCGAGAAGCTCTACGAGAAGACCGAAGGCAGGACGATGGCCGTGAGCATAGCGACAGCCCGGTACACCTTCGCCGAATCTGTCTGCAGGGAGAGCGTACGCAGGATCGAAAGGAAGCAGACCTTCTCCGAAAGGCTGTCGGACATCCTCATCACCCCCCGCTACGGGCTGCCCATCCTGGCCGCTGTCTGCCTGGCGATACTGGCGATCGTCATCTACGGCGGGGCGTTCCTGGACTCCATAGTATCCGGAGCCTACGACGCGACCGTCGGCGACTCCCTCATCAGGCTTGGAGCGGACATCGGCGGCAAATTCGGGGAGGCCGTCTTCACAGGCATAGACGGGAGCTTCAGAGCCATCCTCGGCCTCGTCATCCCATACATCCTAGTTTTCTACCTCATACTGGGGGTGCTCGAGGACTCCGGATACCTGACGCGCGCAGTGGTCCTTCTCGACAACACGATGCATCATTTCGGACTGCACGGCGGAGCATTCATACCCATGATCGTCGGGATCGGCTGCAACGTCCCTGCGATCATGGCCGTCCGCACTGTCAGCTCCAGGCGCGAGAAGATCATACTGTCGTCCATGATAGTGATGGCGGTTCCATGCTCTGCCCAGATGGCCATAATCATGGGCGCCACGGGGAAGTTCTCTGGATTCTGTGCCGCGATCGGAATACTGCTGATGCTGCTATGCCTCGGTGCAGCGACAGGACTCCTCCTGAACAGGTTCCTCAAATACGAGCCGAGCAGCCTCGCCATGGAGCTACCTCCTCTGCAGATCCCCGGCCTCCGCAACATACTGACGAAGACCTGGGACCGCATCAAGGACTTCATCTACATCGCCCTGCCCCTCCTCGTCGTCGGATCCATCGTCATAGAGATCATGGTGGGGTACGACCTGCTCGACCCGATAGTGGACCCGCTCTCGCCCGTTATCGCCGGGATACTCGGGCTCCCGGCAGTCTGCGCCATCGCATTCATCGTCGGAGTCCTGAGGAAGGAGATGGCGTTGGGGATGCTCCAGATCCTCGCGGCCGGAGTCCCTCTGTCCCAGTTCATGACTCCAGATCAGTTCGTCGTGTTCGGAGTCGTGATGGCCGTCTACATGCCGTGCCTGGCCACCCTGGCGACGATGTGGAAGGAGATCGGCCGTGCGGAGACGATCGGCGTCACAGTGATGTCCATACTGGTCGCAGTGGTGCTGGGGGGCGCCGCCAACCTCCTGCTCCAGATATTCTGAAGGAACACCCAGAATCCTAAATAAACGATGGCGCGGATGACCGTCCATGACCGTATCCGACTCTGTTCCGAAGGATGCCGAGATCATCCGCGGACCCGTGTGCAGGGACGACTGCTCCGTCACATCCTTCCTGATGGCCGATCAGGCCAAGACCGTCGTATTCGAGGACCTCGACGGAGGGAAAGCCGTCGGAAACCGCTTCTCCACCAGGGAGAAGATGGCGGATGCCCTCAACATCCCCAAGGATGCCATCGTCGGGCATATCCTGCATGCCGTGGACCACCCCGAGTCATGCGAGATCGTGGAGAACCCCGAATTCAGGGCCAAGGAGCTTCCGCTCGATCTCATGAAGCTGCCTATCCCCAAGTACTTCCCCGAGGACGGAGGACGCTACATAACATCCGGAATCATCGTGGTCGAGTACAACGGGATGAAGAACGTCTCCTTCCACCGCATGATGATAATGGATTCGGACTCCATCGCCGTGAGGCTGGTCCCCCGCCACCTGTACACCATGCGCAGGATGGCCAAAGAAAAGGGAGAGGAGCTCAGAATCTCCATATGCATCGGAGCGCAGGCCGAGGTGCTCCTCGCAGCGGCTACATCCATGGATTTCGGCGCCGACGAACTGGAGGTCGCCTCCGCCATGTGCATGAAAGGACACGGCTCCAAGCTCAGAGTAGGCAGGTGCGACAACGGACTCCTCGTCCCCGCGGACACGGACTACGTCTTAGAGGGCAGGATCACGCTCGATGAGACAAAGGAGGGGCCGTTCGTCGACATCACCGGAACATACGATTTCGAGAGGCAGCAGCCCGTCATAAAGATCGACAGGATCTGGAGCTGCGCCGATCCCATGATGCATCTGCTCCTGCCCGGAGGTTGGGAGCACTATCTCCTGATGGGTCTTCCGCGCGAGCCCATGATCCTGAAAACGGTCAGACAGGCCGTTCCCGGAGTCAGGAACGTTAGGCTCACCGAGGGAGGGTGCTGCTGGCTGAACGGTGTCGTATCGATAAAGAAGAACAAGGAGGGCGACGGGGTGAACGCCGCCATGGCCGCCTTCTCCGGACACACGTCCATGAAGCAGGTCATAATCGTCGATGAGGACATCGACATCTTCGACGACAGAGCGGTGGAATGGGCCGTAGCGACGAGGATGCAGGCGGACAGGATCATCAAGATACCTGGAGCTGCCGGTTCGTCCCTGGATCCGAGCTCTCACGGGGGGCCCACTTGGAAGGTCGCTTTCGACGCCACCATCCCGCTCAAGGCGGACAGGTCGCTCTACGAGAAGGCCAGGCTCTGATAGAA
>DAXO01000073.1 GCA_002506425.1 Methanomassiliicoccaceae archaeon UBA480 | reverse complement strand
GGGGCAAGGTTCCGAAGGTCCTAGTCGGAACCTCAGATAACGAATGAAGACGATGCTCTATGCCATCAGATCGTGATTGATCGATGTTCGCAGACGCCCACCTCCATTCGATCGAATTCGATTCGAACTATCACGACGGCTCCGAGGCTTCTTGCCTATTCTGCTGCGCTGCCTCCAGAAGAGACTGGGAAGAACTGCAGAAAAACGATGATCCTCGCCTGACTAGATTCTACGGGGTGCATCCCTGGTACGCCGACGAATACGGTTCCGAAGCCGGAGAAGAGCTGAGGTCCATTCTGAGGAAGGATCCGCACGCAGGCGTGGGAGAGATCGGACTCGACAGATTCAGAAACGAGATCGGTCTGCAAAGGAGGATCCTCTTAGAACAGCTGGAAATAGCGGCGGACGAACACAGGGCCGTGCAGATCCACAACGCGGGATGCGACGAGGAACTCCTCGGGATCCTGCGCGGAACGAAAAACACGGGCCCCGTAATCCTCCACTCGTTCGGTTCGGAAAGCTACGTCAGACCGCTGACGGACATGGGATGCTATTTCTCCATCAACCCCCGCATACTGAGACGCTCCGCCACTAGAATCTTCAGGCTCGTATCGGCGATACCCGAGGACAGGCTGCTGCTGGAGTCTGACTTCCCGTCCGTCCCCAAGGATTTCACGGGGATGGGGGACTTCGCAAAAAGACTATCAGAATCATGCGGCATCCGTGAGGACAGGCTCATAGAGCTCTCTTTGGATAATGCGAGGAGGATAGCGGAATGGAAGGCATGAGCGAGAGGACGGGACTGCTTCTCGGAGAAGAAGGGGTCGAAAGGCTGAGAGAAGCCTCCGCCATAGTGGTCGGGAACGGAGCTGTCGGAGGATACGCCCTCGAAGGACTCGTGAGAGCCGGAGTAGGAAGGATCCGCACAGTGGACGGAGACATCTTCCAGGCCAGCAACCTGAACCGTCAGATCCTCGCGACCGTAGACACCGTGGGCCGCCCGAAGGCCGTCGTGGCCTGCGAAAGGGCCAGGAGCATCAATCCCGGCATAGACATAGAGCCTCTGGAGCTGCATGTCGACGATTCCACGATACCCACCATACTGGACGGGGACTTCGACATCCTCATAGATGCCATCGATACCGTCAGATGCAAGATATCGCTGCTCAGAGCGGCATCGGTGAAGGGGATCAGAACGTTCTCGTCGATGGGGGCGGCACTGCATACGGACACGAAGACCATCCGTGTGGCGCCGATAATGGAATCCCGCGTATGCCCTGTGGCGGCCGCTGTACGCAAGGGTCTGAGAGGCTATGACACATCGAGGATCACCTGCGTCTACAACGAGGAGCCTCCCATCAAGGTGGAGGGCGGAAGAGACGACCACGGCAAGTCCGTCCTGGGATCCATGCCGACCGTTCCTGCGGTGACCGGCATGACGCTTGCGAATGAAGCGATACTGCATATCCTGGGCCGTCGAAGACGATGGATGCCGTTATCGTCGGTTTGCATAATCATCCATCTCGGAATCCCATTTTGTACCGAGAAACCATCCGCTCACTATGGATGCCAAATCCAAGCTCATAATCATCGTCGCGGTCATCATAGCGGTCGCGGCGGCGGCATTCTACGCCATGGCCGAAGAAGACCGCGATGAAGCGGGCTCCGAAACGGACGGATACAAGGTGTCGCTGAAGCTTAGTCTGAACGACGGACTCAGATGCTACGTCGGCGGGACCGAATACTTCGACGGGGACACCATTGTCTTCGAATCAGACAGCACCATGAAGCTCTTCGCCCCCCAGACGGGAACTATAACCTGCAACGGGCACTGGCAGAACGAGGACGGCACCGCCACAAGCGGCGGGGATATGTCCGAGTACGGCGACTCCATGGAGTACGACCTGACGTGGACCGCCTACTACGGCGACATGACTGGCACCGTGACCGCGACTTTCGTCGCCGGTGAGCCCAAAGACGCCTGAAGACGGGCTCGCGCCCGTCCAAACAACTTCTATCCATTCTGCATATACGATCCGTTCCTGTCCGATACACTTATCACAATTGGCGGGATGGCTGACCGCAAACCCCGGGGGATGAGAAACCCCGAGGATTCGAGGGAATGCGATGATAAAGCAGATCCGCCCCAATTATGACGCCAAGAGCATCGAGAAGGACATCCAGAAATACTGGAAGGAGACCGATGCCTACAGGAAGACGAAGGAGCTCCGTGCCAACGGAGAGAACTTCTACTTCGTCGACGGACCGCCCTACACCACCGGTGCGATCCACCTAGGAACGGCCATGAACAAGACCGTCAAGGACATCCTCATCAGATACTGGAGGATGTGCGGATACAACGTCCGCGACCAGCCCGGATTCGACATGCACGGCCTGCCAATCGAGGTGAAGGTGGAGAAGAACATCGGCGTGCACTCCAAGAAGGACATCGAAGAGCTCGGTATCGACAAGTTCGTCAATACCTGCAGGGAATTCGCCCTGGGCCTTCATGCCGATATGACCGAGCAGTTCAAGCAGCTCGGAGTATGGATGGATTGGGACCACCCCTATCAGACGATAAGACTCGACTACATCGAATCCGCCTGGTGGACCCTTCAGAAAGCGCACGAGAAGAACCTCCTCAAGCCCGCCAGCAGGGTCGTCACCTGGTGCCCCAGATGCGAGACCGCCCTAGCCGAGGCGGAGATAGAGTACTGGGACGAGACCGACCCCTCCGTCATGGTCAGGTTCCCCCTGAAGGACGGAACCGGATCCCTTCTTATATGGACCACGACCCCTTGGACCCTCGCAGCGAACATGGCTGTGGCGGTCCATCCCGATTTCCAGTATGCCAAGGTCAGGATGTCCGGCGCCAAAGGCTCCGAAGATGTCATAATCCTCGAGGAGCAGGCCGAGTACGTCATGCAGAAGGGTGGATACGAGAGCTACGAGGTCATCGAGAGGATGACCGGGAAGGATCTCGAAGGCACTCCGTACGTGCCTCCCTTCGACGTCCCCGCAGCGCCTGCCAGCGAATGGACATGGAAAGTCGTCACCGCAGACTACGTCGAGAAGGACAACACCGGACTGGTGCACACCGCACCCGGCCACGGACCCGATGATTACGAGACCGGAAAGAGGTACGGCATAGCCCCGTTCTGCCCCGTCTCGGAGGCCGGAAGATACACCGACGAGTTCCCGCAGATGGCGGGCAAGAAGGTCAAGACCGTCGCGGACGAGGTCATCAAGGATCTGGACTCGAGAGGCCTGATGTACAACGTCAGCAAGATCAAGCACAGGTACGGCCACTGCTGGAGATGCAAATCCCCGATCATCTACAGGAACACCAGGCAGTGGTTCGTCACCATCCCTGACGTCAAAGATGAGATGCTCGAGGAGATCGACCGCGTCAAGTGGGTCCCCTCCTGGGCAGGAGCCACTAGGGAGAGGAACTGGGTCGAGGGCGCCAGAGACTGGTGCATCTCGAGGCAGAGATACTGGGGAATCCCGATGCCCGTATGGGAGTGCTCATGCGGAGCCAGGAAGGTCGTCGGGCAGTACGACGAGCTGAAGGAGGGCGAGGGATACACCGAGGGCATGGACACCCACAGGCCCTGGATAGACGGAGTGACCTTCAAGTGCCCCGAATGCGGAGGCACCATGCACAGGGTCCCCGACGTCCTGGACGTCTGGTTCGACTCGGGAGTCGCCTCCTGGGCCGACCTCGGATATCCGAAGAACAAGGAGGAATTCAACAAATGGTGGCCCCCCAGATTCATCGTCGAGGCCCATGACCAGACCCGCGGATGGTTCTACTCCCAGCTTGGAGCCGGAGTCATATCGTTCGATCGCGCACCCTATGACGAGGTCATGATGCACGGATGGGTGCTGGACCCCAAGGGCCAGAAGATGTCCAAATCCCTGGGCAATGTCATCGAGCCGCTGGAGATCATCGATCAGGTCGGAGCGGATTCCCTCAGGTTCTATCTCATCAAGAGCAACGCGCCCTGGGAGGACACCGCCTTCCAGAAGGACGGTCCCAAGAACGCCAGGAAGATCCTGAACACCTATTGGAACGTCGTCAACTTCGCATCCACGTACATGCTCATCGACGGCTACGACCCCGATGCGCATTCGCTCCCCGAGGTCTCCCCGTACCTCCGCGACGAGGACAGATGGATGATCTCCAGGACGGAGAAGATGAAGAAGGCCGCCAAAGAATTCCTCGAGACGAGGGAGCTCCACAAGCTGGCAAGGGTCATGGACGAGTACATCACCGAGGACCTCTCGAGATGGTACGTATGCCTCGTTAGAGACAGGTCCTGGTCCGAGGACTCCGATATGGAGAAGGACAAGGAGGCTTCGTACTTCACACTGAACTACGCGATCATGGCGACAGCTCTGGTGCTCGCCCCCATAGCTCCGCATATAGCGGAGGAGGTCTACCAGCACATGGGAGGCAAGCTCCAGTCCGTCCACATGGAAAACTGGCCTGTTGCCGACGAAGCGCTGATCGACGAGGATATCGAGCACAGCACCCGCCTCGTCCAGAACATAGTGGACGTCGTTGCCGCCGAAAGGGCCAAGATGGGCTCCAAGCTCAGGTGGCCCCTCCTCAGGATCCTGGTCCGCGGAAACGACGCGGACGTCAACCGCGCCGTGAAGAGATTCGACGGCGTCCTGAGGGATCAGGCCAACGTGAAGGAGGTCCTCTACCTCGGCAAGGACGAAATCCCCTCGTCCGGAGCCATGGAGCCCGTCGAGTTCGATGAGGGCGCCCTCTTCATCGACTTCAGTGTCACTCCGGAGATCGAAGCCGAGGGATATGCGAGGGAGCTCATCAGGAGGATCCAGCAGATGCGCAAGGACCTGAAGCTCAACGTGGAGCAGTTCGTTGACTGCCAGGTGAAGACCGAGGACCGCCTCGTGGAGCTCTTCGAGACCTGGAGGGACCACATATCCAACGAGGTCAGGGCGAAGACCCTCGTCTTCACCGATGACCCGAAGGGAGCCGAGGTCAAGTCCTGGGACGTGACCGGCAAGGAGATCGTCATAGGCATCTCCCCCGCGGAGTGATCCGCGGAAAACTACTTGCCCCGTCGGAAGGCGGGGGCATCAGCCCTCTGCGGAATCTCATCCGCAGAGGGCGTC
>DAXO01000002.1 GCA_002506425.1 Methanomassiliicoccaceae archaeon UBA480 | reverse complement strand
GCATTGCCGGACTCCATCCTGATATACTCGGCCTCAGGCATTCCCGTGGCCTCGGCCATCTCGGCCTCTGTGAATCCGCACATCTCCCTGAGGGCGCGTATCCTCTCCGCTATCTCGGGGATCCTGGGGGTTGAGCTCATGGGCGGTGGATGCGCCCATTATGATAATAATACTGCGGGGGACTCGGCTGTCCTTCTGGCAGCATCCTTTCAAGCCAGGCGGCAGCCTGCAGCTATTGCGCGCGCATGCTCCAGATCCGGCGGTGCACCGGCCGGGTCCGCGTGACGGCTCGATCCCGATCCGATCTTCAGCCGTCCAGGAACAGCATCCTGAGGCCGCCCAGGTGGGCCCGGTCGATGGCCTCCTTCCTCCTGGACCACTCCTCGTCCGACTCGTCGAGGTGGTCCCTCGCCATCCTGAGGCATCCCAGTATCGCCGATTCAACCATCATGCCGAGGTACTGGCAGTCCGAGCCGGTGCGGAACGTCATCGTGTGGATCAGCCTGGGCATCCCGTACTCGCAGAGCTTGGAGGCGCAGTGCTCCATCAGGTCCGGGTCCAGGAGCAGTGCGCGGGCTTTTGGATCCTTCCGGACGAGCATGCACATGGGTTCGCCGGAGGTCTCCGGTACCCATCTGGAGAACCTGGCCTGGGAAGGCAGCGTGTCCATCCTCCCAGCCAGATCGAAGACGCAGTCGTCCACCAGGTCCGTCAGGGACTCGTAGTGGGCGTAGAACGTGCTCCTCCCGACGCCTGCGGCGCGGCAGACCTGCGCCACGGTGACGGACGAGAACGGACTGTCCATCAGAATCTCCATGAATGCTTCCTTTATGCTGGCGGCGGCACGGTCGAAACGCGGGTCATCGGGACTCTCTGGACCGGCACGGATGAGCATCGCCGGGTCGCTCCGTCCCGCCTCGCCGGCGTGCCTGCCCTCGAACTCCACCATCCGAATCATCCTCTCGCGGTCCTCGCCGGTGAAGCAGCATTCCGGGCATGCAGGACACGGCCTCCCTAGTTCCTTGAACCTGCAGGCCTCCAGGTGCCTGACTGTCGTCTGGTAGACGCGTTCGCACTCTTCGCAGAGCCTATCCCCGCCGTGATTCTCCCTGCAGTAGAAGCGGATGATCCGCAGGGACATCTCCTTCTTCATCGGAGTGTAGTCCATCTGTTGAGTTGGATTATAGCTCCATCTCATATAACGTTCGGTCGACCGCGGCTGCTTCCCAAGGAGGATGGTATGCTACAGATGGGGCCGATGTGTATGATAGCGCCCCTTTCGAGACTTCTGATTTAATATACGGATACCGGGAGCAGCCAATTGGATTATACATCCAAAGTGATTTGCATGAAAACGAATCAGATTATTGCCATTGCAGTGGTGGCCGTGATAGCCGTCGCCGCGGTGGCGTTGTTTGCCATGCTCCCCGGGGGAGAGAAGGGCGGCAACGACGAGCCTACCGGCGATACGGTAGTGGACTCCGCCGGCAGGACCGTCGCGATCCCCGAGAACCTGGACGATGGCATCGTCACCGTGGGGTGGGGCATCCTCAAGGTCCTGTCATATTACGACGCCCGCGAGAACGTGACCCAGGTGGACTACCAGGAGGCCCAGGCAATGTTCGGCAGCCTCCAGTCCCACTACTACTGCTACGACATGTCCGAGATGGGGACCCACGAGGACTCCACCATGGGGAACTTCTCCGAGAGCACCATCGAGTCCATCGCCAAGGAGAAGCCCAGCCTCGTGATCATGAGGACCGGCATCTACGAGAAGTACAAGGTCGGGTGCGACGCCCTGGCCAAGGCCTGCACCCTGGTGGTCCTGGACCTGAACGACCTGGACTCCAACTTCTTCCAGCAGAACGGGGACGGGAAGCTGGCGGTGGCAGACGACCTCCGTCACAGCATCGAAATCCTCGGGAAGGTCTTGAAGGAGTCCGACAGGAGCAGCGAGGTGCTCTCCATCCTGGACGCCACTCTCGCCGACATCACCGCCCACAGGTACACCGGGGACAAGATCCTCGCCAACCTCTCCGGCTCGCAGATGGGCATGAGCTCTGGCGACATCAACGTCGTCTTCCCCTACTTCAACCCATTCGTCCTGGCCGGCGTTTCCAACGCCGCCTCCGAGGCGGGATATGCAGCCCCTCCCTGGTTCGCCGAGATCAGCGTGGAGGACTTCACCTCCAAGTACGCCTTCGATGTGATCTTCTACGATCCCAGCGCCCCCAACAGGATCGACCTGCCCAACAACCAAAGCGTCCTCAGGTGGCTGTACGAGCAGCAGGGCACGGGGAACGAGAAGGAGATCTACGTCCTGATGACTACTGCCCTCTGCGGCTACGACATGCTCAGCGTCATCGCCGACGCCTACTACGTCGAGGCTGTGACCGGTACAATCGCCATGTCCGAGTTCCAGTCCAAGATGACTGGGCTCTACTGCGATCTGTACGGCGAAAAGGTCGGGTCCTCCCTGATGGAGAACCTCTGCAAGGTCTATTCCGCCAGGGGAGCCGCCTTCGGCGTCTGCACCGACATGTGGAGCCAGGTCAAGGTCGGCATCGTGGACGGGAAGTACACCTTCGTCGCCGCCTGAGCGATTGGAGCACGGAGATAGCATGACGCCGTCGGACACCGGGGAGACCGCGGAGGGATACATCCGGTACTCCCGCCGCAAGGCCCTCTTCATAGCCGGATGCTGCATGGTGCTCGCAGGATTGGTGATAGCCACCATCCGCATGGGCGGCACCGACCTTACCTACGGAGAGATCCTCCGCTACATCTTCCGTCCGGACGATTCCTGGGAGAGCTCCGTGGTCTGGGACCTGCGTCTCAGGGTGATCCTCGCGGCCGTGATCGCGGGGGCCGCCCTTGGCATAGCCGGCGCGGTGATGCAGATCCTGTTGAGGAACCCGATGGCGTCCCCCTTCACCCTGGGGACCTCGAATGCTGCCGCCTTCGGGGCGTCTGTGGCCATCCTCTTCCTGAACGGCGGCACGGTGTCGGCCAGCATAGCCAGCTCCACAATAGTGATCAGCCAGCCGGGTATGGTCACACTGTGCGCCTTCGCCTTCGCCATGCTGTCCGTGGCCACCATGCTGCTGATCGTGAAGTTCACCGGAGCGTCTTCGGAGTCCATAGTCCTGGCCGGGATGGCGATAAGCTCGATCTTCTCCGCCCTCCTGGCAATGACTCAGTACCTGGCGGACAGCACTACCTTGTCCAGTATAGTCAGTTGGCAGTTCGGCTCGGTCAGCAGGATTGCCTGGGGCCAGGAGATGGCGCTGCTCCTCATGCTCATCGCGGTGTCCTGGTATTTCATCTGGAAGCGCTGGGACTACAACACGATGGAGAACGGCGAGGATGTGGCCAAAGGTCTCGGCATCAACGTGGGCCGCACAAGGATTGTAGGGCTGACGCTCTCCGCCCTCCTGACCGCCACAGTGGTGGCGTTCATGGGAGTCATCGGGTTCATAGGCCTGATTGCTCCGCACATAGCCCGTAAGTTCATCGGCAACGACAACCGCTACATCCTGCCCGGATCGCTGGCCATCGGCGGCCTGGTGATGCTGGTGGCGTACATCATCGCCAGCTACGCGTTCTCCTCGTCGCTCCCCATTGGCATCATAACATCCGCTGTGGGCGGGCCCATGTTCATTGCCATTCTTCTAGGCAGGAGGAGACGCGTATGATCCGCGTGGACGACGTCCGTTTCTCCTACGGAAGGAAGGGCATCGAGGTCCTGAAGGGGATCTCCTTCGAGTCGGAGGACAACGCGGTCATATCCATCCTGGGGCCGAACGGCACCGGGAAGACGACCTTCCTGAAGTGCATGTGCGGAATCTACCGTCCAACCTCCGGAACGGTCACCGTGGACGGCACGGACATAATGTCGCTGAGCGGCAGGGAGCTGGCTAAGAGGGTGGGCTTCGTGCCTCAGTCCGTCCCCGTGAACGGGATGAGCGTGTTCGACACCGTTCTGATAGGCAGGAAGCCCTACTTCGAGTTCGCCCCTTCGAGGGAGGACCTGGCGAAGGTGGGCGCTGTGATAGACGGGATGGGCATGTCCCATCTCGCACTGAAGCGCACAGAGGAGATCTCCGGCGGGGAGTTCCAGAAGACGCAGATCGCCAGGGCACTTGTGCAGGAGCCGGACGTCCTGGTTCTCGATGAGCCAGCCAACAATCTGGACATCGCCAACCAGCACCTGACCATGAGGATCATCATGGATGCCGTGCGCACCAGGAGGATGTGCACGATCATGACGATGCACGACATCAATCTGGCCCTTCACTACTCCGACAGGTTCCTTTTCATGAAGGACGGGGTGGTCCAGGCATACGGCGGCCCGGAGATCGTCACCGAGGACCTGATCCGCCGGGTGTACGGCTTCGATGCCACGATAACCGAGTACCGGGGTCTGCCGCTGGTCCTGCCGGCGGAAAGCGAGAGATACCTCCCGGAGAAACACCATTCACATGGAGATGAAGATATGACAGATTATACGTCGGTCAAGAAGATGATGACCGAGAAGATGGTTGAGATGTACTGCAGGGATCTGTATGGCGGGGACTCGTTGTGCGGGGAATGTGCCGCTATGAGGGATGTCTTCTTCGCCCACCTGGACGCCTGCATCTACAAGGACAAGGGGTGGCCGTGCATGACCTGCCCGAAATGCTGCTTCGAAGGTGCGGACAAAGATGCCATGATGGCTGTATCGGCGCACATGCAGGAGTGGATGGCGGCCCATCCAGAGGAGGCCACGAAGTTCGCCCCTCCGCATCACGAATGAACGCAGGACCGGCCCGTGCAACCTGTTTATCACCATGAGGGCGGTCGATCCGCCCTCTACCATCGAATCGATCGAGCTGATCACGCAGCTTTCCGAGAGGCTGTCGCGCGCGGCCCTCCTCCCCTCGGCTATTGGCAGGATGCCTTCCGCTGTAACCTCCGTGCGAGCATCTTCTCCGAATAATGCCGACAGGCCGAGCATATCGCATTGCTCGGCCATGTCTGTGGTTTCCTCCATGCGGATGGACCTCCCTTCGGGGCCATTTCGCAGCAGCGTCTCGATGGGACTTGTGTCGCCGCGGGCGGTCAGATGCCCCGGCGGTTTTTGAGTATGCAATCCGCTGCCTCGCGCAGGGGGCACGACACATCCTCTCTGGCAGTCTCGTCCTGGACAGCCTTCGCGGATGCGGCTGTTCCCGGAGTCTGCCATTCGTCCAGGGGTCATGCCTCCGATCGAGACGAGCTTCGAATTCCGGAGGTTGCATTTGGATGACGATACCGCCGAGGACTCCCGTCACACCGTCCAAGTCGACCAGCTCATCGACCATCTGATTCCTGAAACGCAATCAGAGGCTGTCCTTGACCATGTCGTAGGTTATGACGAACGTGTTGTCGGTCGCTTTGAACGTCTTGGCGAAGTCCGGGAAGTACTTGTCGATGTACTCCTGATTCATCCTGTCTCCGTAATCGCTTCCGATGAGGTCCGGGTACAGCACTTCCGCCATGTACGCCACGGTAAGCGCCGGCGGCATGACGGAGTTGAACACGACGAAGTTCCCGGCCTTGTAGGATTTGAGCGTCGTGAAGTAGTCGGCCGCCTTCTTGTAGATTGCCGTTTCGTCCGCATCCCCTTCATAGGCCCAGGAATTCATATAGAAGAAATAATCCTCGTTGTAGGCGAGGATCCATTCGTCGCCACGGTTGAATTCTACATACTGCCCGTCGATATCGCTGTCCTCCAGCACTGCCTTGGCACCTGCAGCGACCGCCAGAGGGGTGTAAGTGCCGTCGAGCTTGTCTATGCAGTTCGTCATGTAGCCGCACATCACCGTCTTCCTGTCGGAGTCGCTGATATTCCCTATGACCTTCGATTGGATGTCGGATATGACATCCTCCGTGAACTTGACGTAGTCCTGCGCCGCATCGTATAGGTCGAGCATGAAACCGGCGGTCCTGATTGCGGATACCGATCCTGCGAAATCGCCGAAATCCATATGGACTATCTGAATCCCGCTCTTCTCCAGCTTGTTCTCGTTGGACAGGGATTCGTGGTGGCAGAATATGTACTGCGGTTTCACGGGAAGGCTGGCGAGCTTCTCGACATCCACCATGTTGTAGCTGGTGTTGACGTTTATCTCGGAATCGAAGAGGCTCTGGAGCATCGAGGCGGATTCCATTCCGGAGGGGGACAGGGTGTATCCGTCCATGTACTGCATCGCGCCGATCGCCACCATGGGCATCAGTACGAACTGATGGATTCCCATGAACGATTTAATCGGGTAATCGAACTTGGTTGCACCGTCCGCCATATCGAGGTAGTACGCTTCTGTGCTCTGATGGGAAATGAGCTTCTTCACGACGGATACATCGTCGGAATCCAAGGTCCCGTCCATATTGGCATCCGCTATCCTGAGATAGGTTCCGGATTCGATTAACTGCTCGATCATCTCGACGTCTTTTTCTTCGATGCAGGAGTCTCCGTTGGCATTGCCGTAAATCAGAAGCGCTCCGCTCTTCTCGTCAAAGTCCTTGTCGTCGGTCTTCCCGTCGTCACCGGACGTGAGCACGAATGCCGCCGCCCCTACGACTATGACCGCTGCGATAATAGCTATCAGCACCTTGGAGTTCATGATATTCAATTGGATTATGCATCCAACTATAAAAAGCAGGTGCAGAATCCGGATGAGAAAGGTCATCTCAGCATCGGAAATGACCGTTCGGTTCCAATATGCCAGAGCAATATGGCATGGAGTGCGAATCGAGCAGCACCCTTTATATCGGAATGGACGAATCGATGTCCTA
>DAXO01000046.1:30606-30775 GCA_002506425.1 Methanomassiliicoccaceae archaeon UBA480 | reverse complement strand
ACGGCGGAGACCGCCGCGGAGGCGACAGGAGATACGAACGCAGGGGTGACCGCGGAAGGCGCGACAGGGACGCCGGATACGAGCGCCGCGACACTCCTTCCCGCGAAACCGCCGAGCCTTCCGACAAGCTCACCATCCCGTCCGATCCGCAGAAGATCCTGTTCAAGGG
>DAXO01000046.1:20783-30588 GCA_002506425.1 Methanomassiliicoccaceae archaeon UBA480 | reverse complement strand
ATCGACTGCGAGGTCAACGGAAGAACCGATCTCGCCATGGTGCTCTATCTGAACGGAGCCGTTGGAATGAGCAAAGGCTGCGAGAGCAACGCCCTCAGGATGATCAAGGAGGCCTCCGAAGAGGACCTGAAGAACTACGCCGATGTGGTTCTCAGGATGTGTCCTCCACAGGCCGTCGTGGAATACGAGTACCTCTGCGCGGATGCAGGAAGAGGATGCAGCAGGATCCACCTCGATTCGATGTTCGAAGAAGGCGACTGCCACTCCCAGTATTGCAGGATCCGTCTCGGCGAGGTCGAAGGCGACGACCCCGTCATAGAGGAGTTCGCCGCGCACGGCGACGAGCAGGAAGCCAAGGTCAAAGACGGCCTCACATACCTGAAGAGGAAGAAGGACTCGAAGATCGCGGTCGATCTCCTCGCCCGCCTCGATGGGAGGAAGAAGCTCAGGCAGTCCGTCCGCACGGAATTCCTCAGAGCGGCCCGCGGAGACGCCAAAGCGAGGAACCGGTTGGAGGATCTAGCCTCCGAGTTCCCCGAAGCGGAGTTCCTCCTCAGATGCGTGGAATCGGAGAACCTCGAAGATTCCCTCAGAAACGGATTCAAGGATCACTCCGCGCTTATCGTCTCCCTCGGATCCGAGCTCCGCTTCGACGAAGCGTTCGGCACATTCCTCAGAGCGAAGAAGCTCCAGTCCGACAACAGCGACTGGATACAGACGATGATCAACGCCGCCGTTGCCGGTTCCGATGAGGCCATGGAGGAGCTCCGCCCGGTTCAGAGCCGCTCCAACGTGAGGAAGGCCTTCCAGGAGGTCTGCCTCAGGAAGGGCGATGCCGAAGGGCTGGTCTCGTTCTACGACGGAGAGGATACCGAATATCTCGACAGATACTGCTCCTTCGATCCGGATAAGATCATCGCCGTAGGAAGGATGATGAACAGGGAGAGGGAGATCGACTGGCTGAAGAGGAACTACCGTAAAGGGATCGAAGAGTGCAGGAAGGCGATAGAGGATATGGTCGCCGATGAGAGCAGGCACACCAAGCTCCTGGTCTACGCGCTTCACGATGTGGGCTCCGATCTGGAATCCGCGAAGCTGTACTTCTCCATGGAAGGCGATCCCGCCCTGCCCTCCTACAAATGGCTCGCCAAGGTCTGCGGGGACGAGCAGGCGAAGGAGTTCGTCAGATCGAAATTCGAAGAGAAGGGCGATATGGAGACCTTCGAGTCGATTTTCATCGATGACGGATATCAGAAGAAGTCCGGCGGAAGGCGCGGACCCGGCGGGAAGAAGAGATACTGAAACCTCTGTCGAGGGGCGTCGAAGGGCGTCCCTCGACCTTAGAATGAATTATTAAACGTGGCACGTGAACAATTAATCCGAAACGCTTGTATCGGATGGACAATCATCTTATACCTACAGCATTTCCTCACCGACATGGATTTCGTATTGATGTCCTGCCCGTACTGTGGCAGGGCAGTCGATTCCAGTGACCCGAAGAGATACGTGTGTCTCAGCTGCGGCAAATTCATCTACACCGACCGCAAGGACACGACATCGTTCATCCGTTCCAGCGAAATAGAGGACCGCATCAGGGACGTTTTCGCTGCGGTCGACGATGGGAACGACAAGAAGGCCATGGAGATCGCTGAGGACATCATCGAATCCACGGGATGCTGCAACCACGACGGCTACTTCATCAGAGGATACGTCCTGGAGCACATGGGCGAGGACGGCAAGGCTCTCGCAGACTGGAGGAAAGGACTCGAGCTCCTATCCAACGATGTCAATCTCGACGCCTACGTCTGTCTGATGTCGAAAGGCATCTCGGATATGATCCTCTTCAAGGAGAGGGAGTTCATAGAATTCAACGTCCTTGCACACATCGACAAACTCACCGACGATATCGATGCGTGCACGGGCATGTCGACCAAGGCCTTCGTTTACTACTCCGTCTACCGCGACTGCCTCGACATGGCAAGGAGGGCTGACAGCGAGGATGAAGACGCCTACCTTAAGGACATCATCCCTCTGCTCTTCCGCAGAGTGGTGGCCTACCACCGCAACTTCTGGTGCCTCTCCAGGATCATCGAGGAGTACCTCGGATACGTCGGATACAATCCCGACACCTATGAAGAGGACGACAACGATGTCGCGCACGTCTACGACCTTCTGCGCATCGGGTTCAACGAGCACATCGCCAAGATGAGCGATGAGGACAGGATCAGGATCTTCGACCGCTGGGACGACAAATCCCTGAAGGAGAACATCGAGCCCATGCTCGACGAGCTCATCGGAACGAGGAAGGGCATCCTCGGCTTGATCCGCAAGAAGGAGGAGGCCGAGGACGGGGAGCTGGAAGCTGCCGTCCACGCATATATCGACAAGTGCCTCCTGATAGACGGTCCTGTCGAAGAGCCCCAGTCCGAGTGAAATCCGGCTTCAGAGCGACTCCAGCAGAAGCTTCAGGCCTATCAGCACGAGGATTATCCCACCGGCGATCTCGGCCTTGCTCCCGAAGCGGTCTCCGAACACGCTGCCTATCTTCACCCCGACGGCGCTTATCGCGAAGGTCATCAGGCCTATCGTCATCGCGGGGCAGAGTATCGAATCCTCCGTCATCGCCAGAGAAATCCCCACGGCGAGCGCATCTATGCTCGTGGCTATCGCCAGCATCAGCATGAGCTTCGGACCTACACCGGGATCGGAATCCTCTTCCTCGCCGGAAAGACCCTCGCGCACCATGTTGATACCGATGAATGCGAGCAGGATGAATGCGATCCAATGGTCGAAATCCGATATCAGATCGTAGAATGCCCCACCCAGATAGAATCCGATCACGGGCATCAGCGCCTGGAAGAATCCGAACCAGAGGCCCACTATCAACATCGACCTCAGCGGAGGCGTCTTCATCGCCATCCCTTTGCAGATCGAGACGGCGAAGGCGTCCATGGCCAGGCCTACGGCCAATAATACGAGGGTTAGAGGATCCACGCTCCTCCAACGGCCATCGGCTATAAACCATGTCGTCGGAAGTCTTCCAGACGGCGCCCGTCCCTTCCGGACATCCCCACCACCGTATCGCGAGGAGTCAGCGCACCCCAGAGCATCTCCGTATCCTCGGAATACAGCCTCGAACGGCGCATCATGGGATCCTCGCGGTTCGCATAGCAGTAGACGCATCCGTGGGCGCAGGTATCGTATTCTCCTATATCCACGGATTTTACACATCTGCATCCCTGCCTCAAAGGAACATCCTGAACCTCATACGGGATATCGAGGGAACGCATCATCGCCGCATCGAGACAGCCTCTCCGCTCGATCCCGTACGCCGACAGATCCGCCTTGGCACAGCAGCAGCTAAGCGTCATACCGTACTCCTCGGCTGTATGTGCAGCCATACGCAGGAAACGATCCTCCTCATCCCTCGTAGGGGCGCGGAACAGCCCCGCCCCGACCTTCGAATGCAGCTTGCCGTAGATGTCCACGAAGCTGAACACGCATCTGTCCGTCCATTGGGATGCCTCGCGGCAGAGCATATCGAATTTGCGCCTATGGTAGTCGGAATCTATGGTGCGTGAGAAGAGAACGGGATCGTATCTCCATACCATCCTGTCCCTTCCGATCCTGTCCGCTATCTCCGTGCAGGCATCGCTTATGTCCGCCTTGAAGCCCACTCCGGGTTCCATCGACGGGCCGTACGGAGTTATCGTCACCTGGAAGACACTAACGTGGCCCATCGCTCCGATCTCCTTCAGATGAGGCACCATCGGTCTGGGATCCTTCGTCACGAACTGGATGCAGTCCACATTGCTCCTCGTCAGGTCCACGCGGTGAACGACGTTCCTCGAAACCGGATTGCGGACCAGGCAGTATCCTGCGCGCAGACGGTTCATGAACCATTCCGAGTGGAATGCCGGAATGTCGGTGCGACGGCTCGCGCAGATTATCATCATCCGGGTGATGCTGCATCGTCGTGATACCGTTTGCGGACTCCCGTACGTGGCAAGAGCTAAACGGTATGCCGTTCTCATCCGTTGCATGACGGGCCCTTGCATCCATTCATTCCTCACACTCGTCGGTAGGATCAGCGTCGCAGAGGACGGGTATGGGAATCTTATCGGGCTCTACCTGCCCTCCCAGAACCTTCCCTCCATGGAGGAGAGCGAGACGGATGCGCTGTCGGAGGCCGCAGGTCAGATCAACGAATACCTTTCCGGACGGAGAAGGGAGTTCGAACTCCCGCTGAGCTACAGCGGATCGGAGTTCTTCACGGATGTTCTGGACGCCATGAGGCGCATCCCCTACGGTGAGACGAGGACGTATGCGGAACTGGCGGAGGAATCGGGGCATCCGGGTGCTTTCCGCGCCGCGGGAACCGCATGCGGAAAAAACCCGCTTCCCATAATCGTGCCCTGCCACAGGATCGTTCCCTCGTCCGGAGGGGTCGGGAGCTACGGAGGAGGAACATCCCTGAAGAGACGCCTCCTCGAGCTCGAGAATCCCAACCGCTCGCTGCGAGCAGAGCTCGCGGACCAGCCTTTCTATCTCGTCGGCGTTGGCATCGCCGACGCGGGCGCCTCTGCGCTCGAGCCACGTCCATCCGCGCTTCTCGCATTCTTCCTTGAAACGGGGCGAAGTGACGGCGATCAGCTTCCCGTATCCGATGCCATCGTGCTCCAGGAACATCTCGAACATATCGTTGGGAACGCAGAGGATGGTCTTGTCGAACGGACGCGTAAGAAACGATGTCTGCTCCACGAAGCCTCTCTCCTCTTCGGCCTTCCTGTATTCTTCCTTGTCAGACATGACATCGGGGTAGTCCATGATCTGATAGTTCCCGGGAACGAATCCGTACTTCGTCGTGATCACGCCGAACGAGACGTCGCAGAGCTTGCGCCCATTGTCGTCGACGGCAGTATCGAGACGCTTGACCAGGTTCTTGACCTCGGTCACCCTGCCTCCGAATGTCTCGAAAGGCGTAGTAAGACGGTTCCTGACCTGGAACACGGTGGAATCGTTGGTCACGATGAGGATCCTCTTCCCCATCCTCATTTCGGCCATGATCTTGGTGCCTTCCATGTCAGAGCCTCTTGGAACCCAGACGGTAGGCTATCGAGCAGTTGCCTTCGGCGGAGACCATGCAGGGCCCCATGGGATTCATGGGCTTGCAGACCTTCCCGAACATGGGGCACTGCTCGGACCTGATTATCCCTCTGAGGACGTCCCCGCACCTGCATCCCTTCGCTTCGGCCTCCACCTCGGGCGTGTTCCTGAGGATGTCCTCGTGGACCTTCGTCGCATCGTGGGCCTCGAACTCGGGCTTCAGCGCCAGGGCGCTCTTCGGGATTATAGGGAATCCGCGCCATGCGCGGTCGACGGGGACGAACGTCTCCTCCATCAGCCTCATCGCGGCGGGATTGCCCTCGGGACGGACGAGGCGGGTGTACTCGTTCTCCACCTCAGCCCTTCCCTCCTTGATCTGCTTGCAGAGCATATAACAGGACATGAGGATGTCCAGGGGCTCGAACCCTGCGATGACCTGGGGCACATGATGCTTCCTGGAAACGGGCTCGAACATCCCTGTTCCGGTTATGACCGCCACGTGCCCGGGCATGATGAATCCGTCGATCCTGTTCTCTCCAAGATCGAACAGGGTCTCGATGATCGGAGGGCAGATCCTGTGGCAGCTGTAGACGCTGAAGTTCTCAGGACAGTCGTCCTTGCGTATCGGAACGCATGTGGAGGGCGCAGTGGTCTCGAATCCGACTCCGACGAAAACCAGGGGCCTCCCAGGCTCATCCCTCGCCATCTGCACCGCGTCGTCTATCGAATAGACTATGCGGACGTCGGCTCCGTCGGCCTTGGCCGAGAACAGGGACCCGATGGTCGTCGGAACCCTCATCATGTCTCCGAACGCGGCTACTGTGACACCGTTCCTGGCAAGAGTGATGGCATCGGCTATCTCCGCGCTGGTTGTGACGCACACGGGGCATCCGGGCCCCTGCGCTATGGAAACGCCCACATCGTTGAGCATCTCCTCCAGACCGAACCTGACTATCGCGTCCTGATGCGTCCCGCAGATGTGCATGAGACGCACATCCACATCCATCGCCCTGATGTGATCCAGGATCTTCTTCGCCGTCTCCTCGTCCCTGTACTTGAACATCCTCGCTCGACCTCCTCGATATCCATGCACTTGACAGTGCATTCCATGCCCTTGACGACCCTTATCGGTCCACCGCACTCCGGACAGGACAGGACAGGGATCGAATGGGTCTCGTAATCCGGATCCGCGAGGATCCTCACGGGACCGATGTATCCGCAGGACTCGCACTGCGCCTCTACCGGGATGTGCTCTATGATGAGCTCCGACCCCTCGAGGATGGTTCCGCGCGTCACTATCTCGTACGCGAAACTCATCTGCTCGTCCCCCAGATTGGTGAGGGCCCCTATCATGACCGTGACGGAGTTGACCTTCTCCAGCTTGTACTTCGACAGCTCATCGATGACTGCATCGACCATACTGGTCACGACAGAGACCTCGTGCATGCCCCTGTAACCTCCGGCCGGCTTATAATAGATGCCCGGCCGATGGTTCGGTAGCATCCGTTCCAGGCGACTGCGATCGAACGTGCAGGTTCGAGCCGGCAGAACAGCTGCAAATGTTTTATCCGTACCGGGGATGACGGATCATGAGTGCCGGAACCACGTTCAGAAGCGGCTACGGCTCCCCGATATACCTTCCGATGATCGTAGTGCTCATCGCTTTCGCCGTCATGATCTCCGCTCAGCCGTCAGTCCGCCTCGTCCTACTGACAGCTCTTGCAGCGATGGAGGCTTTCTTCGCACTGATCCCCTTCATGCTCAGATATTCATTCGACGAGGAGAAGCTCACGATCCTCAATCCTTTTGCGGCTCCCGAGCCCCCTGTATACTACGACAGTATCTGGAAGGTTGAGGATTCCAAGAGCGGATGGACCTCGTGCATGCACTGCGCATCCCGCGACTCCATCGGCATATGGTACGACCGCGGCACAGGGCATCATGTCCGCATATCGCCCAGGAACAAGAAGGAAGCCGTGGAAATCCTCAGAGAGAAGTGTCCGGAAGCAGAGTTCACGGAAGGTCCCGAGTGAGGAAACCGGTCTGCATCGCCGGCGTTCGCGGACGATTCTTCTGTAGTAGTCGCAGTAGTCGCGGACGGCGCACCTCTCGCAATGCGGATGATTCGGCAGGCACACGACCTGCCCGTGCCTCACCATGTAGCGGTTGATATCGCTCCACCTGTCCTCCGGCGTGATCTCCATGAGAGCGCGCTCGGTGGCCTCCGGATCCTTCGTGTGGACCAGCCCCATGAGGTTGGCTATCCTGTGCACATGGGTATCGACGCATACGGACGGGATCCCCATGGCGTAAGAGCGGACGCAGGCGGCGGTCTTCCTCCCGACCATAGGAAGCGATACCAGCTCCTCGGTGCTGCTCGGGACCTTGCCCCCGTATTCGTCGCGGAGGATCCTGCAGCATCTGACTATAGCGTCGGCCTTCTGCCTGGGGAATCCCGCGGGACGGATGAGCCCGGCGACGACCTTCGGATCCGCATCCGCGATTGCATCGATCGAATCGTAGGCATGGAACAGATTGTCGGAGGCCTTCCTCGTGTTGTCGTCCCTGGTGCGCTGCGACAGGATCGTGGCTATCAGCACATGGAACGGATCCGCAGGCCACTCGGGGTTCAGTCCCTCCGAGTTGCGTCCAGGATACGCTCCGCCCACGTACTCCTTTGAGAGTATATCGAGTATCGGGACGATCTCAGAGCCAGCCATTGCAGCACCCCCTCCGCCATGCGGAACGATCCCGTGACCAGAACATTCTCGTCGCCCCTCGCCTCCATCGCCGCCTCCATCGCATCCGGCATGCACGGATAGACTCCGTCGACCGCATGATGGCGGGCGACTATCCCCGCCGTCTCCTCGGCCGGCCTTGCCCTGGGCGACACCGGCTCGGTGACGAACACCTTCGAGCATACGGGAGACAGCATCTCCATGACGCCGTCCACATCCTTGTCGCGGAGCATGCCTATGACGAGGACTACCTTCCCGTATATCTCCGCCACATCCCTGCCGAGACAGGCGGCGCCGCTCCTGGTGTGGGTGACATCGACGATTATCGGATCCGCCATGAGCTTCTGCATCCTGCACGGCCACGACACGGATTCCAGACCGCGGTGCAGATTCGGGGCTATGCGTTCGGAGTACTCTTCCAGTTCGGAGAGGGCCTCCACGGCCAGGGCCATGTTGCGGGCCTGATGGCACCCCGGGATCCCTACGGAGTAGATGGTTCCGCGGTATTCGGCATCCACGGAATCCGGACCCATCGATATTATGCGCACGTCGTCGGACGGTATCCTGCGCAGGGGGCATCCGACCCTCGCGGCCTGACGCTCCAGAACGCGGTACGCCGCATCCCCGTTGATGGTCACGCAGGGCACGCCGGGCTTCATTATGCCCGCCTTCTCGAATGCTATCTCCTCGACTGTCCCCCCTAGGAACGACGTGTGCTCCAGGCTGACGTTGTTTATGACGGAGACCTCGGGAACTATGACGTTGGTGGCATCCAGGCGCCCGCCCATCCCGACCTCCACTATCGCGATCTCCGCGGACACCATGTCGAAGAACAGGAGCGCGGCCGCGGTGAGGACCTCGAAGCTAGTGCAGTCCATCCCCTCCGCCGACATGGCCTCTGCCTGCTCCCTCACGATGCCCAGGACGACCTCCAGATCGGCATCCTCTATCTCGAGCCCGCCGATGCGGATGCATTCGTTGATCCTGAGTATCTCCGGCGAGGTGAACATCCCCACGGAGTACCCGGATTCGCGGAGGATCGACTCCATCATCGCGCAGACGGAGCCTTTACCGTCGGTGCCCGCCACGTGTATCAGGCGAAGGGAATCCTGAGGATCCCCCAATCTCCTGAGGAGCTCCCTCTCGTTCTCGAGACCGGGTCTCATCCCTCTTCCGGACAAGCCTGCGAACCAGACCTCATTGGGGCCCAACGACATATGAAACGACCGCCTTGATAGCTGTCCTGCATATATGCGTAACGCAATCGTCCGAGCATGCGCGGCTTGTTCGTATCCAACGCGTATCTCGAAGGAGAGAAGCACAGGCAGCCCTGGGAGATGATGCTGTCGTCCGCTCGCAGAGCAGGCATCGGATTGGACATGATGACCAATGCGGATCTCATGCTCCCTGCCGGAGACCGCGAGAAGCTGCGCCGCATCGCGGGCGATCCCGACTTCGTTATATTCTGGGACAAGGACGTCCGCTGCGCCGCGAACCTGGAGGCCTGCGGGATGCGCGTGTTCAACGCATCGGAATGCATCCGCGTATGCGACGACAAATGGCTGACCCATCTGGCTCTGGCATCCGCCGGAGTGAAAAGTATCGAGACCCTCTCCTGCCCGCTCTCGTTCTATGCGTATCCGGACCTCGGGTTCCTCGGACGCGCCGAGGATATCCTCGGATTCCCGATGGTTGTCAAGGACTGCTTCGGCTCGTTCGGAATGCAGGTGTCCCTCGTCCGCGACATGGAGGAGCTGGAACGTGCGTTCTCCGGACCCTACGTGCCCAGGATCCTTCAGAGATATGTGGAATGCGGAGGGCGCGACGTGCGGGTGGAAGTGGTCGGAGGCGAAGCCGTGGCGGCGATGGAGAGGCAGGCTCCCGAAGGCGAATTCAGATCCAACGCGACCCTCGGAGGCTCGATCGTCGGACGCTCCCCGACGATCGAAGAGGCGGAGATC
>DAXO01000046.1:17778-20758 GCA_002506425.1 Methanomassiliicoccaceae archaeon UBA480 | reverse complement strand
TAGCGGTAGGCGCGGATTTCGCAGGAGTGGACATCATCATGACTTCCGACGGCCCCGCGGTCTGCGAGGTGAATTCCAACGCCCATCTCAGGAACCTCCTAGACTGCACAGGGGTGGATGCGTCGGAGATCATACTCCGCCACATAATCTCGGAGGTGTCGAGATGACCTCGTGCTGGATCCTCTATGACCGCCGCGATCTGGCATCCAACGGGTTCTTCGCAGGAAGACTCCTGGAGGCATGCACCGACCTCGGGATGTGCACCCGCATCGTGACTACCGATGACATCCCCGATCATGCGCCGGATGCTCTGATCAACCGCTCACGCGACGCCGGGATCGCCGAAAGGCTCGAGAGTGAGGGGACGAGGTCGTTCAACTCCTCCGCCGTCACCAGAGTCTGCAACGACAAGATGGCGACGTACAGGTTCGCCGATTCCATCTCCGTCCCTCATATGCCTGCATCCGTCCCAGGAGAGGATTCTCCGCCCGGCCCTCCCTGGATAATCAAATCCAGGAGCGGGCACGGAGGGAGCAAGGTGTTCATGGCCGAGGATGAGGACGAGATGAGAAGGCTCTGCGGGACCCTGCGCGATCCGCTGATCCAGAGCATGGCCGCTCCCGGACGCGACATGCGCGTCTACGTCCTTGGAGGAAGGGTGCTCGCATCCGTCATGAGAACGAGCGGGAGCGACTTCCGTGCGAATTACAAACTGGGCGGAAAGGCGGAGCTCTGCAGGACCCCGCCAGCTGCTGAGAAATGCGTATCGAAGGTTTGCGAGGCCCTTGAGCCCGACCTCGTGGGCGTGGATTTCGTATTCGACGAGGGGGTCCCCGTCCTCAACGAGATCGAGGACGCGGTCGGCACCAGGATGCTGTATTCGCTGACATCGCTGGACGCCGCCGCGCTCCTCGCGGAACACGTTCACTCGAAGATGTCCCTGTAGATGGAGTCCACGAGCTCGGAGTAGGTCATGCCCTTGTCCTTGGCGACCTTCCTCACGAGATCCATGGTTCCGGAACCGTACTGCGCGGCCTTCTTCCTCTTGTCCGCGATGAACGGATAGCCGAGGTCCCTGGCGATGTCCCTTAGGAGCATCTTCCTCGAGTCGCCGTCCTTGGGCTTCAGCACGTCGAGGTCCATGGCGTTGACCTGCATGGTGACGAGCGGATCCATGTAGGGGTAGAAGATCTTCTTACCGAAGTGGTCGGCGACCATCGTCTCATGGGGGATGGTGGACGAGATGAGCTTGCCCAGGTCGGACTTCCTCGCCCTGACCAGCTCGTCGTCCGAGAGGCCGACGTACTTGTTGTATCCGTAGAACAGCTCGTCGGAGCCCTGTCCGCCGATGATGTACTTCTCGTGCACGGTCCTGCACACGAAGAACATGGGAAGCTCGAACGAGAGAGTGAGGGGGGACGATGTGCCGGTGATGGTGATCATCTCCCTGAGCCTGGACTCGATGTTGTCCTCGGTGATGGGGATGTGGAGCCAGGGGAGACCGAGCCTCTCGGACATCTCCTGCGCCATCACGACATCGTACGACTGGTCGCGTCCCGAGGTGTAGAGGGTGACCGACCTCGCATAGTCCTTGGAGATAGCGGCGACGAGACCTGAATCCAGTCCGCCGGAGAAGGCCACGGCGATATCCTGGTCCTCGACATCGTTCTTGATCGCGGAAACGATCGCACGCTCCAGATTCTCGAAATCTACAGACATCGCACATGGTATCGGCACCTCCGTATTAATAACGACGACCGCCCCGGATGGGAACACTCTCCGCCGAGTCGGGATGTCGGTAGCACGCGCGACTCGTTCTTATGACATCAAGGCGCCATATGACCTGCGAAGATGTTAAAGCAGGAGATAGGATAATCCCCATCATGGAAGGCGTCACGCGCATAGGCGTTTCTCTCGAACCGGAGCTGCTCAAGCAGTTCGACGAATCCATCTCCAAGAAGGGCTACGTCAGCAGATCGGAGGCGATAAGGGACCTGGTGCGCGACTCCCTCGCCGAATCGGAATGGAAGAACGACGACGAATGGATGGTCGGGACGATCGTCATGGTGTACGATCATACCATGGCATCGGTCGGGGACAAGCTTACCGACATCCAGCACGACCACCAGTCCCTGGTCAACACCTCGGTGCACGTCCATCTCGATCACGACAAGTGCATGGAAATCCTGATCTGCGAGGGGAAGCTCCGCGACCTCAAGAAGTTCGCAGACGAGGTCACATCGATAAAAGGTGTCCTGAGGGGAAGGCTCACCATGGCCGCTCCCAGCACAGGGAACCTCCACCATATCGGGCACAGGAACTGAGACGTCCTGAGCATCTAGGCCGTTCACTCCCATCAGCACTGTGGAGATGGTGCTGTCGCTGTTGCCCAGCCACGAGCCTAACAGGTTCGCCGTTTCCGGAGACGGGTAATATATCCACGGAACGACCTTCGACGGAATCGCCCACTCCACCCTCGAAGCCCTCATGACCATGCGCACATCGTAGGGCGCCATCTTCTCGGGGTAGAGCACAAAGTTGCTTGACAGCCACATCACATCCCCTCTCCCTTCGAACTGAGGCACCATCGGTCCGGGAACATCGTGCCCGACGACAACTCCGCGGTCGTCGACCATCGCCATTGTGATCTTGTCAGGCCTCGGGAAGGATCCGTCGCATAGCATTACGAACACGTCCCTGCAGGATGCGCATGTGAGTATCCCGGAGTTCTCCATCCGCAACCCGCCCGTCACGGTCTTGAGGGCCTCCTCAGTGGCAACGGCTTGCTCAACCCTCTCGCGACTCAGCCTCTCCACGCGGAGAACCCCAGTCTTCGAATGGGCGTAGTCCATGAACTCCCGGCAATTCATCGAGTTGGCGTATACATCCATCCATTATAAACGGAACTGATTCGATATGTAAGCTCTGCCTTGAATCCAAAGCCCGGCAGTAGACTTCATCATGAAAAGAAGTCTGAATC
>DAXO01000046.1:533-17730 GCA_002506425.1 Methanomassiliicoccaceae archaeon UBA480 | reverse complement strand
AGAAGTCTGAATCCGTGTATTGCAAATACCAACAATGTATCTCTGCCAACATGGCGATCGAACTCAGAAGGAAGGCTTATCAAAGACTGCTCGAATGGAAGAAGGAGAGCAATGGTGAAACAGCACTCCTGATCGAAGGGATGCGCCGTGTCGGGAAGAGCTACCTGGCAAGATCGTTCGGTAAAAGGGAATACAAAAGCTGTCTGATAGTCGATTTCAGCGCTGTCGATTCAGACATTATCGATATATTCGACAAGCACTCGTACGATCTGGATATATTCTTCGAGAAGCTGTCTGCATCCTATGGTGTACGGCTACATCAGCGCGATTCCTTGGTGGTCTTCGATGAAGTGCAGCTCTTTCCCTCTGCCAGACAGATGATCAAAAGACTCGTCGAAGACGGACGCTATGACTATATCGAGACGGGATCCCTCCTTTCCATCGAGACAAACGTCCGTGACATACTCCTGCCTTCCGAAGAGGAGAAATTCGAGCTTCATCCTCTCGACTTCGAAGAATTCCTTTGGGCCATGGGCGATGAGACATCCGGACCGTACATGCGGCAATGCTTCGAGAAACTGGTTCCGCTTGGAGACGGACCTCACAAAGTCGTGATGAACCAATTCAGAAGGTACATGCTCGTCGGAGGAATGCCGAAAGTCGTTGCGAGATTCGCGGAAACCAAGGACTTCGCAATCGCCGAAAAGGAGAAGAGAAGGATACTCGAGTTGTATCGCAACGATATCGAGAAGTTCGCGGGCGGTTACAAGAACAGAGTCGACAGAATATTCGACAGCATCCCATCACAGCTCAACCGCAAAGAGAAGAGATTCATGCTGTCGAGCATCAGCAAGAACGCCCGTATGCGCGAGTACGACGACGCGTTCATGTGGCTGGCTGATGCGATGATAGTCAACGTATGCCTCAATTCCACCGACCCGACGGCAGGATTGGCGATGAGCGAAGAATCATCGACGATGAAGCTGTACATGGCCGATACCGGACTGCTAGTCACGATGTCGATGGATGCAGGCGGAACGACCGAAGAGGACATCTACAAGGGGCTACTCCTCGACAAGATCGGCATCAACGAAGGGATGTTCGCAGAGAACATCGTAGCACAGGCTCTGCGTTCAGCCGGCCACAGGCTGTTCTTCTATTCGCGGTACGCCGTGAAGTCCGATGACGGAGAGACGATCCGTCATGCAGTGGAGATCGATTTCCTGGTAAGAAGAGGAAGAGCGGCATGCCCTATCGAAGTGAAATCATCCAAATGGATCCGGCACGAATCATTGGACCGCTTCCGCTCGATGTTCGGAGACCGCCTAGGGCAGGCCTACATACTCTGCACCAAGGACGTCCGCAGAGAGGACGGGTTCGTCATGCTTCCTCTGTACATGGCATCGCTTCTGCGATGCATATAAGCTTGAGAATCTGTCAACTGGTGCTGATATCTTCACAGTAAGCGTGAAGGAGACACCGCGGAAGAGCATCCTGATGTGGTTTTGAATCCGTATCAAACGACGGACAGCCATATTCCGCATTTGCGACATGATCCCTATCGCTTTTGGAAATGACGCTCATCCGTTACCAACTCGTTGGTCGCCCTTCTCGAAAGATGATGATCCGCTCGAAGGAGGGCGGTATGGGGCGCGAACGCCCCTATCGGAGACCACGTCCATACCATGGAGAATCCCATGATGCGCGGTCCCGGATTTTCGATCCGAAATCAACGCGATTCCGTGTTCGCACGAAGATTCAATATGGCTCCAGCCAAAGCCACGAGTCCTCCTACGATCGATAAGAGAATGCCGTTGCCCGACGATATGCTGGCACGCGTCACATCCCCATCGGCGATGCATTTCACCCAATCGGCTATCCCTGCGATCCCGGTTCCTGCCGGTGGATCGGCAGCCATGATCGCAGGATCCACAAAGGTCATCCCGATGACTAGCAACGCGGCGAAGAATACGCATGCTGCGAAGAGCATTATTCTCGATGATCCCTCATCGGATATCCTCCATCCTATGACAGATAACAGCGCGACAGATACAGAGATCAGTATGAACAGCAGAGGAGCGGACGCCCTGAACGGGACCTCCCCACCTTCGAACTCCGTGTACATCTCCAATCCGGTGTATTCGAGTACGAACTTCGATCCATCGGAGAATACCAAGGCCACCTCCATCCAATTCAAAAAGACACCGATGGCTATCATCGCTGCCCCTACCAATCCGACGATCATCGGATATAGTCTGTTCATTTCACCATCCTCCACTTCATATCTGGCATTTTATTCGACATTGCATTGATTTTAAGACCACATGATTCTCCTGCTGTGAAACTGACTCCAAAGCAAAATCGGTCTTTTCCATGTCTGCAGTGGCCGTATTTAAAAAGAAGCGTCGAGCATCGCTCGTTCCGAATAAAACGTAGCGACATCGTCACGGACCGTTGATAACAACATCAAGAAGCTCTGCCGTCCTCTTATCCGATCTGGCCTCATACCTTCTGTTGCCGCAGACCACAACCCGGTCTCCGGAAGCCAGAACGAAGGCCTGATCGACATTCGTACCCCTCAACCGCCCCTGCTTCAATCTGAATCCTATCATGGAGCGGATCGATATCGAGAGTGTCATCGCGAACAGCCTGCATGGATCCGCATCATTCCAGAATTCTCCCTGGAACAGAGCCTTGTCGATATGGTTCGCATTCGCCACCGTATTCTCTCTGCCATCCACGGCATCGAGCACTTCGGACAGATCCTCCAAGCTCGTCAAGAACACCTTCACATTCCGGCGCTTCCTCGTGTACGACATCACATCTCCGATGTCGCTGGATTCGGGGATATCGGAACCTCTCATGGATGGCCCCTCTTCGATGATGCCGGCATCCGTATTCGCCACGATCTGCCTGGCGATATACTCCTCCACTTCGGCCCCTTTCATCGAGACGGCGCCCACCCTTCTGCAGACGAAGAGATTGATACGATATCTGCCCGCCTGCCCGTATTCCCAGCATCTTCCTCCGTTATCCAGACCGAGCGTCCTGCGGACATAGGAGTATTCCGAGCCCTCGTATTCCACCCTTCCGTCCTCATCCCCTTCCACGAATCCTCTCATAGCATTCTTGACAGGTTCCGAAGACGGTATGCAATCGACTATTACGTCCAACCCTGCCATCAATGCGTGGGCTACGGCACAGGGGTCGTCTGTCTGTCTTTTCAGGATGATCAGAGGGGGTCTGCCGCACCCGCAGGTCCGAATGAAACGGGTCAGTAGCTTCGTATCATGGCGATGACCGGCCAGAATGATGAATGAACGGGGAACACCGTCCTCGCCTGCAATGAATGCGACGGCTGCATCCCTGAAATTCCATTTCCTCGCAGAGGGTGGGATTCCCGGGGAAGCCATGGCCATCTCATCCATGCTCCCTCTCAACCCGAATAGGCGAATGCGGCCGCTTATCTCATCGATACCTGCCAGAGAAAAACTGCGTACGGAATCCAGGTTCACCGAGGAGGAGGCCTCCGAGATCATCCTTGCTGTCAACCTTTCCTGACCTATGATGCTCTCCAGATCCATGAGTCTCGACATCCCTACGACATCGGATCCCAGGAAAGGATTGACGGAGTAGCATACAGCCATGGCCAATATGGTCCTTCCGCATTCCCCGAACAATGACTCGAGCCTTCTCGGAAGATTCAGCTGCTCTGCGGCCCATAGAGCCAGTGTGACACTGCCGCGGTCCAGTGCTCTGAAATTGCAGTCGCGCACGGTCCCCTCCGCCTCCTCCGGCGTAGCCTTCTTGGGACAGATCAGACCGCTGTCCTCGTCGAACGTTCCCACATACTCCTTGGATGAAACGGGAGACTCCCTTCCGGGCATGCGCTTGGATGTGCATCTGTATACCCTGATCGCGCCTCCTGAACGGCTGTACGAGAGCCCCATGCATGACGAATCGCCGTTCCGGACAAAAAGCTGTGCCGATTCCGCTACGCTTTCCCGAAGATAGAAGAAGAGACGCATTTGCGGTTCAGAACAAGCCCGCTGAAAAATCGATTTTGCCGAGAGCACCAGGGCAAAATCCTTAAATCAAATACTTCCAGTTTGACGAGCGATGAAGAAGCTGATAATCACCGAGAAGGCAAATGCCGCCCGCAGGATATCGACCATCCTATCCGACGGCACGTCCAAATCGTCCTCCACCGGAGGCGTGACGGTGATCACCTTCGAGGCGGGAGGGGACGAATACAGCGTCGTATCTCTCCGCGGCCACATCATAGAGCTCGACTATCCTCCGGAATACAACGACTGGAGCGCCACGAATCCGGCGGACCTTGTGCACGCGCCGCAAGTCAAGACGGTCAAGGTGAAGTCGATACTCAACACGATAAAGGACCTCGCATCCAAGGCGGATGAAATCATCATCGCGACCGACTACGACCGCGAGGGAGAGCTCATCGGCATGGAGACGGTCAAGGAGATCGGTGCCAATATGGACACCGTCAAGAGGGCGAAGTTCAGCGCCCTCACGAAGGGAGAGGTCGAGACCGCCTTCGAGAACCTCACCGAACCCAATGAGAAGCTGGCCGATGCCGCCGAAGCAAGGCAGATCATCGACCTCTCCTGGGGCGCCGTCCTCACCAGGCTCATATCCCTTTCATCCGGACAGGTGGGCAAGAACTTCATGTCCGTCGGAAGGGTCCAGAGCCCTACGCTGAAGCTTCTGGTGGACAGGCACGAGGAGATCGAAAAATTCGTTCCGACCCCGTTCTGGGATATCGTCGGCAAATTCGGGATGCTCGCATTCAGGGGAGACCACGTCGACAACCCGTTCTGGGACAAGGAGAAGGCCGATGCTGTCCTCGCCAAGGTCGAGGGCGCCACCAGCGGAACCGTCTCATCATACGATGTCGAGACGAAGGAGGAATACAGGCCCGCTCCGTTCGACACCACGCAGATGCAGGTGGAGGCCAACAAGATCGGGATCCCTCCGACCACCGCCATGAAGCTCGCCGAGGACCTGTACACCGGAGGTTACATCTCATACCCCCGTACGGAGAACACCGAGTACCCCCGCAGCCTCTCGCTGCGTGCGGTCCTCGAGAAACTCAAGGACGGGGCGTTCAAATCGGAGGCGGAGGAGATCCTCGCCCAGGAGAAGATCGTCCCCTCGAGAGGAAAGAGGAGGACAACCGACCATCCTCCGATTTATCCGACCGCGGGAGCATCGCCCGAGAAGATGAAGGGCGACAAATGGAAGCTCTACGAGCTGATCGTCAGGAGATTCCTCGCTACCGTCGCGCCCAACGCCGAGGCCGAGGTCACAAAATGCACAATAGACGTAGCCGGCGAGAAGTTCTCGGCCGAAGGATACGTCCTCAAGAAGAAAGGCTGGAAGAAGTACTACGGCAAATACCTGAAGCCGAACGACGCCCGCCTTCCGCAGCTCACTGTCGGGGAGACTGTGGACATAAGATCCATGGGCATAGTGGAGTCTGCCACCAAGCCTCCTTACAGATACAATCAGGGATCCCTGATCCAGGAGATGGACCGCCTCCAGCTCGGAACCAAGTCCACGAGGCACGACATCATAGGCAAGCTGTACTCCAGGAACTACGTCCAGGGGAACTACATGGTCCCTACTCCGAGCGGCATAGCGCTGACCAAGGCCCTCGAGAACCACGGCGGAGGCATCACCGAGCCCGACATGACGGCCAAGCTCGAATCCGACATGATCAGCATAACCGACGGCGAGCGCAGCCTGGATTCCGTCGTCAAGGAATCCCAGGACATGCTGTACAACGTCGCCGTCAAGATTTCCGAGGACCAGGAGGAGATCGGCAGCGAGATCAAGGCCGCCCTGCACTCCCAGCAGCATATCGGCACCTGCCCATCATGCGGGAACAGCCTTTCAATCAAGCGCTCCAAGAACGGGAACTTCATCGGATGCGACGGTTATCCCGAATGCAAGCGCGCATACCCCCTGCCCCGCGGCGCCCTCATACAGACCACGGATACTGTTTGCGAGGTCTGCGGGCTCCCGCAGCTCAGGATTATCAGGAAAGGCATGCCGCCTTCCGTGCAATGCATCGATCCGAAATGCCCGAGCAATACTGAGAAGAACGACCTCGGTCCATGCCCCACCTGCGGCAAGGGTCGCATAAGGGTGATGTACTCCAAAGCGGGGAAGAGATTCGCAGGATGCTCCGAATGGCCCGCGTGCACGCAGACATACCCGCTCAGGCCCAGAGGAAGCATATCCTATGCCGGAAGGCAGTGCCCGATATGCAAGGCCCCTATCGTCAATCTCGGCAACATGGAGGAATGCATCAACCCGGACTGCCCTGGTCGCAAGAAGAGCAAGGCCAAGGTCGAAGCTCCGGAACAGGAAGGCGAGACCAAACCCGAGAAGCCCGTCAAGAAGAGGGTGACCGTGCGCAAGCCCGCGAAATCCAAGGCCAAGAAGAAGACCGAGGAAGCCGATGCGGAACTGTGAAAACGCCTTTACCGGGACCCGTTTTCAGTAACACGATTTTATTAGAAGTATTATTTTCAATCCCGCCCGGGAGAGGCCCTGGCGGGAGTTCAGTTGAGGACTTCGTCGGACTCGTCGATGCCGTTGAAATGGTCGTTCATGGCATCGATCTCATGCGAGATCCTTGCATTGCGGCAGGAGCTGCATTCGAGCTCCTTTCCTAATGAGAGCCTCGTATGCATCTCTGTGCGGTCCAGCACGACGATCCTCCCGCATGTGCAGTACACGCTCATCATAGACGACTCTGCCATGGTGTCCAGCGTGCGGAGATAACCACTTTGGGACGCGTGGCTATCGCTATAGTTCTCAGTCTTCCCGATCAATCCTCTCCCCCGAGATTAGCGCATTTTCGAAGGCATTACCCATCCAAAAGCAACGGCTTCAAGCGCAGGACCCCCTTAGCTAGAGTGAACATATAAGCCTTGCTCAAGAGCAAATCATGCCATGCCACAACACGGTCCGAAACATGCGTTTTCCAGTGGAAATATAGGGGTTTTTGATGTCAAAGCTTTAAATATAAGAAATCAGGGGAAAATCCCGGTCCGCATGATACAGGAACGCATCAGACGATTGGACCGGAACCGGGGCGGGGGACAATCCCCCAGCCCCTTTGTTTTCAGATCCTGAACTTGGAGATTCCCGGGAATCTCGCCTTGGATCCGAGATCCTCCTCGATCCTCAGGAGCCTGTTGTACTTCGCCGTACGCTCGCCGCGAGCGGGAGCGCCGGTCTTGATCTCGCCGCTTCCCCATCCGACGGAAAGGTCTGCGATCGTGGTATCCTCGGACTCTCCCGACCTGTGGGAGACGACAACGTTGTAGCCGTTGGCGAAACTCATCGCCGCCGCATCCCCGGCCTCCGTGATCGTTCCGATCTGGTTGACCTTCAGGAGAAGCGCGTTCGCGGCTCCGCAACCGATTCCCTTGGACAGACGCTTGGAATTGGTGACGAACAGATCGTCGCCGACTATCTGCACATGGCTTCCGACCGCCTTGGTCAGCTCGGCAGTGGTCTCGAAATCGTCCTCGAAGAATGGATCCTCGATACTGATGAGGGGGTGGTCCTTTGTAAGCTGGACATAGTGATCAGAGAGCTCCCCTGCGGACATCTTCGCACCGTCGACGCTGTATACGCCTTCATTGTAGAATTCCGAAGAGGCGGCATCTATGGCGAGGAACACATCTCTGCCGGGGACGTAGCCCGCAGCGGAAACGGCGTCGGTGATGGTGGTCAGAGCCTCGTCGACCGTATCGACAGGAGGTGCGAATCCGCCTTCGTCGCCGATGTTGATGGCTCCGACGCCGTACCTGGTCTTCAGGATGCCCTTGAGACTCATGTAGACCTCGGAGGACATGCGGAGGCACTCGGAGAACGATTCTGCGCCTGCAGGGATGATCATGCATTCCTGGATCTTCAGATTGCCTCCGGCATGCTTCCCTCCGTTGATGATGTTCAGCATGGGGACGGGCAGAGTGGCATGGTCCTTGCCTATATGCTCGTATATCTCGACGCCTTCCGCCATCGCTCCGGCACGGACAGCCGCGAGAGAGACTGCGACCATCGCATTCCCTCCGAGATTCGACTTGTTCTCGGTCCCATCCAGCTCGATCATCGTACGGTCGATCGACCCCTGGTCCGCGGGATCCATACCGACCAGCGCTTTGGCGATAGGCCCGCGGACGTTCTCCACGGCCTTCAGGACGCCTTTCCCGCCGAACCTGTGCTTGTCTCCGTCTCTGAGCTCCAATGCCTCCCAAGTGCCCGTAGAGGCCCCGGATGGGGCGATGGCCGAAATCCTGTGGCCCTTCACCGTTATCTCCGCCTCGACAGTAGGGTTCCCCCTGGAGTCGAGCACTTCTCTTGCCCATACCTTCTCAATCTGCATTTTCAATCCTCCTTGTATTCGACCATGTCGTGAAGGAAAAGCCCCTTGTCCTTGTCTGTCAGGATCGCCGGATCGACAGAAACGACGATCGTGCACATCCTGGTCTTTCCGGACATGAGCTGGTTTATCATCATCATGGATGGATTCAGGCCATCCGCGGCTATGACATCTCCGAACTTGTCGAAGACCACCACGGGATGCTCCTTCCCGTCAAGGAAGGCCCTGGTTCTGCTGGTTATCGTCCCCAGGTCCCTGATTCCCTGTGATCCGCCCTTCCCGTTCTCCGAAAGGGTGATGACCTCGAGGTCGCCGTATGAGAACCTCTCCTTCACGACCTTCGAGCGGTCTGTGGTTATCACCATAACGTCGTACTTCGAGAGATCGAAGTACCCTACGAACCGATAGAGCATCTCCGAATCGCGGCCGAACAGAACATAGGATGTTCCGAACGATATCCTATGCTCCTGCAGAGCATTCTCGGCAGGCGGTTTGGATTCGTCCTTCTTCCTGCGGCCGAACAGCCCGCAACGATGCTTCTTGGCCTTCCTGCGGTCATCCGGCTCCTCCGTCTTCTGGACCTCTTCCTGAACCGATCTCAAAGCTGCCACGATATCGGACGACTTGAACGGCTTGTTGATGCTCGCTTTGATGAGGTGATTGTCTGTGGGCACCAGCTCCGCCGGGCTCTTGAGGAGAATGACGCTGGGCTCCAGACCCGGTGCCTCCTCCTTGAGACGGGACAGGAAATGCAGCCCCTCCTCGTTGCCCACCCAGGAATCTAGTATTATGACGTCGGGCGCGAAATCCTGCGCCTTGGCCAGCGCCTCAGGTATTGTCCTCGCCGCGCGGACGTTGTGCCCCTCCTCGGCTAGGATATCCCTGACGATCTCCTGTATGGCGACGTTGTCGTCAACGATTAGAATCTTCATCTGACGGCCCTGATAAGTCGATACACGTCGTGATTAATATGATGTCGTCCGGAACCTTGAATCCGGACGACATAGCTCACGCTGACCGATTATTGACCGGCCCATGGGGCCGTAAGAAAAACAAGCCGGCGCGAGCCAGGAATCACTGCTTCCTGCTCTCTTTGGCCTTGGGCCTAAGGTCGCCGCTCCCGCACTTCCTGCACCTTTCCGCCTTCTTGGGGTTGGTGGCGTAGCAGTTCATGCAGACGGTCTTATCGAGGAGCCTGTGCTCTGCCTCTTTGAAGCGTGCCATTCCTAATACCTCTGGTCCCGAGTAAATACAGGACGTATAAAAAAGATGGCGTGACTCAGGCTATGCTGCGGCCTTGACAACTGTTCTTTTCCATTATGCTGGCAGATTTGAAAGGAGCGCAGGATGACATCGTTCCAACAGCGAACGCTGCTTGATGAAATCCTCGATCATCCCGCATTCGGTACCGGGCACCTCATGGGCTACGAAATCCGGGCGCAGAACGTCGAGGATCTCCCTGCAGCGAGGCGACGAGAACGGCATATGCATGTCGATGTTCATCACGTGGCTGTTGGCATCCTTGAGGAAATCCTCCACCGGACAATCCCGATCCCTCTCCTCGAAGGTGCTGCGGTACCCATAGGTTGCGCTCCAATGGAGATGAACATCCATGATGCGTTCGATGAGCTCGTCGCAGTAGCCATCGAACACGGAGAGCAGACGTTCGATCCCATCCTCTTCGGAAGTGGTCGGAAGGCAGCTCATCAGATGGCCCGTATCGAGGCATATGCCCCATCTGTCGAACTCCATATGGTCGCGTATGAACTTGAAACCCGAATCATCCGTGAGACGGAGTCCCGGCCACCAGAGGTTCTCGTACAGAAGCGGGAACGGAGGCTCGCCCCCCGGCATCTCCGACACCAGAGTGTTGACCATCTCGCAGAATTCTCCCAGCACGTATCTGTCATTGCGCGAATAGCTGCGATGGAAGATCTCGGATGTGTCGGCATTTCCGGCATGGAGAACACCGTAGGCCGGCTCCAGAACAGAAGCGGCATCCACAGCCCTCCTCAGATTCGTCATCAGGTCTTTCCTCGATCTGCCGTACATGAAATAGAGCGAATACTGCTCAGGCAGATCCTCGGGGCGATCCTCCCAGGCGGCGAGCCAATCCGGAGCGTACGGAAGATGTACTGCAGGGGATACGGCCTCCAGTCCTGAGCATGGAACGTCGTACGCTGTCAGCAGCTCCAGACCGTCGCATCCCAGAGAAGACAGGAATCCCGCGGGGTCCGGTCCGAACACCGAAGGATCCTGATATACCGAATACGAGAGCAGATGCCTCATCAGATCATAGAGAACGCCGCGGATACTGCGGCTTCCACAGCGGATTCGCGGGTATCCCCTCCGCCGAGGATCAGAGCATCGTCCTGAGTCAGACCCGTGTCCTTGCGGATCTTGTAGGCGACCTCAGGCATCTTCTCGTCGAGATTCCAATCTGGAGGTATCATGAGGACACCGTCGCGTATGACGATGGTCGTGCACCCCTCTCCGCCTACCTTTATGCTGGCATCCCTCTGCTCCATGCCGTTCTTCACCATCTCTGCTCCGCCGAGAACGACAACTCCTTGCTGGAAGCTTCCGACGACCGACCCCTCGATGAAGACGTCCACGGGCCTTATCGGAACCTGTGTCAGAAAATTCAGGCCGGCTTTAGTGATGGTTATGCCTGTCTGCTTGACATCGATGAACTCCCATAGCTTCAGGGTCTCGATGATCCTGCGCATGCTCCCCTCGCCCACGCCTACCTCCTCGGCCAGCCTCTTGCGGCCTATGCGTCTTCCGGAGGAGAGAACATGGAGGGCCCAATAGACGTTCGCGTCGTTGAAACGGAACATAGGCCCGAACTGGGGTTCGTCGATTATCTTCATCGGATGCAGAACTGGATACGCACTTTTAAGCTTGCTGGCTACCTGGCTGGCAACTCCGTGAGATAACCTGATAAAAGCCCGGACTAAGAAAGGATTATGGGGTTTGGGGCCGCCTGATCGGCGGCCCATTGGGATCAGAACGTGCGGACCTTGCCTTCGATGATCATGTCGCTGACCTTGTCGACGTTGTCGAGCCAGTCGGCGGTGATGGCCTCGGCCTCGGACCTCCACTTGCCCAGCTTGGGGTTGGACTCGGCGTCAGGAAGGACGATCTGAACGGATGCGTTCAGAGGCTCGGAGACGGGCTTTCCGATCTGGGAGAGCAGCCTGACACGGATCTCGGCCTCGTTGGTGACCTTCTTGGCGACATCCTCGGCGATGAGCTTGGACATGACGTTGTAGATCTTTCCGATGTGCGTGATCGGGTTCTTTCCGGAGGTTGCCTCCATGGACATGGGCCTGTAGGGCGTGATGAGTCCGTTGCACCTGTTACCCCTTCCGACGGATCCGTCGTCTCCCATCTCCTGGGACATTCCGGTGCATGTCAGGTAGTAGACGCCGCGGTTGTAGTCGTCACCGGTGTTGATCTCGAGCTTGTACTCGAGGTCCTCGCTGCCGATGATCTTCAGGGCGTTGTCGAAGACGGCATCGTACATGGACTCGATGGAGGACTTGTAATGGGATGCATCATCGATACGCTTGTCGATCATGGCGCATGCGATGGTGGTGGTGATCTTCTTGCCGACCCTGGAGGTCATGACCTTGACATCCTGTCCGGTCTCGGGCAGGGACTGCTTCATCTTTCCGTTGATGAACTCCTCGGTCTCGAGGGTGAGCTTGTCGGCGATGGAGTAGGGGGCGTATCCGACTCCGAAGGAAGTGTCGTTAGCCTTGTGACCGGATGCCTTGTAGACTCCGGTAAGGTCATCGGATCCCATTCCGAGCTTGGCATCGAGGACGACCTCGGAATCGACATCGAGGTTGGGGAAGGTCTTCTTGAGGTACTCCCTCGCGGCCTTGAGTGCGACGGGCTTGCAGGGAAGGGACTTGAGGTTCTCGCCCTCTCCGACATGGGTGGTCGCACGTCCGACGAGGAGGATGTAGGACGGGTCGATGATGCATCCGCCTCCGAACTTGGGGGCGGCCTGACCGGCTGCAATCTGAGTCTCATCGGTGTTGTGATGGAGAACGTGTCCGTACTCCTTCTTATACATCTTACAGAGGGCGCGGGAGACCTGCTCTGCGAGGGCGTCGGCGACGCTGTCGGGATGTCCGATTCCTTTGCGCTCGACGATCTCGATGTCCTTCATGGGAACGGGGATCTCGTTGAGACCCTCGACGTAGATGTTCTTGGCCATTGTAATAGCTCCTGAGAATCCGGATTATTTGACGATATATAACTGGCGTGGCGTAAAATATTCTAATCAGAATCAAATCTCCGAAGCATGAAGTTCCCTCCCGCGTCCGACATCAAGAAGCTCAGGAAGAGCCTGGACGTCACCCAGTCCGAACTGTCCAGGCAGTCGGGCGTCGGCCAGAGCACCATCGCGAAGATCGAGAGCGGACGCACCTCCGCATCCTACGACACCGTGGTCCGCCTGTTCGAAACCCTGGAGCAGATGAGGAAGGGACAGAACAACGACATGAAGGCCATGGACGTCGCATCGACCGATGTGGTTTCCATATCAAGCACCGCCCAAGTTCATGAAGCATCGGACCTCATGAGGAGGACTGGCTACTCCCAGCTCCCTGTGATAGACGCCGGAGTCCCTGTAGGGAGCATCTCCGAAAGAGGGATATTCGAACTCCTCAGGGAAGGAGCCACAATGGACGAGCTGTCCAACACAAGCATCTCGAAGGTGATGAGGGAGCCGTTCCCCGTCGTCTCCGATACCGCCCCCATGTCTGCAGTCACGGGGCTGATGGTGGGCTACGACGCGGTCCTGGTTTCCAAGAAGGGGGACATCGTCGGCATGATAACTAACGCCGACATCCTCAAGCTCGTCTGACAGCGCTTCACTGATCCGGCCTGGTAATCGTCATGCCGCCGCGACCGACGGTGAACATCTCCATGTCGTCCGCCGCATACGATTCCGGGAACACCGACCTCGCCTCCGCTTCGAGCATCGAACGATCGTCGTAGCGATGACTCATATGCGTTAGTATAAGATGGGAAACGCCGGCCTCGGAGGCTATCGTCGCCGCCTGTTCCGCTGTGCTGTGCATATGCTCCCTGGCGCGCTCGCTCTCGGATCCGAGATAGGTCGCCTCGTGTATCAGCACATCGACTCCACGGACCGCCTCCACAGTGGACTCGGACGGAAGCGTGTCCCCCGAGTATGCCACGCTCAATCCGGGTACCGAAGGACCCATGACCTGTTCTGGCAACACATTGCCGACAGGGAGCCCAGATTTCAGACGAGCCATATCCGGACCGTCCCGGACGCCCAGTTCCAGAGCCTTCGCATGGTCCAGCCTGCCGGGCCGGTCGGGCTCCCTCAGGACGAAGCCCAGCGACAGCATCCCATGATCCGTTCTGAAGCACTCGACGGAGAATCCTCTAACTTCGAACGACTCGCCCCCCTCCAACTCGACTACATCTAGCTCGTAAGGCGCCTCCCCTTCGGTGGCTTCCATGGCGGCGGATACGAAACCCGCGATACCCTTCGGCCCGTAGACCGCCAGAGGCTCGGTGCGGCCCGAGAGGCCCATGGTCTGTATCAACCCGGGAAGACCGAAGACGTGGTCCCCGTGCAGATGCGAAATCAGCACCGCGCCGATCTTCATGAAAGAGAAGGGCGAGGCCATCAGCTGCCTCTGCGAGCCTTCTCCGCAATCCAGGAGCACGATGTCGCGCCCCTCGCGGACAGCGATGCAGGACGTCGACCGGTCCTTGGACGGAACCGCGGCCGACGTCCCTAGAAAGAGTATATCCATCAGTAGACCTGGTCCAGTTCCCTGTCCTGCTTGGTCTGCTTCTTGTAGTCCTTGTAGTGCTCCTTGCAGAGATGGACGCTGCGGAGGTCGTTGGACCTGAGCTTGAGGTCGGCCCTGGCGGCCTGCTTGATGTTGATGGAGCGCTCTGCGGGCTTGCCGCATCCTGCGACGTCGCAGGTCTCCTCGACGGTTTCGTGCTTTGCTAGCGACATGCCATCTGGATATATGTCGACGGTAAAAACATTGTCCGAGGTCAGCAACGAGAACAACCAATAACTATCAACAGCAGGATTATCGGACGATGACCAGAGTATCCCCATCCATCCTATCCGCAGACTTCTCGAGACTCGGCGAAGAGATCGCCAGGACAGACCGCGCAGGCGCGGATTGGATCCATCTCGATGTGATGGACGGGATGTTCGTCCCCAACATCACCTTCGGACCCCCAGTTATCAAGGCTGTGAGGAGGTACTCCGACAAGTTCTTCGATGCCCATTTGATGATAGACGACCCAGTCCGCTACATAGACGCCTTCGCCGACGCAGGATGCGACGGGATAACCGTGCACTGCGAAGCGACAGGAGACATACTTGCGGCCATGGAGAGGATCAAGGAGCATGGACTGAAGGCAGGGATATCCATCAATCCGGAGACCCCTGCTGAGAAGCTCTTGCCGTTCCTCGGACTGGCCGACATAGTCCTGGTCATGACCGTCCACCCCGGATTCGGCGGCCAGTCCTTCATCGGGGATTGCGTCGAGAAGATATCTTTCGCCGATCGCTGGGCCAAGGAGAACAGACGCGAGCTCGCAATCTCCGTAGACGGGGGCATCAACGACGAAACAGCCAGAAGGTGCGTCGAAGCCGGAGCCAACGTCCTGGTCGCCGGATCATTCCTCTTCAAGAAGGAGGATATGGCGCCGACCATCGCCGAATGGCAGAGGCTCGGCCCCTCCGCGGGGTGCCGAAATGGGAGTAAACCTTTCACCCATCGTCGAAGCCGCTCCGATCGAACTCTCAGACCTGCGCGGGAAGTCCGTCGCCATCGACGCCTACAACACGATATTCCAGTTCCTGTCCATCATCAGGCAGCCGGACGGCCGTCCCCTCTGCGACGACCAGGGCCGTGTGACGTCCCACCTCTCCGGACTTCTCTACAGGACGGCCAACCTGATCGAGAACGGTATAGAGCCTTCCTTCGTCTTCGACGGAAAAGCCAATGCGCTGAAGTCCGGAACGATCGAGGAGCGCATAGCCCGGAGGGAGAAGGCCCAGATCGAATACGAGGAGGCGCTAGCCGAAGGGGATATGAAGAAGGCCTTCTCGAAGGCGCAGCAGACCTCCAGGATGACTCCGGAGATCCTGTCTACGTCGAAAGAGCTCCTCGGCCTTCTGGGGATACCCGTGGTGCAGGCGCCGAGCGACGGGGAGGCGCAGGGCGCATACATGTGCATGAAGGGCGACGTCTACGCTTCCGCCTCCCAGGACTACGACTCGCTGCTCTTCGGAGCGCCTATCCTGGTGAGGAACATAACCGTGTCCGGAAGAAGGAAGGTCCCCGGCAAGAGCCTGTACAAGACCGTGCTCCCCGAGATCATAGATTCGAACAGGATGCTCGAGAATCTCGGGATAACGAGGGAGCAGCTGGTGGACGTCTGCATCATGATCGGAACCGATTTCAACCCCGGGGTCCCGGGGATCGGACCCAAGAAGGGCCTCAAGCTGATACAGAAGCACGGAACGCTGGAGAAGGTCATCGAAGCCAACGGCTACGACATCCCCGGCTACGAGGAGGTCAGGGACATATTCCTCCACGGCCCGGAATCCGACGACTACGACGTCAGGTGCGGGACCATCGACACCGATGGGGTGCTGAGGATGATGTCCGAATACGGATTCTCCGAGGACCGCGTGAGAACGGTGCTCAACAAGATAGAGTCGTCCAGGAAGGCCGAATCAGACAGAAGGAAGCAGAGATCCCTCGACGCCTGGTTCCGATCGGGCCCTTATCGCGAGCTTCTCGAGCTCGCAGCCCTCCGAGAAGCGGCGGCCGTAGACCTCGCGGCATCTCCTGTAGCTCCTGAACCTCTTCTCGGCGCTCTCGACATCCCCGTACACCTTCCAGCATCCGATGCATCTGGAGCACCTTCCGCTGTTGGCGATGTATCCTTTGACATCCTCCATCGGATAGTCCAGGAACACCCCCACCTCCGGAGGCATCGACGGGCAATGCGACAGGCGATCCGCCAGCTGTTTCACCATGGACAGGGGATCGGACGGGACATAGCCGTATCCCATCAGGAACTCGGATACCTCCGGATCGGAGAGCCTCTCGGCCAGCTTCTTCGGGCGGCATACATAGACGAGGCATCCCGAATCCTCCCTTATAATGGAAACGCGGACACCGCGCGGCATGAGCCTGATGTCCAGATCGCGGATCTGCTTCTTGATACTATGAGGGTCGGACTCTACTCTGAACATGCTTCCGCATTTCAGTCCTGCCAGCGTAGGCGAGCAATGGCGCACCAGACGCTCCTGCAGATCGGGCACGGAGGTTTCCATCCGCCCAGGGCATGTCTCTAATATCGGGCGGATCGGCTCATGGATCTCTGTCTCGTTGTCGGAAAGTCCCTTTCCGCAGTTCATGCAGTCGTCCGACCTCATAGTAATTAGGTGAACCTAAACTTCATATTTATAGTTTAGGAAGACCTAATTATTCTACCGAACCTAGATTTGCTTCTTTGAAGAGGATAGCAAGATGAAGATTCTCTGAACATGAAGTTAGAGTAATTGCACTGCCAATCTTTATCAGAATGCGGAATGATTCTCGTTCATGGAGCAGCGGGCAAGCACATCTGGTATACCGTTCGCACGGATGCGGGAGGAGAGCGTCTACTTCGTTGACAAGTCGATGCTCATAGCAGATCTCCTTTCGATGGATGGGAGCGGAGTCTATCTGTTCACCC
>DAXO01000046.1:0-475 GCA_002506425.1 Methanomassiliicoccaceae archaeon UBA480 | reverse complement strand
TGCTCGATGCGTTCTTCAATCTGGAGTATAAGGGGAACACTTGGTTCGACGGACTGGAGATCTCCAACCACCCGGAGTTCGACAGCTACAGGAACGCTTTCCCGGTGATCAACCTCAATCTGAAGGAGACGAAGGTCGATAGCTATTCCGAATATATCAAACGCATAAGATCGGTATTGAGCATGCTCTTCGACGGATTCTCTTACGTTCTTTCCGGAACAGTAACGGAAATTGAGCGGTTCCGGTTCAAATCGACAGTCGACATGACTACGGACGAGGCGCTGCTATGCGACTGCATCCCTCTGCTCTGCAGACTCCTCGAGAGATACCACGGCGTCAAGCCGATCATCCTGATAGACGAGTATGACCGCGCAGTATCGGACGCTTTCGGGAGCGAGTCGCACAGACCGATGATGGATCTCCTCGGGAAGATCATGGGAGCGGCCCTGAAGAACAACGACAGCCTCCAGATGGC
>DAXO01000065.1 GCA_002506425.1 Methanomassiliicoccaceae archaeon UBA480 | reverse complement strand
GCCTTGTCGTAGACCTCGAGGTACTCCTGGGTGGGCTTGACGGTCTTCACGTCGTAGCACTCCTGGAAGGTCTTTCCGGCAGGAGCGTCGGTGTAGTGGGCCTCGTACATGGGGATGAGCTTTCCGAGGATCTCGTTGACGTCGGAGATCTTCATTCCCGCGGTGGCGAGAGCGGCGTTGCCCATCATCCTGGCCTCCATTCCGGTCGTCTTGTCCTGGACGACTCCCTTGGCGGCGGCGGATCCGGAGAGCAGCTCCCTTCCGGACGCGGTGTCGGTGATCGCCTGCGCGGCGGTCTCCAGCAGGCACATCTCGGTGCAGGGTCCTGCGATCGGGTAGTACTGGTTGGCGAGCAGCAGGTCGGTGTTGGCATCGACGGCTGCGGCAGCCCAGGCGGCGACCTGCAGGGTCTCCTTGGCCATGGTCGTTCCCCATCTGATGTGGATGGGTCCGTCCAGGTGGAAGTTACCGCTGAAGCAGGCGAAGGATCCGAGGGTCGTAGCGACATCGCAGATCGCGGTCTCCTCGATCCCTCCGGTGTATCCTCCGAGGATGGGCATCTGCTCGATCATGATGGTGTCGCCGACGGTGGTCCATCCGGCCAGCATGTTCAGTCCGGTCATGTCCATCTTCAGCTCGTTGAGCTGGGAGCACTCGTGGGCATCGGTGATCCTGTGTCCCGCGTTGGGAAGGTCCGCACAGAGACGCGCCGCTTCAGAGAGCGGTGTCTCCGGTCCCTAGACACCGAGTCCGGGCCTGCCGGCACGGACGCGGGCCTCCTTCGTGGCCCTGAGCTCCGCCATGGTGGCGCGGATCTCGTAGGGGGTCTTGGATTTCGCAGGATGACCCTCGATCGTAGTCATGACTCCATTGACCAGATTGTCAACAACACCCTCCTGGGCATACGACTGCATGATCTGGACGAAGACGTCCTCGGAGATCGGGGATCCGGTGGGTCCTCCCTGGATGATCGGCTTGACGTTGCTGTTCCCGTGCCTGGGGTAGAACCTGGCGATGTCCTTCCCCTCTCCCAGGATCAGCTTGGTCGGGGTCTTCTTGATGCCCTCCCAGACCTCCTCCTCGGTCACATGCATGACGCGTCCGAGGTCCTGACAGTAGTATCCGGTGGTCACGAGCATCTCGAGACCGGCCTGGAACAGCCTGTTGACCATGTCCTTGTCCTCGGGGATGATCTGCCCGGGCTCGAACTTGATCTTGTACTTGTCCTTGAGCGCGGTGAGGTTCTCGGGGATGACCTTGTAGTCCCAGTCCTCGACCTTCGTCTTCTTTCCCTTGACGAACCTGTCATAGACGTCGGTGATCGTCAGAGCTCTTGTTGCTGCCATTCTTTATCCTCCTGTGGGGTCTCTTGGTGGTGTTATCTCACTGTGCTTCGAGCTTGTCCACAAGCCCGATGATCTCATTAGCGGTCGCGGAGTATCCGTCTGCACCGATCTCGTCGCACCACTCCTGGCTGCAGGGTGCTCCTCCGAAGATGCACTTGTAGGGGGCCTCGACCTCCTTGACGGCCTCGACGAGCTCCCTCTGAGCCTCGAGGGTGGTGGTCATGAGGGCGGAGCCTCCGATGATCTGGGCCTCGTTCTCGTCGGCGGCATCGATGAAGTCCTGAGCGGATGCATCGGGACCGAGGTCGATGACCTTGTATCCGGCACCGCGGAGCATGGCGCAGCAGACGTTCTTTCCGATCTCGTGGATATCTCCCTCGACGGTTCCCATGACGACGGTTCCCTTCATGGATCCGTCACCCTTGGACATGAGAGGCTCGAGGATCTTCAGCGCAGCTTCCATGGTCTTGGAAGCGGCAACGACCTGGGGTAGGAAGATCTCGGCCTTGTCGAACCTGACGCCGACGACCTCCATTCCCTTTCCGAGACCGTCACCGATGATCTCCGCTATGGGGATGTTCTCATCGATGGCCTTCTTGGTGGCTTCCTGAGCCAGGGCGATGTTCCAAGTCTCGATGGATGTCTTCAGATCTGCGAGGATCTCTTCCTTTCCCATATTCTCACTCTTCTGTTGATTTGTACCGAACCGAGCCATACATCTCTTCGACTATGGCTCGACTGTTCATTTGTTCGGTTTTTCCCAACAAAACTGCTTATGTTGATGACATATTAATAGTATTCGGTACTAATCCGTTTATTTGCATACACAAGTATATAAAAATTATTAGTAAGGTTGCCAATAAAGCCGTTTTTCTAGATATTTGTCTAATCAACCAGATACTAAATGGCGAAATGTAGGATACCAAGTTACGAAGCATCCCGGAACTGAAAACAATATTATCAATAGGTCGGGAGAAGAAGAAATTGGGAATCATCCGCGCCATGAAGGACGCGGATGGATCAGAACTCAATTGAACTCTACGTCGTCGTTCTGAGTGGTGGTGAACTTCACTCCTGCAGCAGTCAGCATATTGCTTATGTTGCCAGCGATGACTGAGAGATCCTGATTTTTGATGTAGGTCTTGATGTAGAACTCCTTTCTGTCCATGGGAAACACGAGGCGTACCTTTCCTTTGCGGTTGTATCCCTCGGGCTTTCTGTCCTTTTCGAGGTCGGACACATTGAGATCGATCAGCATCTGGAGAATCTCCTCCTCTTCGGGCATCTGCCCAATCTCCTCAAGGAGCATTTTCAGGATGTCGGGGAAGACGGGGGCCAGATCCTTGTATGGTGTCTTGCCGTTAAGAAGGAAGTTGACGCTGTAGACCTTCATCGTCGTGTGACTGGAGATGACTCTATTTAATGTTTATCCGGGGCTTGTTGTTATTAATAAGCACCTGATATGGCCAGATATGAGAACAGCACTCACAGTCGCTGGTTCGGATTCCATCGGGGGGGCTGGCATCCAGGCAGATGTCAAGGCTATGGCCTCCGTGGGCGTCCATGCGGCGACAGTCATCACCGCTGTGACGGCCCAGAACACCACGGGCGTCAGCAGCATTCTCCCAATCTCCGAGGAGTTCGTCAAGGAGCAACTGGAAGCGGTACTCAGAGATGCCGATATCAAGGCGATAAAAACCGGTATGCTCTACAACGCCGAGATAGTAGGCGTCGTGGCGGACATACTGGAGGATCACGAGGCTCCTTTGATAGTGGATCCTGTAATGGTCTCTGGCACGGGATGTTCTCTGATGGATGACGATCTCGCGGATGCCCTCAGGAGAAAGCTCCTGCCTATATGCGAGCTGGTTACGCCCAACAAGAATGAAGCCGAAGTGCTCGCCAAGATGAAGATCAGGACGAAGGATGACGAGCGTCTCGCAGCGGAGCTCATAGGCAAGCAGGGATCAGCCGTCCTTATGAAAGGAGGGCACTACAACACCCCAACAGTCGTGGATTTCCTGTATCTCTCCTCGGAGTTTACCAAGATGGAGTATCCAAGGCTAGACAAGGCGGGCCATGGAAGCGGATGTGTTCTGTCTTCATACATCACGGCCCATATGGCGAAGGGGATGGATGTCGCCAATGCGGTGTTCAAATCGCGCGAGCTGATCCAGGACGCTATAGCTACCCAGTATGTCATCGGTCATGGCGACGTGATCGTCAATCCGATGGTCAAGGAAGGGGAGAGCGAGGGATTCATGGTCCTGGATGCTTTGGATTCCGCAGCCAACAGGATCCTCGATATCGTTCCTGACGAATACGTTCCCAAGAGTGGCATGAATATCGCTATGGCGATGAAGGACGCCACGGGTCCGGAGCAGATCGCGGCCATAGACAAGAGGATGACCGTTCACAACGGCATGATCCGCAAGGGAGGTCCCGCCAAGTTTGGAACAGCAGAGGGTCTGTCCTATATCCTGATGGCTGTGATGAAGAAAAGTCCCGAGACTAGATGCATCATGAGCCTCAACTGCACCAAGGACATGCTCGACATTATGGAAGAGGTCGGTTTCAAGACCGTCGTGGCCGAGCTTTCCAAGGACAAGCTGATCGAGTCCACAGAGAAGGCTCTTTCGAAGTGCAAAGATATTCCCGATGCGATTGTCGACAAGGGATCGAAGAAGGATCGTATCGTTCGTCTTCTCGCGAAGGATACGGTTGATATGCTATCGAAGCTGGAAGAGATCCTCTGACTGCTATCAGTATCGCGTTCTATCGCATCCGGGCGTGCTCGGGTGCGGAAACCTCTTCACGTTTCTTTGATTCCTTGTCTGTTTGCAGAACGTAATTCCGCATCTAGTCCGACAGAGGAATGGCTGGCTCTGGACAACCTGTCTCGGAGCTCGGACGTAATAGAATATAGAATAAAGGAAAGGGGCCAGGTATTCCTGGCCGTTTGGTTCAAGCGTTGATGCTTACAATCTCGATCTCGAAGAACAGCTTGACGTTGTCCTTCTCGGCGCAGGTCTTGTAGTCGTAGGTGGTGTCGGTGAAACCCGTGATGTACACAGGGGTGCCGTCTACATTGACCTTGATCATCTGGATGTCGTCGCCGCCGACATTCTTGGTCTCCTCGAATCCGATCGTGACCTTGTACGACTCGCCTTCCATTCCGTTGACGGAGAAGGTGACCTTTCCGAATTTGCTGTCATCGTTTCCGATGTACTCGTAGGTCTGGTTGCCGGGCATATTCTGGATCAGCACGCTGTTGTCGGTGCTGGACAGGGTCGCGATGCCTTCCCATCCGTATGCGGTGGTGATGTAGACTCCGGTTCCCGCAGTGAGCTTGACATCATCGTATATGCTCTCGAACTGAGTCTTGCTCATCTTCTGGACGGCAGGGACTGTGAAGCTCCTGGACTGGTTTTCCAGAACCGAGCCGTCGGAAGTCACGTATCCCTCTCCGGCAGGAATCTCGACCTGAATCTTGTCGCCGATCTTGTGGCCGACGAGCGCTTCCTCGAACATCTTCAGGGCGCCGTTGGATCCGACGGTGACGTCGAACGTCTTGTAGGATGAGGATGAGAAGTCATTCGATTTGGTGATGTCGTCATCCTTGCCGATGCTGGCGATGGACGTGTCGAAAACGACTGCATTGTCCTCTCCGTAGGCGGCATAGTATGTTCCAACGTAGTTCACTGCGACCTTGTCGCCGAAAGCCACCTTCGTCTCATCTTGCTGTATGTAGTGTTCGTCGACGTAGACGCCCAGGACGCCTACGCATGCCACGACGAAAACGACGAAGCAGACCGAGAAAATCGGGTCTCTCTTCTTTTTGATGCCTTCGCCAGTCATCTATATCGGGCGCACCCATGGCCTTTTTATAAATAAAGGATTCGATAGCCTGCTGATACAGCGTGACAGCGTCGTCTGACTCTGAAACGGACGCCCCATTCTTCCGCCATTCTGCGGCAACGCTCCTCCGATTCTTCGGATATGCTTCCTCCTACTACGGACACGGTGGTCGGGATCGCTCTGCGGGCCTCGTCGATGAACTGCAGGAGCGCGGGGTAGGACGATTCGCCGAAGGCGGGCTTGCATAGCCTCATGTATTCATCGGAATCAGGGGCGTTGAGGCTTATGGAAATGGAATCGAGCACCTCTGCCAGCTCAGGAACTATGTCTCTGCCGTTTATGAGACTGCCAAGGCCGTTCGTATCTAGCCTGATATGGGCCTCGGTCTCCGAGCGGATCCTCCTAGCTACGTCGAGTACCACATCCAGGCGTTCGGTCGGCTCGCCGTATCCGCAGAAGACGATCTCCTCGGCGTCAGGGCATCTGGCACGTATCTCGCTCATGATCTCGTCGGCCGTGGGGTCTTTGGAAAGCCAGAGGCTGTCAGCATCCCCGAGCCTGCTGACCTGGTTCCTGACGCAGAACTCGCACCTGCAGGGACATTTGTTGGTAACGTTGACGTACCATTTCGTGCCGTAGCGATATAGGATGCTCATGGGATGCCGATTGCGCGTCTGAAACATACTGCTTTCGCAACCTGTTATAACCAGTGCCGTCAATTCTTCGGACCATGTTCGATCTCTATGTCGTCACCGATTCCGACCTTTCGAATGGGAGGACCGATGCTGAGGTTGCCGCCCTCGCCTATGAGGGGGGCGCGGATGCTGTCCAGCTGAGGATGAAGCATGCAGACGGAAAGGAGATGCTGGCTCAGGCCCGTGCGATAGCGAAGAAGGCGGAGGAGATGGACCGCTTCTTCTTCGTCAACGACCGCGTGGATATAGCCATGGCCTCAGGTGCGGACGGAGTCCATCTGGGTCAGTCAGACATCCCCGTGGAGGTTGCTCGTTCACTGATGGGCGAGGATGCGATAATCGGCATCTCTGTGCAGACTGTTGACCAGGCCATCGCCGCCGTCGAGGGCGGGGCCGATTATCTGGGCGTGGGCTCGATTTTCAGGACATCCACGAAGCCGGATGCAGTCCAGGGTCTGGGATTGGACGCTGTCTTCGAGATCAGGAGGGCCGTGGACGTACCTGTCGTGGCTATCGGAGGGATAAACCGCGGGAACATCCAGGATGTCATCCGCGCAGGTGCGGATTCCGCTGCCGTCGTGTCCGCAGTCGTGGCTCAGGACGATCCGCGCGCAGCCGCCCATGAGCTGAGGGACCTCATACTGAAGGTGAGGCCGAACGTGCCTGCGAATCGATGCCGACGCTCACACGCTCCCCGAGCTACCGTCGCGCTCATTATAATAAATGGAAGGAAATGAGGGCTCATGCGCTCGCAAGAAGACTACCTGCGTGATTTCGCGGTCCTGATGACCGAGAAGGGGGTCGTTGCCGTTTCCGACCCTCAGCAGATCGCAGTGTACGATTTCCTCTGCGGAGGGAAGAAGAGGCCCAGCGATATAGCCGAGGCTCTTGGGCTCCCCTCGTCATCACTTCATTTCATCCTGGACAAGATGGTCGATTCCGGGATCATCGTGAGATCGAAGCCGGATCCTTCCAGGAAGGAGGTGTACTACTCGATCCTGGCCCTCAGGATAGCGGGGTCCACCACCCCGACGCCCGAGAGGATCGCCGAGTCACAGGAGACCTTCAGTCATCTGGATTCTACCCATACCGGACTGGCCAGCGTGGCCGAGATGCTCGAGAGCTATCTAGGGGAGATCGGTCTCGATCACGACCAGCTCCGCACCAGGTACGTGAAGGACCTGGCCGCGGCATTCAAGGATTCCATAGGATCGGGCTCCCTGGAGTCGGTCATGCAGTCCGTGAAGGACTGCTTCCACAGGCTCACGGGCTTCAGGCTCAGCGTGTTTGCCCTCAACCCTCCGACTATCGTCTTCGAAGGCGACCGTTCGATGAAGTCGAAGATGGACATGCTCTCGATGCTCGTCAAATACCTGATGGAGAACGCCACGGGAAGGACGCTGGCGGTCAGGTCGGTGGAGGACTTCAGCAATCAGGAGTCCGCGAGGTTCAAGGTCGTCTACGATAGGGCCGATCCGGAACCCGAACCTTACATCAACACCTCCCTGCCCCAGCTGGCGGAGCCCGAGAAGTTCTTCGTGGTGGAGATCGACGGCACGGTTGCCTTGATAATGAACGACATCCAGAACCGCCTGATCGATGCGATCTACGAGCGTCCCCTGTGCGTTACTGACGTCGTGAACGCAGTCAATATGCCGAGGTCCACCGTCACGACCAACCTCCTGAGGATGGTCGAGGAGGGCGTGGCTTCGGTGTTCTATTCCGAGTCCGGGGCGATGTACTATGGGCTGAGCTGCTCCATACTCATGAAGAGGACCAGGAGGGCCAGCAAGGATTCCACGCCCACCAGGAATGCGATAAAGCTCGCATCCAAGGACGGCGGGTTCATGGAAGGCTACATGCTGTACCTGATCTCCTCCCTGCAGGAGCTGGGTTTCGATACGGATTACATGATGGTGGTCCTCGGAGCCAAGTACATGAGGGCGGCGGGCCAGTCCGGTCCCAAGAACTTCGATTCCTATTTCGGGACGATGTCCGACATCGCCAAGGTCGTCGGGCTGTCCCTCAGTGTCGTTTCAGTCTATCCGCTGACGATAGGCATAAGCGGCAGCAGGGACGAGCAGCTGTCCCCTGCGATGACGTTCGTCAAGGGGATGGCCCATCAGGGTCTTGAGATGGCATCCTCCGGAATATTCGTGAGGGTTTCCGAGGAGACTCCGGAGGACATGAAGGTCTCGTTCAAGGAGATCTACCCCTCGTTGAGCGCGGATCCCGCCAAGGTGGCGGAGATCGCCGGAGTATCGGATCCCGCACCTGTCAAGAAGAGGACCTCGTCCATCCGCGACGCTCTGCGCAACAGGAGCGCCAAGACAGACGGAAGGCCGGTCAGGTCGGTGCGCTACATCACGGGAATCGCCATGGTCATGTTCGCGGCAATGGTTGCCATAATGGCGATGGGCGGCGCGGTAGACGATAATACGGCATCGGCCGAATCCTACGACCTGTCCGTGGATCCGTCCGCGGATATAGTCCTCTACGGCCCCGATGGTGCAGAGATCTGCATGCCATTCACTGTCAAGACCGATGAGACCGTGACGTTCCGCATATCGTCGGACTGCGTGCCCGGAGTGGTGAAGAACGGTGTCGCATACACTATGGAGGAGCTTTATCCTCTGGGCTCGGGGAGCGATTCCGACGGCTTCTACACCATCGCACTGGAGAAGGATGTGACGATCGTGGAGGTCAGACCGCTATCTGCGGACCTCTCGGCTCTCGCCGTCGGAATATACGATTTCGGATGCGACGGCTCTGTGGGCGGTGTTACCGCCTCCTCCTTCGACAGATACATCTCCGTAGAGGATTATGCAGGCGAGAGGTCGGAGATATGGACATCCGGATATGCCTGGGTTTCTCTCGATGCGGGGACAGGCAAGTATCTGTCCTTCGATGACGATTCCCTCGTCTATTCAGACCACGTCTGCGTGGGCGCATGGTCCGAGGATGCTGTTGTCGAGAAGGATATCCCGGATGGGGCCGTAACCTTGAAGATGGCCGAAGGAACTGTTTTCGAGTACGGCGGCATCTACTATTCAGGCAATGTTAGAGTGGACAAGGGGGAGGACATATCCATGAAGTTCGTCTCCACCGACGGTCCCGTCAGCATCCTGCTGGACGTGGAGGGCAGCGAGCAGCCTGTCCTGATGAACAGGGACAGGATGGTGACGCTCAATCTTACCAGCGATGCGGAGATTTCGTACGTCCACGTGGAGTTCTATTGATGGAAACCGTTTCTGGAGAATGACATGAGGTGTCCGAATTGCGGCAACGAGGTGGGCAAGGCGCCCTTCTGTCCGCAATGCGGCACCGACATGAGCTCTCCGCTCCGCAGGCACCGCGTGTTCATGCGCAGCGTGGACCGCGGACTGCGGCATGTGACGTCCGCGGCGGTTATCCTGCTGGCGGTCGTTTCGGTTCTGATGGTGGTCGCATCAGCGGCGCCGGTCCCGTCCGAGACTGCCGAGGTGACCTACGGTCCGCCCGAGGGATCAGTCCTCATCGGCGACAGCTCTTATGCTGTGCCTTCCGACGGATTCAGAGAGTCAGGGCTCTCGCTATCTCCCGACGATGCCGGGCAGCTCGTCATCCGCCTTTCTTACGAGGGGGATGCGGATGCCTACGTTTGGGAGTTCCGCGACGACTGCTCTACCAAGGTGTCCACAATCACCAAGGATACGCCTGTGCTGACATGGATGACTCCTACCATAGGGTCATGGACAGTGACGGTGTACTGCAAAGCAGGCGGGGAGACGGTCGATGTCCGTACCGGATCCTTCGCGTACTTCGCCGACAGCGAGAGCCGTTTCGTCTGGACGCATCAGGGGCGTACCATGTCAGTCAGCCATACAGTGCTCCTCAAAGACTATCTGGCTTCATCGAAGCTTCCTTTGAGCAGAGATGACGATTCCCTTGCGTCTGCGGCCTCCAGGGTTTCCGTCGAAGAGGTCTCGGCGCTGGAATCGAAGATCTGGTCCGTCTACACGACCGCATTCGGTGGGGTGCGCACATCTTCGGATTATATGGCATGTCTGGCCGAGTTCGTAAGCTCCTGCTTCGATGCCAGGGACGATTACGTGTCCCGCGGAGTATCCGTCTACATGGCGAATCCTCTGGAGACGCTCTATCTCGGATACGGGGATTCGTGCGATTTATCCGTGCTGGAGGCATCCCTCATCAAGGCGGCCATCGAATCGGCGGACAGGCCGACTTCCATGGGCGTCGCTCTCGTCAGGATGCCGGGACTCTGGGCCGTGGGGATGGAGGTGCGCGAATCGTCATCCGTGGTTATGGAGGGGGTCACCACAATCAGCATCATTCAAGACGGGAAGAAGTACTGGATCACCTCGGTCACTCCGTACACCGGGATGGGTCAGGTGCCCGACTGCTACGGCTACGAGGGCGGGTTCACGTATTACGGTGCCCAGGCGGATGGAGGATGCGGGCTCGTCAGGGTATGAATGCTGGATGCAGGCAGTTAGATTATATACGGCCCGTCAATCGACTCCTCATGGCATTCGGCGTTTTCGCTCCCAAGGAGGAGTACAAGCTCGTCGTTCTGGTGAGGACCGATCTCGATATGGGCAAAGGGAAGATCGCGGCTCAGGTCGGCCACGCATCTGTCGAATGCGCACTCCGTGCCGAGAAGAAGGATCGCAAGGCCTTCGATGCATGGATGGACTCGGGTCAGAAGAAGGTAGTCCTCAAGGTTCCCAACAAGGACGAGATGATCCGTTACATGGCCGAGGCCAGGAGCTGCGGACTCTACACGGTGATGATAAGCGATGCCGGTCGCACTCAGGTCGACCCCGGCACCGCTACATGCATCGGGATAGGTCCCGCTCCCCAGTCGGAGATCGACAAGGTGACCGGCACACTCAAGATGCTTTGATCGCACGACTCTGGAGAGCTCTCCAGTAACGATGTCTATCACGAATCCGTGGATCCGGACATCGGAAGGAAGGAGAGGATGCTCCCTGAGGGCCCTGTAGGTGGCGTGGACATCGTCCTCGTTGCTGTCGAACCCGGACAGCCAGCTGTCCAGGTCGGCTTCGTCCTCCAGTTTCCTGATTCTCTCCTCGGGGATCCCGCGATTGATCATATGGCCTATCATGCTCTCGGCGCTAATCTTCTGGGCTCCGCAGTCCGTGTGGCCGATGATCATCACATCCTCGACACCGAGCTCGTAGATGGCCACGAGCATCGAGCGCATCGTCTCTCCGTACGGGTCCGTCATCCTTCCTCCCGCGTTCTTGATTAGGACGACGTCCCCGTCCTCGAGGCCGAGGGCCGCAGGGAGGAGATGGACCAGACGGGCATCCATGCAGGATATTATGGCCGTCTTGAAACGGGGATACTTTGTCGCGGTGTACTCGTGGTACTCCTCGTTATCGACGAATTCACGGTTGTAGGACAGGATGCGGTCAATCATGCTTCCTCGCACCTCGCATGCGCGTCCAGTTCCGATTCATCCAGGGCGTAGAGCGAGTCGAGGAGGGCGGGCTTGAACGTCCCGGGTCCGTTGCAGTTATCCGAGGCGATCTCCGCCGCGACGTTGAATGCTGTGACGGCCGCCGCCACGGCGCGGATATCCTTGCCGTAGGTTCCGACGTAGCATCCGACGACCGATGATAGCATGCATCCGGTTCCGGACACCTTGGATAGGTAGCCGGTTCCGTTCGACAGTTTCAGTACGGTTCTTCCGTCCGAGATGTAGTCGATCTCCCCTGTGGCGACGACAATGGAGCCGGTCTTCTCCGCGAGGGATCTGGTTGATTCGGCGATATTCTTGGAGCCGTGGGAATCCACGCCTTTGACTTCTCCGCCCAGGCCCGAGAGGACTCCGATCTCGCCGGCGTTGCCTTTAATTACAGCGGGGCGGCAGGCCATTATGGATTCTGCGATCCTGGTACGGTACGGAGTGGCTCCGGCACCGACCGGATCTAGTATCACGGGGATCCCGACGCTAGCCGCGGTCTTCGCGGCTGCCATCATGGACTGCACCGTTCTATCGTTCAGAGTGCCTATGTTGATCACCGTGGAGGATGATATGGAGACCATATCGGGGACATCCTCTATGGCATCGGTCATGACCGGGGATCCTCCGGCGCAGATGCACACGTTGGCGCAGTCGTTGACCGTGACGTAGTTGGTGATATGATGGACGAGCGGCACCTTGGCTCTGACGCCGCGCATGTATTCGGAAAGCGATCCGTTCATGTCGGTCGAATCGGCAATGCCGTATTAACCGTTCACTGGCAGAGACTCGATGCGGCAGGAATATATGGCATCCTCTGGAAGATGTCCGACAGAGGTCTGCCCCAGGTCGTACTGAGGCCACGTGGTTTCGCTCAGGATGAAATCGTATCCTTCGATGTCCGTGCTTTCTCCTTCGCCAGATACGGCGATGGCCGCCATGGCATGGTCCTTGAACATCAGGAACGCGGTGCGGTAGCCGTTCATCGCCATCAGGGTGTTGTACAGGATGGACTTGTCCTCGCAGTCGCCGCCACCGTCCCACA
>DAXO01000008.1:1331-7185 GCA_002506425.1 Methanomassiliicoccaceae archaeon UBA480 | reverse complement strand
CGTCCCGGGAAAAGAGAGGATCCTCGGTGTGAGAATGCCTGTGATAAGGCGCATAGCACGCGATATCATCGATGACGATTGGAGGCAGATCGCCGATTCATCCCCCGAATACCTCGAAGAGGAGATTCTCAAAGGAATCGTGATAGCCACCGCACCGATATCCATCGAGGAGAGGATCAGCGCTTCCGAAGGATTCATCCCGACCATCGACAACTGGTCCGTCTGCGACTCGTTCAGCTGCTCCTGGAGATTCGATATGGACGAATCCCGGAAGGCATGGGACTTCCTCTCATCGTATATGGCATCCGGAAAAGAGTTCGAGATGAGAACCTCGGTAGTCTCCAGAATGTGGCTGTTCAAAGACGAAGCGAGCTGCAGATCTCTTCTAGAAGACCTCGCATCATTCGACAATCCGGGATACTATTACCGCATGGGAAGCGCCTGGACGGTTGCGACCGTCTTCTCGGAGTACCCGGACATGGCCGAGGAGCTATTGTCATCCAACAGGTTGGAGCCCTGGACTCACAACAAGGCTATCCAGAAGATAGGAGAGTCCCTGAAGACCTCGAAAGAGGACAGGGCCCGGCTGCGTCTGCTGAAGCGCCAGGTGCGAGCCCTCCGATTTGTTTATTATCGTTGCTCCCATTGCAAACCCCATGACAAGCGATTCAGCCGGATCTGCGAAGAACACCAGGGTGGGCCTCCTCGGAGCCTGCGGAAGGATGGGAAACCTCCTCATACGCCGCATCCTCGCCACCGAAGGGCTCGAGCTCTCCGCCGCCTTCGATCTCGTGAAGATCGGAGAGGATGTGGGAGACGCCATCGGAGTAGGGCACCTCGGAGTCCCCATATCCGACTCCAAGGACCTCGCGAACGTTCTCAAGGAGAGCAGGACCGATGTCCTCATCGACTTCACCATCGCAGCCGCCACCGCCGTCAACGCTCCCGCAGCCGCGGCCGCAGGCGTCAACCTCATCATCGGAACCACCGGCCTCACCGCCGAGCAGAAGACGAACATCACGGACGCCGTCATCAAGAACAACGTCGCCGCCGTCATCTCGTCCAACTACTCCATCGGAGTGGGCGTGTTCTTCAAGCTCATCAGGGATGCCGCGAAGTACCTCGGCGATGCCTACGACGTCGAGATCATCGAGGCGCACCACAACCAGAAGAAGGACGCCCCCAGCGGAACCGCCATGACGGCCGCCGAGATCATCAGCGACGCCATGGGCGGCAAGGAGATCATCTACGGACGCGAGGGGATCTGCCCCCGCGGAAAGGAGATCTGCATCCATGCGATCAGAGGAGGGGACATCGTCGGAGACCACACCGTCATGTTCATCGGCAACTCCGAGCGCATCGAGATCCGCCACCAGGCCCACTCCAGGGAGATCTTCGTCGGCGGAGCCGTCATGGCAGCCAAGTGGGTCGTCTCCCAGAAGAAGGGCGTCGTCTACGACATGTCCGACGTCCTGAACTGATATCTTTTACAACGCCGGCGGGTGCGGGATCCCGCTTCCGTCGGCGATCTTTATTCCGCCGATTTACCAACCGCGGGGATCACCGAAACCGCTTGGTCTCAGGCCGCAACGGTCTAAGAACGGAGCATTCGCCGCCACTCTCCAGATGTCAGGCACGCGTCCGGTCGAATGCTTTTTTTATATTGGGCAGATAGCCGTCTCAATGCACACGAACCAGTACTATGTCTCTCACCAGGCAGAGTATGAATCCTCTGCGAGGAACTACCCCCGCAAATTCCCGATCGCCCTGAAATCCGCCAAGGGCCCATGGGTCGAGGATGTGGATGGAAAAAGATACCTGGACTTCCTGAACGGCGCCGGGACGCTAGCTCTCGGACACAACGACGACGAGGTCAACGACGCTCTCGTCGATCTGATCCGGTCCGGAGCCCCGCTTCACACTCTGGACGTGTCGACCCCCATGAGGGACGAGTTCGTGAATACCCTCCTCTCGATCATCCCGGAGGAGCTGGCGTCCCGCGCCAAGGTGCAGTTCTGCTCCCCGTCCGGCACCGACGCCACCGATGCCGCCATAAAGCTGTGCAAGACCGCCACAGGCAGAGGCACCGTCATATCCTTCTCCGGAGGATACCACGGCATGGGCCAGGGACCTATGGCGCTCACCGGGAACCTGAAGGCCAAGAACCATGTGGCAAACATCATGCCGGGCGTCCAGTTCATGCCCTACCCCTACTCCTACCGCTGCCCCATGGGGATCGGAGGAGAGGCCGGCACCAAGGCCTGCATCAACTACTTCGAGAGGCTACTGAAGGACCCCGAGAGCGGAGTGACCAAACCGGCCGCCGTCATCCTGGAGGCGATCCAGGGCGAGGGCGGAGTCGTTCCCGCGCCTGCTGAGTTCCTGCAGGCGGTCAGGAGGATCACCAAGGAGCTGGGGATCCCCCTCATCTGCGATGAGATCCAGTGCGGCATGGGCCGCACCGGCAGGATCTTCGGATTCGAGCACGCCGGCATCGTCCCGGACGTCATCCTCATATCGAAGGCCGTGGGCGGCTCGCAGCCCATGTCCGTGATCGTCTACGACCAGGACCTGGACAAATGGGGTCCCGGCGCCCATGCGGGAACCTTCCGCGGCAACCAGCTGGCGATGGCCGCCGGCACCGTGGTTATGAAGAGGTTGAAGGAACCCGGATTCCTGGACGAGGTGACCAGGAAGGGCGATGCGATGATGGAGCGCATGCTGAGGCTCCAGAAGGAGGTCTCCATCATCGGGGACGTCCGCGGAAAGGGGCTGATGATCGGTATCGAGTTCATCGACCCGCACGGCCCCAGGGACCTCATGGGCGTTCCCGTTCCCGGCGGAGATATCGCCGCCATGGTGCAGAAGAGATGCTTCGAGAGCGGACTCATCATGGAGAGGGGAGGACGCGACGGCTCCGTCATGAGGTGCCTCTGCGCCCTGAACATCCCCGATGCCGACATGGACGCCGCGCTGACGATTTTCGAGAACGTGGTAAGGGAGATCGATGCAGAGCACCGCCAGTGAGCCCCTGCTGATCTCCGAGTCGAAGGACGTGCAGGAGAGGCTGGCGGAGATGCTCCGCGAGACCCTGGAATCCATCTTCCGCTCGTTCTCCGACGGGAGCGCGTTCTCCGGAATCGAGCCCCTGGAGCTCAGAGAGAAGGTAAACGGTCTCGGGTTCCTCCCCGAGCACGGCAGGGGTTTCGAGGCTGTCCTGAAGGACACCGAGAACGTCATACTCCCTAACCTGCTCCGCACATGGTCCGTGGACTACATGCCGCACCTCCACTCGCCGGTTCTCACGGAGACCATCTGCTCGGAGCTGATCATCTCCTGCTTCAACGACAGCATGGACAGCTGGGACCAGGGCCCGGCCGCCACCGAGCTGGAGGAGAGCATGGTCCGCGGGCTCGCGGAGCTTTTCGGACTCCCGAACGGGTCCGACGGATGCTTCACCTCCGGCGGATCGCAGTCCAACATCACGGCCCTGATGGCCGCCCGCGACAGATTCTGCCGCGACAGGCTGGGATGGGACGTCAGGAACGACGGGCTTCCCCCCGAATTCAAGAAGCTCAGGATCTACACGTCGGAGATCTCCCACTTCTCCATGGACAAGGCGAGCCACATCCTCGGGATGGGCTACGGAGCGGTGCGCAAGATCCCCGTGGACGCGAAGTGCAGGGTGGATGTCGCAGCCTTCGAGAGGATGGTCGAGGAGGATGTCTCCGCCGGCCTGCTCCCGTTCTGCGCCGTCGCCACCTTCGGCACCACCGACTTCGGCTCGGTGGACGATGCCGCCGCCATGAGGAAGGTATGCGACCGTTACGGGATGCACCTCCACGGCGACGCCGCCTACGGCTCCGGACTCATCATGAGCGGGAAGTACCGCGACAGGATCTCCGCAGTGTCGATCTGCGACTCGATCACCGTGGACTTCCACAAGATGTTCCTCCTGCCCATCTCCTGCTCGGCGATCCTCGTCAAGGACGCGGATCTGCTGAGGTGCTTCGAATACCATGCCGACTACCTCAACCGTGTGGAGGACGAGGAGGACGGATACATCAACCTGGTAGGCAAATCCATGCAGACCACCCGCCGCTTCGATGCGCTGAAGGTGTACATGGCCTTCCAGACCAGAGGGATGGACGGATTCGGCCGCATCATCGACACCGCTGTGGAGAACGCCGCATACCTCTACGGCAGGATCTCCTCGGACGGGGACTTCATCGCCCCTGTGGAGCCGGAGATGTCCTCCGTGGTCTTCGCGCACAAGGGCGGGGACGAGCTGAACAAGAGGATCAGACGCCTCCTCCTGGCGGAGGGCACGGTCATCGGCCAGACGGTGATGGACGGGAAGGTCATGCTGAAGTTCACCCTCCTGAACCCCAACCTCACTCACGGGAAGATCGACGGGATAATCGACCGCATCAAAACACTGGCCGCCGGCCTGACAGAATGATCGAGCGGGGGGCGATGGAATATGCCATCCAACCCCGCTCGATCAAACATTGGTTTCTACACAGCCTCGACTCCGACATACTCCTGAATCCAGCCCCTGAGAGCTGTCTCTGAACTGTCTTCGATTACGACCGGTTCGTCATTTATCCACGATCGAGTGGATAGAATCGCACTCCCTCATTCAACTCATCAACAAGTTACCCGGTTCGAGTTCAGATAGACGAAACTGGAATGACAGGTATACCGTTCTTCAGCACATATGGTTTCGACGTCAGGCACACAACGCATCTCGAGCATACAGAATCGTCCTTCGGGGCGAATCTCCTCATGGCACCTGTATCCCCGATGGAGATGTCAACACTTGCTTTGCATTCGATCAAGGATAGAGAACCACCTTTTGGATGAGCAGATCTATTTCTCCGCCGGCGGAATCGCGATAATGGTAGAACGCCGCATTCTCCTTCCTGTTCTCATAACCCTTCAGGATCTCATTGATGATGTATGTCTCCGCCATAGGGCCTTTGAGATAGCTGGAGCCAAGTGTTGATGCATCCGCAATTCTTGACAGATAGCAGGCGAGCCCGGTATCCTTGAAATAGACCTTCGGTCTCTTCGAGACCCTTTTGACCGCTGATACGCCACTGTATGGCTGAAGTAGATGAATTATGTCGCCGGCTACCAGGACACTGAGTCACTCGTTGAATGTCTTCCCATCAATCCCGACAGCATCATATACGGTCTCCTTAACGAGTTCCTGACCAGTCATGAAGCCATTACCTGCATGAAATTGAAGAATTTGAGCTGATCTTTCAATTTCACGATCTCCATCACATCTCTTGCGATGTATGAATCCACATAGTCGCTGTAGAATGCCCAGGGCGACAGGGTGCTGACGCAGTGAAGTTCCGGGTAACATCCTGTGACTATGGCGTTCATCATATCCCAGGAATCTATTCCGTCACAACGTTCACCTGCCACTATCAGGTCAGAAGTAAACGGAATCTCTTCCCTTCCAGCGATTTCGCTCTGACTGAGCGGAGATATGTTTACTATTCCAACCCTTCCGGACATTGATTGGCTAACCCCCTCCATCAGTCTGTAGCTCTGACTCCCGGCGAGGATGTACATCCCTATGCAGTCCTTTTCATTGTAAATCGCCTTGTCGACTATAGCCTCGATGGAATCGAACAATACGGGGGCCTTTTGGACTTCGTCGATTATCAGGGGGTATCCATACAACTGAAGGAACGCATCCGGATCTGAGTTGGCAAAGGCACGGTCCTGTCTATCCGCCAATTACAGTGTTCGATAATTCGACCTCGAGGTTGCACCGCTGATCTGGAGAATCTTGGATTACCCGATGACGACACCGTTACCCGTCGTCCCGATCATC
>DAXO01000008.1:0-1322 GCA_002506425.1 Methanomassiliicoccaceae archaeon UBA480 | reverse complement strand
TTGCCCGGATCCCCTTGTAGATGTTGAACACGTTCACCCTGGAGACTATGTCACGAACCATTCCTGTAGCTGTCAAAGCTGTCACCGTCTCCGGGAAGAGCCTCTTGAAGTCACTGAACGTGCACTCGCATTTCCAGCGAGTGCCGTATCCGGACAACTTGACCCATTGGTCGTAGGGCATGCTGCACCATCTCTCCGCGGCTTCGCCTCTGGCGAAGCAGCCGTTGCTGGTGGGCGCGGTATTGACCTTGAAGCTGGTGATGAACTCGTAATCGTGCTCCCTGGCGAGGAAGATCCAGTTCTCGTTGCTGCAGTAGGCTCCGTCCGCATACACCTTGTCGAACTTGTGGTCGCCTGCGGCGGCCACCTCTACGAGAAGCTTCAGTACGGGCGCATCTCCGATTGTCGAGTCCGAGATTACATAAGCGAGCATCTCCCCGGAATCGACGTCGCACAGGACGTGGAAGTGGAGCCAGCCCCTGTCCTTGGTTCCGCTGTCCCACTTCTTCTTGCGCCACATGTTGTGACACGACAGAGAAAGGCCGGAAGAATCGATGCCGACTCTGCGGACTCTTTCCAAAACCTCCCCGCAGCACTGTACTGCAAGGATGCCCTCGCCGTATTCCGACTTGAGCGGGTTATCCTTACTGATGATGTAGTCGATGGACAGCTCCATGGTCCTCTCGATGAACCTGGTGTATGAGGGGACATCTATGTCGAAGGCTTCGAAGACTCCTCTCGCGAAGCCGACGGTGGAACGGAAATCCGCACTGAAGAGACTCATGTACATCATGAGCCAGAGGATCAGCGCGTTGGAGTAGGCATAGGGCCGGCCTCTCTTCCCACTGTTCATGTTGTTGAGGTCGGAACGGAACAGAGGCACCCAGTGTAGAAGGTTGCCGATGAGATGCGCCGTGTCCACCTTGGCATAGTTGTTGGCATGCATCTCCGCTGAGGTTAGGTCCCTGGGCGGAGATTTCTCCGCCCTCGGTACCTCTGCGAAGGTCCCGGCGACCTTCGCATCATAAGGCGTCATCCTGTGCGACGTGTTTAAGTTCCTCTGTTCCTTATTCTTCCCTGCCATCCGATCACTTTCCCGGGTGGCCTCCCCCGTTGCTGGTAACAAGAGGGGGGAGTTCCCCTTCATTCGTGCTGTTTAGGCATCTTCAACAGATATTTACTAATATTTTAATTTTTCGCAATGATTAAATATAATTTTAGCTCAGTATTTAAATGATTTCCACTGGAAAAATTCAACGGTTGTCATCCCGAGTCATAGAACAGGTGTGGCCAGAAGTCAAACTGAATTGCCGAACACTGTA
>DAXO01000051.1:12532-12828 GCA_002506425.1 Methanomassiliicoccaceae archaeon UBA480 | reverse complement strand
CAGGACGACGTCCGCACCCGCTTTGGACATCAGATAGGATGCCACGGGGGAGTCTATTCCGCCCGATATCAGCGAGACCAGTTTCACATCTCCCATATCAATCAACCTCGCATCTTCAGTCTGCCGATCCCAGCCAGCCTGTCGAGCGCGGCCTCCAGGGTCGCATCGTTCTTGGCGAAATGCAGGCGGATGAGATTGTTGACGTCCTCGTTGAAGAAGCTGGAGCCGGGCACCGCGCCCACTCCGACCTTCCTTGCCAGATCCTCGCAGAACCTGACATCGCTGTCATAGCCGTA
>DAXO01000051.1:1802-12471 GCA_002506425.1 Methanomassiliicoccaceae archaeon UBA480 | reverse complement strand
GATGTCGTTCTCGTCCAAGCCCTTCAGGAACAGCTCGCGCTTGGCGGTGTACTTGGCCTTGAGATCCCTGTAGTAGCTGTCCGGGAACTCCAGAGCGGTGACCAGAGCCTCCTGCAGGGGCGCTGCCGCGCCGACGGTGAGGAAGTCGTGCACCTTGCGTGCGGTGTCCATGATCTCCGCCGGGGCTATGATGTAGCCTACGCGCCATCCCGTTACGGAATACGTCTTGGAAAGCGACGAGCACGATATCGTGCGCTCCCACATGCCGGGAAGCGTCGCGAAGTACGTGTGCACGTTCGGATCGTAGACTATGTGCTCATAGACCTCGTCGGTGATCACGTAGGTGTCGTACTCCTCGGCGAGCTTGGCTATGAACTGCAGCTCGCTGCGGGTGAACACCTTTCCGCAGGGGTTGGACGGATTGCACAGTATGATCGCCTTGGGGTTCTGGGCGAAGGCGGCCTCCAGCTCCTCCGGATCGAAGTCGTAGTCCGGACCGCGGAGCCCGACGTATACCGGGACCGCCCCGGAGAGGATGGCATCCGCCCCGTAGTTCTCGTAGTAGGGAGAGAACACGATAACCTTGTCCCCGGGATCGACGACGGTCATCATGGCTACCATCATCGCCTCGGTGCTGCCGCAGGTCACGAGGACCTCGGCATCGGGATCTATCGTCCTGCCCATGAACCTCGACTGCTTCCTGGCGAGGGCCTCCCTGAAATTGGGGGCCCCCCAGGTGACGGCGTATTGGTGCGGACCCTCGCGGGCGACCTCCGCCAGGCGGTCCGTGAGCTCGACCGGGGGGTCGAAGTCGGGGAACCCCTGGGAGAGGTTGATCGCCCCGCATTCGTTCGATATGCGTGTCATACGCCTGATCACCGAATCGGTGAATCCCGAAGTCCTGTGTGAGAGTCCGCGCATCGCAGTTGCCTCAGATATCGTAGGTGAGCTTCCTCTCGTCTATAACACGCTTCGCCTTGTGGGTGGAGCGCTCGAGGGTTCCCTCCTTCGCGACGATGACCTTCGCGGGCTTGACACCGATCCTCGCCTTGAGGGCGGTCGAGACGCGCTGGGCGAGAGCCTCGTCCGACTCCGCCTCGTTGGAGTCCTCCTTCTCGATGGTCACCTCGTAGCGGCAGGTGTAGTCCTTCTCGTAGACGCGGATGAGATACTCGCCGGTTATTCCCTTGACTCCGTGGACGACCGCCTCGATGTCGCTCGGGAACACGTTGACCGCGGATACGACGAACATGTCGTCCTTCCTTCCGGTCACATGGATCCTTCCATGGGTCCTGCCGCAGCTGCACGGGGTGTAGTCGATGTATCCTATGTCTCCGCTGCGGAACCTGATCATCGGGCGCGCATGCTTGCGTAGCGTGGTGTACACCAGCTCTCCGACCTGCCCGGGTTCCAGGACCTTTCCGGTCCTGACGTCGACGGTCTCCACGAGTATGTGGTCCTCCGCTATGTGCAGTCCGTCCTTGGCCTCGCACATCGCGGCGCAGGCTCCGAATATATCGGAAAGACCGTAGAAGTCGTAGACCTCCGCACCCCACAGCTCCTCTATGGCCTCGCGGGTTGTCTCGATGGATCCTCCCATCTCTCCCGCGACGTAGATCTTCTTGATGGCCAGGTCCTTCGCGGGATCGACACCGTTCTTCTTGCAGGTCTCTCCAAGATACCATGCGTACGAAGGGCTGGTCCATATGCAGGTGGGCTGGTAGGTCTTCAGGATGAAGATGAGCCTCTCGGACGGGAGCGTGCCTCCCCATATGCACAGGGCTCCGAGCTTCTGGGCGCCTATGACGTCGGGTCCTCCGACGTACAGAGAGAAGTTGAGCGCGTGGATGTAGCGGTCGTTCTTCCTCATGCCTGTCTGGTAGAACCATCTGGCCTCCACGTCCTGCCACTCGTCGAAGTCCTTCTGGGTGAACGGGCTCATCGTCGGAACTCCAGTGGATCCGGACGAGGTGGCGATGAAGATGACATCATCCTCAGGGACGCAGCACAGCTCTCCCAGGAAGGAACCCACGCCCTGCGTCTCCCTCTCGGTCTTCTTGTCCACGAACGGGAACTTGGCGAGGTCCTTCAGGGACTTGATGTCATCCGGACCGACGCCAGCTGCGTCGAAGGTCCTCTTGTAGTACGGAGAGTTCTCATATGCGAACTTGACTTCTTCCTTCAGCTCCTCGAGCTGATACGCCTCGAGCTTGTCGCGGGGCATCGTCTCGATTTCAGGGTTCCAGTATTTTCCGTCAGGCATAGTGGTCACCTTAATTCATACTTTTCCTATGGGGAATGTATGAATACATAGTATTTAACTTGATTTGATATTTTTATTCCGTTAGGAATATCGCTGCTCCCACGCGGACGCGATGTACTCCCATCTTGCATCCCTGCATCTCTCGATATGCTCTATATCCTCGGAATCCAGATGTCTGAAACGCTTCTGACCGCGGATGTACTCCTGCAGCGCGCCGGAATCCTTCATCGGCCTGTTGAGGCGGAACCTCCCGCCCTCGAACTCGGCCAGAGGCCAGAGTCCGCAATCAACCGCCATCCTGGCGAAGTCTATGGTGCGGTCCACGGGTATGCCCCATCCTGTCGGGCAGGGAGCGAGCACGTGGATGTACTTGGTGCCCTCGATCGACGCGGCATGACGTACCTTGGCCACATAGTCGTCGATGTATCCGACGCTCGCAGTCGCCGCGTACGGGATGCCGTGAGCCGCCACGATGCCGAACATGTCCTTCTTCTCGGTGGCATTTCCCTTGAGGACGCGACCCACCGGCGTGGTAGTCGTCGATGCGCCGTAAGGCGTCAGGGAGCTCTTCTGCGTACCCGTGTTCATATAGGCCTCGTTGTCGTAGCAGATGTAGAGGACGTCGTCGTTGCGGTCGATCGCTCCGGACAGCGCCTGTATCCCTATATCGGCGGTTCCTCCGTCGCCGGCGAATCCCACGACGGTGAAGTCCTTCTCCCCGCGTGCGCGAAGTCCCGCAGCGACACCCGTCATCATGGAAGCCGTCCCGGCGAAGGTGGAGATCATGGCGTTGTTGGTGAAGCACAGCTGAGGGTAGTTGAATCCGACCGCGGACATGCAGCCTGCCGGCAGGACGGCGACCGCCCTGTCCCCAAGCGCTTTCAGGGCCATCCTCACGGCGAGACTCCCGCCGCATCCGGCGCAGGCCTTGTGACCTATGAAGAACTCCTCGTCCGATATCTTCGGCGATGCCATCGCGATTCACCTCCCATGAATTCCGTGTCGCATTTTCCTTCTATTATGTCTCTGAATACAGCTCTGATATCGGACGCCGAGATGTCCGCGCCTCCGAGGCCTCCTATCCTTCCGCACACCGGGATTATGACCCTTCCTGAGAACAGGGCCGTGCAGACATCCCTGTAGACGGCGCCTGTGGCTCCGAACGAGATGTCCTTCTCCAGCACGCCGGCGGACCTGCATCCGTCGAGGATCGAGACGATCTCCTCGGATGGGAACGGCCTCATGTAGCGTATGCGCAGCACGCCGGCCTTCACGCCCTCCCTGCGGAGGGAGTCGGCGACATCCCTGCACAGGCCCGAGACGCTTCCGAGGGTTATGATGATGTAGTCTGCGTCATCGCACATGTACGGATCCACCAGGCCCGGATACCTGCGGCCGAACACCTCCTCGAACTCGTCCTCTGCTTCCGATACCGCTCTCGCGGCGCGCATCATCGCCCTGTGCTCCCCCTCCTTGAATCTCGAATTGAATTCGGGTCCGGCCGAGAAGCACAGATTCCTCGGATGTTCAAAGTCTATCCTGTTCTCCGTTTCATACGGAGGAAGGAAGCGGTCCGCCGCTTCTTGATCGGGGACATCGACGGTCTCGTATGTATGGGTGAGATGGAATCCGTCCAGGTTGGCCATGAACGGCGTCGAGACCGACGGGTCCTCGGCGATGCGGTAGGCCATCATCGCCATGTCCACGCTCTCCTGACCGTCCTGCACGTAGGCCTGGATCCATCCGCTGTCGAGCAGCATCAGGGAGTCCCTCTGATCCCCGTATATGTTCCACGGCAGAGCGACCGAGCGGTTGGCGTTCATCATCACTATGGGGAACCTTCCGCCCGCCGCGTATGGAAGGCATTCCGCCATGTAGAGCAATCCCTGGGAAGACGTCGCTGTGAACGTCCTGACTCCGGTCGCTGACGCACCCATCGCACAGGACAGGGCAGAGTGCTCCGACTCCACATGCACGAAGTCCGATTCCAATATTCCATCCGCGACCATCGAGGACAGCGCCTCGACGACCGTGGTCTGCGGCGTTATCGGATACGCCGATATCACCGCGGGACGCGAGAGCCTGACCCCGTGGGCGAATGCCTCGTTTCCGGACAGGAACATCCTGGTCATTGCTTCACCTCCATGGATATCGCTCCGGCAGGGCACATACGCACGCATATCCCGCACCCCTTGCAGAACCTGAGATCAAGGACGGCCTTCCTCTCTAAGATCGATACGGCCCCGTCGGGGCAGTACTTGTAGCATATCCCGCAGCCGGTGCACTTCGACAAGTCCACTGCGGGATCGCGGTCCCTCCATCCCGAACTGTCCGCAACGAGGTATCCCGCATCTGAGGCCGTGCTCTCGGGGAATCCGGTCGGCCCCCAGCCAGGAAGGCCCTCTCTTATTTCGGGATTCATATGCATCCCCTCGCAGCTTCGTACGCGGCCTCCGCTACTCTTTTGTTGGCCTCACGGAGCCTCTCGGGCATGACGGCGTCGATCCCTGAGAATACGGATTCCAGAGAGACTCCTCCCCAGAAGCCTGCAAGGGCCCCCACCATCGCGATATTGGCGATCGGAACTCCCGACACTGCCTTCGAAATGCCGGAGCCGTCGATGCAGACGAACCTGTCGTCTCCGAGGTCCTCCGGAGAATTCACTATTATGGCGTTCCCGGACGGAGAATCGCCGATGAGACCCCTGTCGAGGTAAACCGCGAAATCCGGGTCGGAAATCTCGCTCCTGTCCTCCACCTTCCTCTCTGACAGCTTCGTGAAAGCCCTCACTGGCGCTCCGCGCCTCTCGGGGCCGAATGAAGGGAACGAAAGGGCGCTCCCTCCCTGCCCCAGCGAATATGCGGCACCTAGCACCTTGGATGCCGTGAACGCGCCCTGACCCCCGCGCCCGTGCCATACGATTCCTATGTATCCTGCCATCAGGATCAACTCTGTCTTCGAAGTAATCCTTCTCTCTATTATATTCCTATTTGCGCAGTATGAATTTAGGAATGGTTCGAAACAATTGCTCTTCTCGATATATCGACGGATTTTCCCTTTAGCGAATATGAAAATATTCGTATAATCATAAAAATCACAATATGACTTATATAATATGATTAATTTATCTCATTTGCCCTATGAAATAAGGGGAATTGCAAGGAGGATGAAAATGGTCAACGTGGTCGAATGGCTGAAGGAAGACTGGTCTCTGACGACAAGGCTGCCCGCCGACAGGAAGCACCGCTATGCGTACGACCCTGAGAACGGATATCACAAAGCTCTGAGGATGATCGTCTGTACCGCGATCTCATTGATCGGGCTCTATCTGACATGGGAGGTCGCCGCGATACTGATCGACAAGACGGTGGTTCCCACGCCGGAAGCCACATGGGAGGCTCTGAAGGACTTCGCCGTGAACGGTGATGCCGCCGCAGGAGGCACCATGACGGACTACATATGGGCCAGTCTGGGGACCCTCCTCAAAGGATTCTTCCTGGCGCTGATCGTCGCGTATCCGCTCGGTCTGCTGCTCGGAACGTCCAAAACGCTCAGGGACCTGGTAAACCCGGCCCTGAACGTGCTGAGACCTATCGCGCCTGTGGCATGGGCCCCCGTGCTGGTGATTCTGCTGCAGTCCGGTGCCAGCGGAGCCATGATCGTGGTGTTCATCGGAGTGTTCTTCCCGCTGCTCACGAGCGTCGTGTTCGGAGTGACCAAGACGGACAGGAACTGGATAGACGCCACAAGGACGCTGGGAGCCAGCAAGCTCCAGTCGTTCAAGCTGGTCACCGTGCCGGGATCGATTCCGTATCTCATGAACGGGATCAAGACAGGTATAGGAATCGGATGGATGTGTATCGTATCCGCCGAGCTCTACGCGTCCAGCGTCGGAGGTCTCGGGAACTACATAACCAACCAGGCGGGACTGGGCGCGTGGCCCTATGTGTTCGCCGGTATCGTGATAATCGGAATACTTGGTCTGATCACCGTATCGGTGGTCGAGATCGCGTCCCGCTATGTGGACAAGAGATGGGGGTTCGCGGAATGAGTCTGAAAGAATGGCTGCTGGAAGACGTCGGGACACCGCGCAAGAGCCATACGAAGGAGATAGCAGTAGTGGACGAGGGCGACGAGGGAGTCGCCGGAGGATCGATCAGGGTCGACAACATCGGAAAGACCTACACCCGCAAGGGGAAGGAGACCGAGGCAATCCGCAACATTAGCCTGGAGATCCACAAGGGCGAGCTTGTCTCGTTCATCGGACCCTCCGGATGCGGCAAGACGACGCTGCTCAGGATGATCGCCGGACTGCTCGAACCGACAGAAGGCGCCGTGTACATAGGCGACCAGCCGTGCGACGAGCCCGGAAGGGACAGGGGGTTCGTGTTCCAGGACTTCGCGCTCCTGCCTTGGAGGACCGTCCGCAAGAACGTGGAGATCGGGCTGGAGATCGCGCATGTCCCCAAATCTGAGAGGGACGGCCTAGTGGACCAGTACCTCAGAATGGTAGGTCTCGAGAACTTCGCCGATTCGAAGATATCCGAACTGTCTGGAGGGATGAAGCAGAGGGTGGGGATCGCCCGCGCGCTCATCGTGAAGCCCAACGTCGTCCTGATGGACGAGCCGTTCGGAGCCCTGGATGCGCAGACAAGAAACATCCTGCAGGCCCAGCTGATAAGGATACTCAAGGAGACGGGCCAGACGATCGTCTTCATCACGCACTCGGTGGACGAGGCGGTGTACCTGTCCGACAGGATTGTGGTGCTGACCAAGCGTCCGACGACCGTGAAGGAAGTCATAGAGGTCCCGGGGGAAAGGCCCAGGGACAGATCGTCGCCCGAATTCAACGAGCTGAAGAAGAGAATATTGGACTATCTGGAGAAAGAGAACGTGATGGAGGACCCGACCCTCGCAGAGGCCGGGAACTGAAGGAGGAATCGGAATGCAGAGATACAAGGTGATAGCGATAGCTGTAGCGGTCGTCGTGCTTGCTGCGGCGGTCGTCACCGTCGTCGCGAGAAGCGGGAACAACGGCGGCTATGAGAACGACGGGGAGATCAACCTGGTGTCCGGACTCGAAGGAGTGGGTACCGGGTTCTACTACGACCCTTCCGCCGTCGAGAAAGGCGACCTGATCGTACTGAACGATGACGGAAGCTACAAGACCAGGCAGAACTCCGAGGGGTTCGACGTCGTGATCTTCAACCCCAAGGGCTGGGAGGGACTGGTGTTCGGAATCCCGAGCGTCGGCTCCATCCAGTACTACCAGCTGAAGACGATAGTCGAGGACTATCTGGCCGATAAGACATGGACCGACGGAACCACGGCGGACCTGAAGCTCGTCGCGAGCGAGCATCCCGGAAAGGGCGAGGTCGGATTCCTGGTGACCGGAGGATCCGCATCGGCGATCAAGGAATTCCAGAAGACCGGTCTGAAGATCGGAGTGACATGGGATCCGCAGTTCAGCGCTCTGACCTACGGGGACGGAGCGGTGTACAGCCATCTCGTCACCACCGACATGATCTTCCCTCACGTGACCTGCTGTGTCCTGTACGGCAACTCGGCATTCATACACAACAACCCCGACGCATCCGCCAGGCTGGTGTGGGCCGCCAAGAACGCCACCGACTGGCTCAACGCCGTCTTCGACGACATCCAGAAGAACGGCTACGACCCCAGCAACGAGAGGCATGCCGCGCTGATGGAGTATGCGATCAAATACTCCGGCGGAAAGGCAAGCGGCCTGACCCAGGAGCAGATCCTGAACTCCCTGAAGTACATAGAGTACGCCTGGGGCGACGGAGACATGTACGAGAAGTGGGATCCGGAGAACCCCTTGACCAAGGTCAAGACGGACATAGCCAATCAGACCGACACGCTGTACAACGTGGGAGGGATACTGAAGAAGGACCTCAAGGACCTGGGATTCAGCAACTCCAAGGAGTTCGCCGACTCCTTCGTCTACGACGAACCGCTGAAGAAGGCGATCGACGTCAAGAAATGGGACGAGGGAGAGACCTACGAGATCAGGATGAGCGCCATCGCGAGCGACATCCATCAGATCCCGATGCATCTGGCGAACGAGAAGCTGCCCGGACTCTCCGAGATCCTGGGCAACCCGGATCTAGATGACAACACGACCCTGTACGAGCAGGCCGGAATCGAGATCTCGTTCAAGTACGTGGCCGGAAGCCAGGCCGTCGTGACGCAGCTGCAGTCCGGCGAGGCCGACTTCGGTGTCGCCGCCCAGCCCGCGGTCATCATCTACAACATAAACAACAGCCTCACCAAGGCGTGAGGCCTTCCGGGCAGGATCTCCTGCCCGGATTCAATTCCCATATTTTCACTAGGAAAATATTAAATTCCATGCATCCATCAAGGCTCGTGCACTTCTCAACAAGGACGCGCTTCGCGATGCAGATGATGGTCGACCTGGCCGTATACGGATCGGAAGGCAACGTCAAGATTAAGGACATCTCCAGACGCCAGGACATCTCGGTGAAGTATCTGGAGCAGATCATCACCGCTCTGAACAAGGCGGGATACGTCAAAGGCGAGCGCGGCCCCCAGGGAGGATACCGCCTGGGCATGAGACCGGACAAGATCACGGCAGGCATGGTCATACGCCTCATGGAGGGATCGCATTCCGGCTCGGAGACAGATGCCCCGCTCAAGGGCGAATGCCCCTGGATAGCGAAATGCGTCGACATCGGACTCTGGGAGAAGATCAACGGATCGGTCGACGAGATCCTGGACGGAACCACCGTGGCTGATCTGGTGGACCTGGCGAAGCGCAACGGCTATCTGGAGGCCGTGAGCTCCCCGGAATACTTCATCTGACCGCTGCCATTATTCGGGATGAACGCATCCTACGCACGGAATGACGTACGTCAACCATCCGCGTATCGCCTTCGAGACGGTGGAGGAGAGGGGCTATCAGACCCGCATGGTGGAGCAGTGCATCAGAGCGGATACCCTCCTGATTCTCCCCACCGGCCTGGGCAAGACGATTATAGCCGCCCGCACGGCAGCCGAGTTCCTCGCCGACGGCAAGGTCCTGATGATGGCTCCGACGAAGCCCCTTGTCGAGCAGCATTTCGAAGAGTTCTCCAGACTGCTCACGGACGTGCGCATATCGATGATAAACGGCCTGATGAAGGACACGAAGCGCGCCGGAATCGTCGCCGACAGCGATGTGGTAATATCCACGCCGCAGACGATATCAAACGACCTGGACGCAGGAAGGTACGACCTGTCCGGATTCTCCCTCATCATATACGACGAGGCGCACCGCGGAAGAGGAGACTACGCGTACGTAAACGTGGCCAAGTACGTGAAGAAAGGCACCAGGCGCATAGGAATGACAGCCTCCCCCGGAAGCAGCGTCGATAAGATAGAGGAGGTCTGCCTGAACCTCGGGCTCAAGCGCATAGACATGCGCACCGAGAACGACCCCGATGTCTCCCCGTTCGTCCATGACACGTACATCAACAGGATCGAAGTCGATCTGCCCTCCGACATACGGGACATATCGGCCCTTCTGAAGGTCATGCTCGACCATTTCTACTCAGAGCTCTGCAGCCTCAGGATCGCATCCCCCAACGTCATGCCGTCGAAGGGATACCTCCTGGGGATCGGCGACAGCCTCCAGAGGCGCATCTCCGACGGCGGGAAGAGCGGGATCGTGTTCAAAGGCCTCAGTGTGAACAAGACGTGCATACAGCTCCTCGAAGCGGTCAGCAAAGTGGAATCGGAGGGGACCACGGTGCTGAGGCGCTACCTCGACAGGTTGGAGGCGGAGGCGGCCCAGGACAAGGGGGGCCGTGCAGCTCGCGCCATAGTGGAGAGACAGGAGTATGCGGCAGTGAGGACCATCCTGGACGCGACGAACGTGGAGCATCCCAAGGTCTCCCGCGTCATGTCGCTGGTCAGCCGCACGCTCTCGTCGAATCCCGAGTCCAAGGTGCTCGTGTTCGCCCAGTTCAGGGACACCTGCGAGATGCTCGAATCGAAGATCTCGGGGATACCGGAGGCCAGGGTCAGCATGCTGATAGGCCAGTCGAAGGGCGGCCTGAAGCAGAAGGAGCAGATCTCGCTCCTCGACGGGTTCAGGAGCGGAAGGAGCAACGTCCTCATATCGACCTCAGTGGGAGAGGAGGGTCTGGACGTCTCCAACACCGACGCGGTGATATTCTACGAGCCGGTGCCCTCGGAGATACGCACCATCCAGCGCAGAGGCAGGACCGGGAGGAAGAGCGACGGGGAGGTGTATCTCCTCATAGCGAAGGGCACCGTCGACGAGGCCTTCGAGAGATCCAGCATCCGCAAGGAGAAGAGCATGAGGGAGAATCTGGAACGGCTCAGCGAGCGCTTGAGCAGAGGCATGACCCTCGGGGACGGCGG
>DAXO01000051.1:0-1708 GCA_002506425.1 Methanomassiliicoccaceae archaeon UBA480 | reverse complement strand
CGAGCTCGCAGACACGTTCGACAGATTGGAATCGACCAGCAGCAGGCTGGAGATGACGGACATACTGGCCGACTTCTTCAGGAAGGCGGACAGGCACGAGCTCAGGAAGATAGTCTATCTGAGCCAGGGCAAGCTCCACCCGGACTTCGTCCCGGGCGTGCTCGGCATGGCGGACAGACTCGTTCTCAAGGCCATAGCCTTCACATCGGGCATCCCGGAGGACAAGGTCGAGAAGATATGGATCGAGGAGGGCGACCCCGGAAGGGTGGCGGAGATGCTGATATCCGCCAAGAAGCAGACCACGCTCTTCTCGGACGACCTGACCGTCGACAGGGTTGTCAAGGGCCTCACCGCCATACAGGACGCGGACGGCAAGGATTCCCAGGACCGCAAGATGAAGACGCTGGCCAACATGCTGCACGACTCCAGCCCGGTGGAGGCGAGATACCTCTGCAGGACCGTCACAGGCAGAATGAGGGTCGGAGCCGCCGACATGACCATACTCGATGCTCTGGCCATCGCATTCGCGACGAAGGAGGACAGACCGGCCATAGAGAGGGCGTTCAACGTCACCTGCGACATCGGCAGAGTGGCCGAGGCGATCGCCAACGGCGGGATGGACGCGGTCCGCGCCATCAAGGTCTCGGTGGACAGCCCGGTGAAGGTCATGCTCGCCGAGAGGCTCCCCTCCGTCGCCCAGATCGTCGAGAAGATGGGCGGCAGGTGCGCCATCGAATACAAATACGACGGGATCAGGGCGCAGGTCCACATCGGAGAGAAAGGGGTCCGCATATACTCCAGGAGGCTGGAGGACCTCACATCCAACTTCCCAGATATCGCGCAGGAGCTGCGCTCAGCCTGCAGATACAAGGAGGCCATCATCGAGGGCGAGTGCGTCGCCATAGATCCGGATACCGGGAACATGCTCCCGTTCCAGAACGTCACCCACCGCAGGAAGAAGCACGGCATGGATGAAGCCGTCAAGGACATCCCAGTGAGGATATTCATGTTCGACTGCCTCTACCGCGACGGGGAGGACATGACCCCGCGCCCGTATCTGGAGAGGAGGGGCGCTCTCGAATCCGGATTCGAGATCGGCGGCCCCGTTCAGATGACGACCATGCGCATCGTCGAGAGCGAGGTGGAGGGCGAGGAGTTCTTCGACAGCGCCATCGCCAGCAGATGCGAGGGGATAATGGCCAAGTCGATAGCCGAGGATTCGGTGTACAGAGCCGGATCCAGAGGATTCCTATGGATCAAATACAAGAAGGACTACCAGCAGGCCCTGACCGACTCCTTCGACCTTGCGGTGGTCGGTGCGTTCTACGGCATGGGCAAGAGGGCAGGGAGGTACGGCGCCCTCCTGATGGCCGCATACGACCAGGAGACCGGGAGATTCGAGACGGTGTGCAAGCTCGGAACGGGCTTCGACGACGCGTTCCTGGACGGCATGCCTACCCTGCTCGACGGCACCAAGTGCGAGGAGAAGCCGAGCTCCGTCGTCTCCGAGATGATCCCCGACGTATGGTTCGATCCCGCCGTGGTGCTCGAAGTGGTCGCAGCGGAGATCACGCTCAGCCCGATACACACAGCCGCCAGGGACGTCGTCAAGGAGGGATACGGGCTGGGGATAAGGTTCCCGAGATTCACCGGGCGCGTGAGAAGCGACAAGTCGCCCGAGGAATGCACCACCGTGGGAGAGATCGTG
>DAXO01000080.1 GCA_002506425.1 Methanomassiliicoccaceae archaeon UBA480 | reverse complement strand
TGGATGTGCCGTCAAATGTCTATATAGTTCTGGCTACTGGACTCCTATCGCTGATTTCGCTGATGATAGTCGCGTATTACACGTTTAGGTACTTCCATCCTAAATCCCATCATGCGGATATCAGGTTGTAATCCGAATCATCTGCATCCGTTGATGCAGCGGCAGATGGTCGACAGATCNNTGCGACCATCGAGTGGGAGTGATTCGGACAACGCCGCGGCCGCGTGAAATACGGCCGCGGAAAACTCATTTACATCCGTTGATGCAGCGGCAGATGGTCGACAGATCTGTTCTGCATGTGAATTCCAGAACCGTCTCCCCCAGACCGCTTATCCAGAGCGTCAGAGTGGCGTCCATGTCGATGACCGATGCGGTCTCTATTTCATATGCGGATATCTGGCTGTACGGCAGTACCGCGATCGCCTTCTGCTTCCCGGTGACTCCCATGACGTTTATGGTTATGAGGCGCTCGGTAGTGAAAACCACGCCGTCCCTCCCGGCCTTGAACGATTTCAACACGCGTTCGTCTGCAGGTATCATGCCGCTTACCAGATCGACGAACTCGTTGCCGCATTCCTTGAGCTTCACGTACGACTTGTTGGCGAAACTTATGCCCATATGCCTCCGAATGCCCCGGAGCATAATCAACCTCTCGGAAATGCTTAGGCAAATATACGCCCCCGATGTTGCAGTGGCATGAAGGTCTACGTCGTCGACAACGGAGGGCAGTGGACGCATCGCGAATGGCGCGTCCTCAGATACCTCAAGGTCGATACCAAGATCGTCCCGAACACGACTCCCTTCGAGGAGATCGCCGACGTGGATGGTCTCATCCTCTCGGGAGGAGCTCCCAGCGTGGCGAGCGACTCCGCGCGCATGGGGAACAACGGAGAGTATCTCGACAAGGCGGATTTCCCTATATTCGGAATCTGCGCAGGCATGCAGTTCATCTGCGAGCATTTCGGCGGGAAGCTCGGTCCAGGCACCGTTCCTGAGTTCGGGGGCGTTCGTCTCGAGGTTTCCTCTCACGATGACCTGTTCAAAGGTCTCCCGGACTCGTTCGAGGTATGGGCATCCCATAACGATGAGGTCAAGGTCGTCCCAGAGGGATTCGATGTGACGGCTTCGTCGTCCTCCTGTCCGAATGAAGCGGTAAGATGTAGGGACCGTCCGATCTACGGTGTCCAGTTCCATCCCGAGGTGGAGAACACCGAGCACGGTTCCGAGATATTCCAGAATTTCTTGGATATAATCGCCGGGCAGCGCTGTTGAGCGCCGCCCGGCCTTTTGGGATTTAAGGGCTCACTTCTGCTGGCTCAGGACCTCGAGCTGGCTGATGACGTTCCAGATGATGGTCCTGCCGTGCAGGGGGATGTTGGGGTCGTTGGCCAGGTCGTCGAGGATGACGATGGCGCCGGTAGCGCGGACGTCCATGGCTTCCTTGTTGTCGAGGAGGCGGGCTTTGGCGTCCGTGGCACCCTTCCTGATGTTTCTGGGGATGGAAGTGTCCTCGGCGAGCATGTCGAGGACATCTGTGACCTGTTTAATCTTGTCGGCTGCCATGATATCGCCTTTTCAGAGGGATTCGAACTCTTCCTGCAGATCCTGCATGAGCTGCTCAAGGACTTCCTCGAAGTTGGAGGACCTGTACTCCCTCACGCCACCGAGGTCGCTCTGGATCTTGATGACGAAATCGTTGCTGTCCTTGACAAGTTCGACGTTGCAAAGTACTTCTTCTTCCATGCTGTGGCCCCCTAGGGTATAATTGACCGTACCAACATCTCATATAAAAAGATTCGACGAGAGGCCTGGAGCGGTCGTTTTCACATTTCCGAGGGCCTTCCGTCACGCTCCGGAATGACTGTGCCAGACAGGTTTTTGATCGATTTTGGCCATAATCGAAAGATTTTTAATAAAGACCCTGATAAAGGTCTTCCTTGACCTCTTACCCTTCAGTGGTAACGAGGACAGCCCGCTTAGCGGAAGGAGAACGATAAAATGGCAGACGAAGAGTCCGTGGCATACGACCTCCAGGACGAGTTCGAATCCAAAGCCAAAGGCTTCGGGAAGGGAAAGTACGGAAGAATCCTCAAGATGGCCCATACACCTTCTCGCGAGGAGTATACCAAGACGCTGTACATCACCGGAATCGGCATAGTGCTGATCGGAGCTCTCGGCTTCGCAATCTGGTGGATAATGAGCGTTCTGCCCGACACTTTCTGAGTGGTAGCATGGTTTCTGTTTCCGGCGATGCCCAGCTCCAGAAAGTCCACGCAGGCTCAAAAGCCGAGTGGCCGTTTTCCGTCTCCACGGACGGATCCGAGGTGAAGATAACGTTCTCCATCACCACGGGTCCCGACTCCAGCGCTCCCGACTGGGATGTAACGCTCTGCGATGCATCCAAGGAGGAAATCTGGGGAAGCTACCGCAGCTCCTCCGAGATAAAGGTGGACGCCGGCGGCAAGGCCGCCAAAGAACTGTTCCTCTGCGTGGAGTGCCCCAGAGGAGCAAGGTACGGAGACACGGTCGATGTGACCGTGACCGCTGACGACGGCGGATCGGATTCGATATCGTTCAAAGCCGTCGCCACGCAGTCGATCATGATCCTAAAAACCCAGATTGACCAGGAGAAGGCTGTTGCGCAGGCTCTCTTCGAGAAGTCCAACGCAAAGGCCAAGAGCAGTCAGTCTGAGAGGGATGTCTATGCCATCCTGAGCCCCGCGGGACTCAGAGGCTATCTGTTCGTCGAAGGGATGAACACCAACCGCCTGAACGAGGCCGTTCGCGACATCAAGAAGGCGAGGGGTTTCGTCAAGGACGAGAAGAAGAACTCGCGCAGCGAGGACAGGGAAAACGAGACGAACGGAGAGATCTCGATCGAAGAGATCAGCCCGTACCTCGTGCCCGTCTCCGCGGTTGTCGGAATAGTCGAGGGTGACATAGTCGAGCTCGTGAACGGACCGTTCAAGGGCGAGAAGGCCAGGGTCCAGCAGATAGACCAGGCCAAGGAGGAGATCACGGTGGAGCTCATCGAAGCCATGGTCCCCATACCCGTCACTGTCAAAGGAGACAGCGTACGGATTATCGAGAAGGAGAGATGAACAATGGTAGATACTGTTGAGGCATTGGTTGACGGGGGCAGGGCCTCCGCAGGTCCACCCCTCGGCCCCGCACTGGGACCCAAGGGCGTTAACATCGGCCAGGTCATAGCTAAGATCAACGAGAAGACGAAAGCCTACGATGGGATGAAGGTCCCCGTGAAGGTCCTCATCAACGATGACAAGTCCTTCGACATCAAAGTCGGAACCCCTCCCATGTCCGCTCTCATCAAGGGCGAGCTCGGAATCGAGTCCGGAGCCCACAACGCCAAGGCCGAGAAGGTCGGAAACCTGACCATCGAGCAGATCAGGAAGATCGTCGACATGAAGGGCGACGACCTCCTGGGAGCCACCATGAAGGCCAGGGCCATGGAGGTCGCAGGAACCTGCGTCGCCATGGGTGTCACCCTCGACGGGAAGAACCCCAAGGACTTCCAGGCCGCTGTCAGGGCCGGCGAGTACGACGCCGCCCTCGCAGACTGAAACTCGCAGGGGCGGGGAAACCCGCCCCATTTCCGCGTCCGAGCTTCATCGGATGCGTTCTTCATTGCATTCTTTCAGCGCTTCCGTGGCTTCGTTCGGCATGACGCGGAGCAGATTCACTCGCCAGAAAGGCATTACGCATCGATACGACCCATCAGCCAATCTATCAGGTTGATGGTCCGTATGCCGCTGTCGTTGCCTAGGCCGAATCTGTCCAGAGTAAGGATGGTCTTCGGATAGTTGTCGCCTATCGCTTTCAGCGGTCCGATCTCTCCGGAATAGGTCTCTTCGGCCATAATTGTCTGCGACACCTGGTAATACCTGATCTCATCCTCGCGGATTGCAGTGAAGTCCACTTCTTTATCGCGATAGCTGCCTACGAATACCCTCCATCCTCTGCGCAGGAGTTCGAAGAAGACTATGTTCTCCAACGGGGCGCTGATGTCCCTCAGCTCATTCGCGTTGACAAGGAGGTTCCTCATTCCTGTGTCTGTCGCATAGTACTTGCCTTTCGATCTGAACACGTTCTTTCCGACGATATCGTATCTTTCCGCATGGTAGAACAGGTGAGCTTCCAGCAATGCGTCCAGGTATTTCCTCACTGTATCATCGGACAGCTTCAACTCGGTCGATATCCTCTCGGCGTTGGTCACTCTTCCGACATTGGAGAATAGGAAACGGCATACGCTTCTCAGTTTGTCGGCATTGCCGGATGTATGCGAGAGTATGTCTTTCATCATAACCGTGTTGTACACGCCCTCCGATTGAGCGCGACAGACTCTATCTCCTCTGTCGGGTTCGATCGATGGAAGGGGCCCGTAGCGGAGGTATTGGAGGAACCTGTCGTTCTCATCGCCTCCGTGCAGCTCCACGAATTCCTTGAACGATAGTGGAAGTATCTCGACTTCCATGTACCTGCCTGAGAGTTTTGTCGATAGCTCGGACGAGAGCATTTTTGAATTGGAGCCGGTGATGTAGATGTCGCAATCTCTGCGTGCCACCAGCATGGCAATCACACGCTCCCATCCTTCTACGTCTTGGATTTCGTCGATCATGATGTAGTGTAGGCCTTCCCGGCCCAGGCACGGCTGGAGCATCTCCTTTAGTTCCTGCGAATCGATCTCTTCTCCCAGCAGGTCCAGGTCGATGTAGCAGATTGATTCTTCCGGGACACCGGATGAGCGGATGAATCCCATATGTTGGAGCATCACGGTGGTTTTGCCGGTTCTGCGCATACCGGTTAGAACCTTTACGAGATCTGTCTTCCCAGTGGAGTCTTTCAGAAACCGTAGGTAATCCAGTCTCTTTATTTCCATGATATTAGGAATTATTTGATAATATATGATTTTTCCCTATTAGAATAGGGAAATATGATGAAAGATGCTTTTCTTCAAGGATGAGATGGAGTCCAATGGGCGACCGACGGATGCATGGCGGCATCATCTCCGGCATTCCTGCAGGTAAACAAGAGGTTTTGTCTGTTGAGCTGTTTTCTACAGCATCCGAATGGAACCCGAGAGCGGTACGGTTGGTTGCGCTAGCGTTATCTATACGACACCTGTTCTTGGAAATGCGGCTCACCTGCGGATTGTGGTGATTCTTGGTGATGCCGTACTTCATCAATACCTGTTCGTGCCAATTCCAGGTCATGAAAACTTTGAAAGTGGCAGGATTGACATTCCACGAATCGATAATACGCTTTTTTGTAGGTCGGTTTACGTAACGTCTTCAACCCTCAAAGCTAAAGAGCGCGATTGTATCTGACCCGGTCTGTTAGGTTTAAATACTATCCCCTTATAGGTCCCCTTACTTGTAGGAGAGTCCCGAAAGGACTCGTTCGAACTACGAGGAGGAATTGTATTGGCAGAAAAACCAACCGTGATGGCTGTGCAGAAGGCACTGGAGAGTGCGAAGAAGCGCAATTTCACCGAGACGGTTGAGTTGGCCATCAATCTCAAGGATGTTGACCTGTCTGTGCCCAAGAACCGTATTCAGGAGGATATCATTCTCCCGAACGGCCGCGGCAAGTCGGTCAGGATCTGCGTGATTGGTGGTGGCGAACTAGCCTTGAAAGCCAAGGACGTGGCCGATGCCGTGATCACCCCCGAGGAACTCGGAGCGATTGCGGACGACAAGAAACAGGCTAAGAAGATCGCGAACAGCACCGACTACTTTATCGCCGAGGCGCCTTTGATGGCTGTCGTCGGTAAGAGGCTCGGTACCGTGCTCGGTCCTCGCGGAAAGATGCCGAAGCCCATCGCACCGGGAGCAGATCCCTCTGTGATGATCGACGGTCTCCGCAAGTCTGTGACCATCAGATCGAAGGACAGGAAGACTTTCCATGCTCCCGTCGGGTCTGTTGACATGTCTGCGGAAGAGATCGCTGAGAATGTCGATCTCATCCTGAAGCGTGTCGAGTCCCACCTGGAGAAGGGAAAGCACAACATTGCTTCCGCCTACGTCAAGACCACCATGGGCCCCTCGGAGAGGGTCCTGTAAGGAGGCATGAAGATGGCACACGTCGCAACTTGGAAGAAGGACCTCGTCGAGGAGCTGGTACAGGATATGCGCGAGTTTCCCGTTGTCGCTATCGTCGACATGCACGGGATTCCCGGTCAGCAGATCCAGTCCATGAGGGCGGGACTCAGGGCCCACGCCAAGCTCAAGATGACCAAGAACAAACTCATGCTCTTGGCCATCGAGGAGGCGGCGAAGGAGAAGCCCGAGATCCTGGGACTCAAGGATGCAGTGCACGGACAGTGCGCAATCGTCACGACGGACATCGATCCCTTCAAGCTTTACAAGAAGCTCGAGGCCACGATGACGCCGGCCCCCGCCAAGGAGGGACAGCTTGCGCCTTTCGACATTGTCGTCCACAAGGGACCCACGCCTTTCGGACCCGGCCCCATAATCGGGGAACTTCAGAAGATAGGCCTTCCCGCAGCTATCGATGCGGGAAAGATAGTGATCAAGAAGGACACCACGCTGGTCAAGGAGGGCGAACCCATCCCTGGACCCGTGGCCGCGATGCTCCCCAAGCTCGAGATCCTGCCCATGGTTGTGGGTATGGAGCTCAGGTCCGCATACGAGGACGGAGTCATCTACGGAAAGGATGTTCTCGACATCCCCGAGGATTACTATTCCACCATGTTCGCTACGGCCGCGCACAACGCCCTGGCTCTGGGTGTTTCGATCGCGTATCCGACTAAGGAGACGATCGTTCCGCTCATCGCGAAGGCGTTCAGGGAGTCCATGGGACTCTCCATTGAGGCCGCGATACCGACCAAGGAGAACATCGACATGCTCCTCGCGAAGGCAGACGCGCAGATGCTCGCTCTCGCCTCCGCTTCCGGATACACCAGCGACGAGATCGCGGCGAGGCTCAGCTCCGCCGCGGCTGCAGCGCCTTCGGCGCCCGCAGCGGCCGCCGCACCCGCAGAGGAGAAGGTCGAGGAAGAAGAAGAAGAGGTCAGCGAGGAAGAAGCCGCCGCTGGTCTCAGTGCACTATTCGGTTAAATAAGGAGTTGATTTGAGATGGAGTATATCTACAGCGCTATGGTGCTCTACTCTGCCGGCAAGGACATCACCGAGGATGCCATCAAGGCCATCCTGACCGCCGCTGGAGTCGAGCCTGACGCAGCCAAGATCAAGGCACTCGTCGCGTCTCTCGACGGAGTCGACATCAAGGAGGCCATTGCCAGCGCATCTGTTTGCGCCGCACCCGCCGCCGCTGCCGCACCCGCCGCCGCTGCCGCCGCTACCGAGGCTCCCGCCAAAGAGGCAGAGCCCGAGGAAGAGGCCGTCAGCGAGGAAGAGGCCGCCGCTGGTCTTTCCGCACTGTTCGGATGATCGGGTTCCTTCACCGGAACCCCCCAAAACCCTTTACTTTCATTCTATCAAAGCTGGATGACATATGGCCGACGATTCCAAGGTCCTTCTGAGGCTGTCTCCCGATACCATCGCCGTCTATCGCGCGCTGGTAGTCGAGGGCGAGTTCGGCTCCCTTTCCGATGCCGTCAGGACGGTTCTCGATTCCTATGCCGAGGATCGCGTCGCCGGCGGGACGGAGCCTGTGTACGAGGTGCAGACGGTCGACATAACGGAGTTGTCGTCCGATGGGAGGAGCTTCGACGACATGGTTCGTGCCGCAGCGCATCGCTACATCGAGGACAGGGCCAACATCGGTGAGAGATTTGGATGATGTCGTCCTGATAGTATGCGGAGGCGCGGCAGGCCGCATCGTCAACGGCCACACCCCTCATTCCGTTCCGATCGTCAAGGTCCATCCCGCCGGAGCCGCCGAGAGGCAGGTATCCGATCCGGATCTGGATCGCCCCATAGCTTCGGGAGACGACGATCTGCTCTGCTCTCGTCTCGAAGGGGTTCGTGCTGTGATAATATTCTCGATATTGGGCGGATTCTCTGGAACGATGGCGTTCACCAATGTCGTCTCCTGCGCCAGGAGGATGGGCTGCAAGGTGATAGCCGTCGTGGGGATCCCGCTGGAGTTCGAGGAGGCCCGCTCTCGCGCGTTCGACGAGGTATCTTCCAGCCTTCCCTTGGTCGACAGGATGTTCATTATCGACAACATGGCGCTCTACAAGTCCATGATGGTCGATGACATGAAGATAGACGCGTTCTTCCGTGTCTACGAGTACACCACGACCTTCGCGATCAACAATATCGCTTCCATACTGGAAGGCCCGTTCTTCAGCACGTTCCCTGAGAGGTCCTACACGTTCTCCTATGTGAACACCATGCATCCCGAGGAGGCTGTGAGGAGGGCTGTGGAGAACGCCCCCTATCCGGTCGATCCGTCTCTCGGGAAGATGGTCATATCGCTCGGTTCGGGATTCCGCACCGCGCAGATAGATGCGATATTCGACAAGGTGGTGTCCGAGACAGGCATCCTTCCGGATGTCGTTCTGCGCGACGACCTGGAGGACAACAAGGTCCTCGTGTTCCTGCCGGTAAGGGCTTAATCCTTCTTCTCCCAGGGCTTGCCGTTCCTGATTATGCGGACGGCGTCGCCGATGACGCCCATGATGGTGCGGAACTCGTATTCCGAAGGGATGGACCGTCCCATCATGCGTCTGAACATGACTCTGGTCCCGTTCCTGCGGTTCTCGGGGTATCCGACCTCCTGCATCAGGTCATCGAAGGTGGAGAACAGCCTCTCCTTCTGGTCCCTGCTCGCAGGAAGGGTCTTGCGGGGCACATGGTCCGCCTGATACATCTCGTACATGACGATCGTCGCGGCATGCGACAGGTTCAGGATGGGGAATTCGTCGCCGGTAGGAACCCAGACGAGCACATCGCACCTCTCGAGCTCCTCCTGGAGGAGTCCGATATCCTCTCTTCCGAAGACGAGTGCGATCTTCTCCTGATAGCCTCTGCATCCTTCTGCGAACTCCCTTACGGGGACGGGTATGCGCGTGTAGTTGCTGTCCCCCTTCGTGGTCACGCCGCTGGTGCCTGCCACGAGGAAGCACCCGTCCAGAGCCTCGTCGATCGTGTCGACTATCCTGACTCCGTCGAGGATGAACGATCCGTGCTTCGCTCTGCGGAACGCGTCGTCGTCGAGCTCGCACGAGGGGTGGACCAGGACCAGGTCCCTCAGCCCGAAGTTCGCCATGGAGCGGGCCACCGCTCCGACGTTGCCGGGGAACTTCGGTCCTACCAGGACGATCCTGAATTCTGCCATGGTTCCAGTTAGAGCCGTCCGCTACTTAGGCTTGACGTAGGCCCCTCGCAATCGTCCAAGACGGCGGAAGCCACAGTATATACGGCACGAAGCGGTTCCGACGGCGTGGACATTCCAAAGAGTCATCCCAGATACAAGTCGCTAATGACCCGCGAACTGCTTGTCGAGATGGTCGGCAAGGGCGTGGTGACGCCCACCGGGCTCATATCCCAGGGCAGAGGCGAGGCATTCGACTACCTTATGGGCGAGCGCACCACGCGTCCTGCGGAGGATGCGGAGCGCGCCGCGGCCGCCATGCTGCTTGCCGCAAAGAACCCTGTCATATGCATAAACGGTAACGCTGCCGCCTTGGACGCGGACGGGCTCATAGCACTGGCGAAGGCCGTCCCCGCCAAGATAGAGGTCAATCTCTTCCACAGGACCCCGGAGAGGATGGAAGCCGTCATCTCCCTGCTTGAATCTAAGGGTGCGGACAGAGTACTCGGAAGAGAGCCCGATGAGAGGATCGCCGGTCTGGACCACGACCGCGCCCTCTGCACCCGCGAAGGAATCTGGTCCAGCGATGTGATACTCGTTCCCATAGAGGACGGCGACAGGGCGGAGGCCCTCATCGCCATGGGGAAGAAGGTCATCTCCATAGATCTCAACCCGCTTTCGCGCACGTCGAAGGCCGCCACGGTCCCGATCTGCGATGAGATCTCCCGCGCCGTCTCCAATATCATCCGTTTTGTGGATGAGATGCGCGGCGATGATGAGACAATAATAAAGGTCTCGGAAGGCTTCTCGGGAAATGAATGTCGCCGTGCTACGGTGGAAGCGATCTGCGATTCCCTGAAGGCGGGACTGGAGTGATAACATGGAAGACCTTGTGAAGAAAGGATCCCTCAGGCTCCATTGGGCCGCGGACCATATGCCCGTGCTCATGGACATAAGGAAGCGCTTCATCGACGAGCAGCCTCTGGCCGGACTCAAGATCGGCATGGCGCTGCACACGGAGGCCAAGACAGGAATGCTCGCCGTCACGCTCGCCGATGCCGGTGCCAAGATCAGGCTCGCCAGCTGCAACCCCCTCTCCACCGACGATTCCGTCGCGGCGGCCCTCAGGGACGAGTACGGGCTCGACGTCTACGCCAAGAAATGGGAGACCGAGTCGGAGTACTACAACAATCTGAACACTGTTCTGAACATGGCGCCGGATTTCATCATCGATGACGGAGCAGACCTGATCTCCATGGTCCACACCTCCAGGAAGGATGTGCTTCCAGGCGTCAAGGCCGCCAACGAGGAGACGACCACCGGCGTTCAGAGGCTCAGAGCGATGGCCAAGGACGGGGTTCTGAAGTTCCCTGTTCTCGATGTCAACGATGCGAAGATGAAGTTCATGTTCGACAACCGCTACGGCACCGGACAGTCCGCCTTCGACGGATGGATGACAGCCACGAACCTCATCGTCGCCGGAAAGCGTCTCGTTGTCGCCGGATACGGATGGTGCGGGAAGGGCGTCGCCATGCGCGCCAAGGGCCTGGGAGCCTCCGTCATCGTGACAGAAGTCGATCCAATCAAGGCCATCGAGGCCAAGATGGACGGATTCGAGGTCATGCCGATGGCCAAGGCGGCCGCCGTTGCGGATATAATCATAACGGTCACCGGATGCAAGGACGTCGTGGCGGAGGAGGCCATCCGCGTCATGAAGGACGGATGCGTCATGGGCAACGTCGGCCACTTCGACAACGAGATCAGCAAGACCGCTCTGGACGCGTGCAGCAGCTCCAAGGAGAGGGTCCGCGACTTCATCGACGAGTACAGGATGAACGACGGCAGGAGGCTGTACCTCATAGCCGAGGGACGTCTGATGAACCTCGCCGCAGGACAGGGTCACCCCGCCGAGATCATGGACATGAGCTTCGCTACGCAGGCTCTCGGTCTCGTCCATATGGTGAACAACTACGAGAGGATGGACAACACTGTCCATGCCGTCCCCGCATCCATCGATTCGGAGATCGCTAGCATAAAGCTGAGATCCATGGGCGTGGAGATCGACTCCCTCACGAACGAGCAGATAACCTACATGTCCGGCTGGGAGGAAGGGACCTGAAGGACCCTTTCCTGTCCGTCTACGGGCATGTCACGCTGGATCAGATCCTCACCGTCAGGAAGTTCCCGCGCGAGAACACGTCGGAGGACGTCCTGACGAAATCCTCGTCCCTCGGAGGAACCGGATCGAACATAGCTGTGGCCGCCGCCAGGCTCGGATGCCCGACGGCCATCTGCGCTCTGGTCGGAAAGGACCTTCCTCAGAGATACAGGGACGTCATGGAGGACTCCGGCCTGATAATGGACGAACTCGTGGCCGTGGACGGCTACGAGACGTCGACCGCCATCGTGGTCAACGACCCCGATCTCGATCAGAAGGTCCTGTTCTACCAGGGTCCGCAGGGGTACGCGTCCGAGATCGGCGTATCGATGCTCAAGAACGCCAAGCGCTCCCAGTACGTGCACTTCTGCACCGGCGATCCGGAGTACTACATATCCGTGATGAAGCATCTCGGAGAGGCCACCTGCAAGGCTCTGGATCCGGCGCAGGAATCGCACCGCATATGGAATGCGGATCTTCTCTCCAGGGCTCTTCCGCTCGCGGATTCGCTGTTCTGCAACGTCCATGAGGCTGAGTCCCTGAAGAGGTATGCCGGCGTCGGCGATATCCTCGACTGCGGAGCGCGTCTCGTGGTCTGTACAATGGGTGCCGAGGGCAGCCGTGCCAGGGTGGGGGACGAGATCCTGCAGATCCCCGCCGTGAAGGCCGATGCCGTTGTGGACGCCACAGGATGCGGGGATTCGTTCAGGGCAGGATTCTATGCGGCCCTCTACCGCGGATACGCCATCCCGGACGCGCTCGTGGTCGCGTCCTCCGTCGCATCGTTCGTTGTGGAGAGGACGGGTGCGCTGACCCACACTCCGTCGTGGGATGCCGCGATCGCACGCGCTGAGCCGTATTTCGGCATGGTGCATTGAAACCGGGGGCTGTCCCCCTCCATCCCGGGCGGGATGCGGGGTCCTCCTCCAATATCGTTATCTCATCCTCTGCGGTTCGCGGACGCATGGTCCTTTTCGCATTGACCGGGACGCCCGGCACGGGGAAGACGACCCTTTCATCCGAGCTGAGACGCCGCGGCTACGAGGTAGTCGACGGCAAGGCGTTCATCAGGGAGAACGGACTCCTCGGAGAATACGACAGGGAACGCGATACGTACGAGGTGGATCTGGATGTCCTCAACGACGCCTTGGAACCGTTCAGGGCGGAGGCCGGTCCTGTTGTGTTCGACAGCCATCTGTCGCATTTCATGGACTCCAGAGGCATACTGCTGCTCCGCTGCTCCCCGGAGGTCCTGGCCGGCCGTCTCCGCTCGCGCGGCTATTCGGAGGCGAAGGTCAGGGAGAACGTCCAGGCCGAGATCCTGGATGAGATCCTCTGCGAGGCCTCGGAGACGGATATACCGATAGGGGAGATGGATTCGTCTTCCCTCACGGTTGGCGAGATGGCCGATATCGCGGAGAAAATCATAAGTGGCGCTGCGGACGATTATCCGCCGGGCAGCGTGGACTGGTCATCGGAGATGGAATCATGGTTCTAGACAGCAAGAGAGCGAGCGTGGACTTCGCGCTCACGCCTGTGGCGAAACGTCTGATCAACGTAAATCCCAACATGATATCATGGGCGGGACTCATTCTCGCATTCGCATGCGGATTCGTATTCTGGCTTAGCGGTACAGACGGGAACGATTGGCTCCTTCCTGTAGGGGCCCTGATGGTCATAGTATCGGGATACTTCGATGCGCTGGACGGCAAAGTCGCCAAGATGTCCGGCAAGGCCGGACCGAAGGGGGACTACCTGGACCATGTCTTCGACAGGTACGCGGACGTGTTCATGATAGGCGGAGTGGCCTTCTGCGCCACATGGTGCGATCCCTACCTCGGGATGCTGGCCCTCGTCGGGGTCCTCCTGACTTCGTATATGGGCACGCAGGCGCAGGCCATAGGCGCGCCGAGGCTCTATGCGGGACTGCTCGGAAGGGCCGACAGAGTCGTTCTGTCCACTCTGTTCCCCCTGATACAGTTCGTCGCCATGCAGTTCGGTCACGGGACCATAGACGTCGCCGGTTTTTCCATAACCTGGATGGAGATCATGATGATCTGGTTCGCAGTCGTCGGGAATCTCACGGCGATCCAGAGGGCGATCATCACCTGGCGCAATCTCGAGAGGATGCATCCCGAAGAGAAGAAGGAGTGAATCCCGGAAAACCATCCGCGCGGATCCCATGGAGGTCCGTGCGGTTTCAACCCTTCTTATCAATCATGACGAGCCTGGCGACCAGCGAGTCGGTGATTGCTAATGGCGTCTGATATGGTGTGTTCAATCCACGCAAGCATCCGAGACCGTTGTCCAATAGAGTCGGCTAGCAATATCACTCGGATCTCCAAGATTATAGCAGGCTTAACTCGCATACCGCCTGGCTCCGATCATGAAAAGAAGCCTCGGAGTGTCCGCAGGAGCCTGTCCGAGGGGATCGCTGTTTCTCGGCTTCGCTGTTCTTCATGGGAGGAGTCTGCCCGTTCCTCGTTTTCTCCGCCATCCTGACCTTGGCTCTGTAGTACGACAGGGGATGGTTGAGCCATTCCTGCTGGCATAGTGCATCCGGTTCGAAGCAAAGGCCGTAGGTCTTCATCGTGGAGCACTCCGGAGGCGTGTACCCCTCGTCACCCCGTCCCATGATATGCTTGATCTGATACTCGGATTTCGATTCATCGAAATCCGGGGATTCGGCGAAGATCTTGATGATGTCGTCGTACTGCAGGCCGAGGGCATTGAGGAATGAAACCAATGCGAATCTGGCGCTGTGCGGGAGATTCAATCCCTGGCGGGACATCTGCAGGATGTGCGCGATGCAGGGAGGCAGGAAATCCCTTTTCAGCTCTCCGCCGGAGGGGCTGAATTTGGCCTTGGCTTCTGCCAGCGCGACCATGACCTTGGACACATCATCCCGGAGGTACGGCTTGAACTCATCGGGAGTCATCAGAGGGAGCTCCGATTCTATCTTGTCCTGGAGGGCGTTCTGCATGAGACGGCTGAATTTGTCCTGCGGCAGGCAGACCATTCCGGAGTGGATGTCGCAGTTGACCAGCTTCCATTCCACGCTCTTCATGCGGGTGGCCAGCCTGAGATAGTCTGTGAACTTCATCCGTATGATTCCGTCGGCATCTGCCGATGACGGCGCATTGAGCTGCTCCGACACCTCTATGATCGTGTCCCTGTCTTCGCCGGCGAGGATCTTGTTCATCCTGACGGCCTCTGCCAGGGCGTAGCGCTTGGTCAGGAATCTTTCTCCGACCGCCGAGACGATCATCCTCGCATACGGGTAGGAAAGGACCTCCATCAGACGGTCGTACTCGCTCGCACGGACCATCGGGACGTATCTGACCTCGGAATGCTCCAGCGCATCCATGATCCTCCCGACTCCTCTGGAGCGTGCAGGCTCGTAGGAAGGGGATGTGATGAGGTCGGCGATGCTCGCGCCGCTGTCATCCACGAAGTCGTGAGCCTCCGCAAGGAAGGGAAACTTCGCGATGCGCTCGGAATTCATGGAGTCCTCAACCTCCTGCGCTTAGATAAGGATGCGCAGTCCGCGCTTATCCGAATACGACGATGTTCCTCAGGCCGTCGACGACGTGGGGGTCCTCCAGCACGCGGAGCAGTCCGTCGAAGTCTTTGAAGGGCCTTTCGGCGGCGAGCCTCTGCGCCCTCTTCTTGCCGATGCCCGGCAGCGCGGCGAGGGCCGACATGGGCATGGAGTTGATATCGAAAGGATATGTCACGCCGGTGATGGATCTGAATCCCCAGTCCGTGACATATATGTCGCGGAATTCCTCCACATCCACCTTGTACGGGACTCCGACCAGCAGCGGATACGACCCGATCTGTCTTCCGAACGTCGTGTTCCCGTCCTGGAGCTCCATGTAGACGTTCTTCAGAACTGTGCCGTAGGGCGCCACGCGTTCCAGCATGGTCCGGTCGATGTCCTCGCGCACCTGCTCCTTGAACTTTTTGAATCTGCGCTGGTCCACTTTGGTCGAGAACTCCCTGCGGACGGGCAGGACCTGCCGTATGTTGATCCTGCGGACCATGAGCCCCTCGTCCCTGATGCGCGCCAGGATGTCCATGTCCATGTCGTACGACGCGGCGGTCTCGCCGTCCAGTCCGCAGATTATGTTGATTCCCGGGAGCAGCAGAGGCATGCCGTTGGAGCCTCTCGATCCACCGATCCTGTTGATCGTGCGCACTGCGTCCATGACCTGGTCCGCCGCTCTGTTGAGATTGTTCTCCATCACAACGCGCGGGTCGGCCGATTCCATGCCAAGGGCTAGGACGTTCCCCGGAGTGCATCTCCTCGCCAGCGTCTCGAGGACCTGTCCCGACTCTTCGGGATGCGATGCTATGACCGCAGCATTGGCATTATCGACATGGAGCACGTCGAATCCGAGCGATTGGAGTCCCTCGAAGAGGTCGTCCACCTTCTCAGGGACGGGGGTCGGCACAGGGGAGTCCGGATCCGAACCGTAGGACACGATGCACGTCTGCCCTCCGACGCGGAGGTTCCTGACGCCCAGCTCCCTGAGTCTGGATGCTTCTGCGATTATGTCGTCGGGGGACCTCATCAGCGGTCTGCCTTTTGTCGGCTCGATGCAGTACGAGCATCCGCCGTTGGAGAACCTGTGGCATCCGCGATAGGATTCCACTTCCGCAACGAGCGGTTCCGGGAAGTCCTGGTGCGAGGCGACGATGTCCGCCCCCAGGAGCATCCACCGGTTCCATTCGTCGAGGGTCCTTAGCCTCTCTCCGACCTCCTTCCCGCTCATCCCGTCGTACAGGGATGCGGCGATGTCGCGCTTTATGGAGAAATCGAATCCTTCGGCGGCATCCGAGGATGCGGCGGAACCGCCTATGAGCTTCCAGCCTCCGAGTCTCGGCACGAGGGCGGCGAGCTCCTTTCCGGACATAGGCATCGATCTGAGATACTTCCCGGGCACGGTGTTGCCCGAGAGGACGACACTGACGCTGTCCTGAGGAATCATCGCTCCGTGCCTTATCATGTCTATCGTGAGATAGTCCACCCTGTCCGCGCCGGCATCCTTGGCGGCTCCCGCAATCGAGCGTATCATCGGCGATATGTACGGGGGGACGCCGAGGGCGGCGGGGTCGTCAATGTAGCCGTCGACGACGAGGACGGAGATCTCCTTTGCCATGAGTCGGGGATGACCCGACCCGTATATCATACATGAG
>DAXO01000058.1:8936-26003 GCA_002506425.1 Methanomassiliicoccaceae archaeon UBA480 | reverse complement strand
GAGAATTATTCAACACAGTCTCTCCATGCCCTCATCTTTATAAACAATCAGTACATCGCCACGCCTGCGTAAACTCAGGACCCCCACACCAGGGATGGTATGGGAACACTGAGAGCTTCTTCCGACAGGAATTGGAGCTTGAGCACATCCCGTCTGCACGGGATTCATTTACGGAGGCTACCAAAATGGCTAAGAAGAAAGATTCGCAGAAAGCGGCGGTCGATGAGAACTTCAACTTCATCGTCCGTATCGCCAACACCGATATCGACGGTCAGAAGAAGACCGTCGTCGGCCTGCAGAGCATCAAAGGCGTGGGAAAGAGAGTCGCTCAGATCGTCGCCAAGAAGGCGGACGTCGACCCCCACATGAAGATGGGATCCCTCTCCGACGACAAGGTCAAGGAGATCGAGACCCTCGTCAAGTCGTACGTCGAGTACGCTCCCACCTGGGCAATCAACAGGCAGAACGACTACGAGTCCGGCGCCGACATGCACCTCATCGGAAACGACCTGGACATCATCCAGAAGGATGACATCAACAGGATGAAGATGATCCGCTGCTACCGCGGTGTCAGGCATGAGGGACGCCACAAGGTCAGGGGACAGAGAACACGCTCCAACGGCAGGCACGGTCTGACCCTCGGAGTCCAGAAGAAGTCCTGAGGTGATTTGAATGGGAGATCCTAAATTCTCACGCAAGACATACGACACCCCTTCCCACCCTTGGCAGGGCGAGAGGATCAAGGCGGAGGTCGAGGTCGTCCGCGCATTCGGACTCAAGAACAAGACCGAGGTCTGGAAGGCAGAGACCATCCTCAGGAACCTGAGGAAGCAGTCCAGGGACCTTCAGGCTCGCCTCAGGTCCGGAGACAAGCAGGCTCAGGTCGAGGCCGACGCGCTTCTGAACAAGTGCGGCAGGCTCGGATACCTTCCTGTCGGATCCAACCTCAACGATATCCTCTCTCTGAAGGACGAGGACGTTCTGTCCCGCAGGCTCCAGACCATCGTCTTCGAGAAGGGACTGGCCAGCACCATCAGGCAGGCCAGGCAGATGATCACGCACGGACACATCTTCATGAACGGCCACAGGGTCACTGTCCCCGGATACCTCGTTTCCAGGGCCGAGGAGTCCTCCATCGAGTACAACCCCTCCTCCCCGTACACCGACGAGATGCACCCCATGAGGGCGTCCGCGGACCAGGCTGCGGCCGGAATGGCCGCCAGGGCCAAGGCAGTCGCCGAGCAGGAGGCCGCCGATGCGGCAGCCGCCAAGGCCGACGCAGCAGAGGCAGGAATCACAGCAGAGGACGGTGCTAACTGATGACCGCTAAATGGGGAATTGCCAACATCTACGCCAGTTACAACAACGTCATGATCACGCTGACCGACATCACCGGTGCCGAGACCATCACCAAGGCCACCGGAGGAATGGTCGTCAAGCAGGCCAAGGACGAGTCCTCGCCCTATGCGGCCCAGAAGGCAGCCGAGAAGGTCGCCGAAGCCGCTAAGGAGAAGGAGTTCGTCGGGATCCACGTCAGGGTCAGGGCCCCCGGAGGCAACAAATCCGCCTCTCCCGGTCCCGGTGCCCAGGCCGCTATCCGTGCTCTCACCAGGGCCGGCCTGAAGATCGGACGCATCGAGGATGTCACACCCATACCGCACGACGGTACCAAGAAGAAGGGCGGACGCAGGGGACGCAGGGTCTGAGGGGGAACTCTCATGGACATAGAGATTCTCGAAATGGCGGAGAGGAAGGCGAGGTTCATCCTCCATCATTCCTCCCCCGCCATGGCCAATGCTCTCCGCAGGACGCTCCTGTCGGACCTTCCGAAGATGGCCATCGACAAGGTGGAGTTCCACCTCGGACCCATCATGGAAGGGGACAAGGAGTACGAGAGCACGACGCCCCTGTTCGATGAGATCATCGCCCACAGACTCGGAATGGTTCCGGTCCCCACGGATCTGGACCTGTTCGTACCCCAGAGCGAATGCTCCTGCGGCGGAGAGGGATGCCCCAACTGCTCCATCATGTACAGCCTGAACAAGCACGGGCCGTGCACGGTGCTGTCCGGGGACCTCATGCCGCTGGGCAACCCCGACCTCAAGGTCAAGGATGAGTTCATCCCGATAGTGGAGCTCACCGACGGGCAGGCCGTGATGATCTACGCCATAGCCGTCATGGGCACTGCGAAGCAGCATGTCAAATGGCAGGTCTGCAACGGAGTGGGCTACTCGTACATGCCTCGCATCGAGATAGACGGAGCCAAGGCCTCCGATGACCGCGTCATCGAGGTCATCGACGTCTGTCCCAAGGGCGTCTTCGCCAACGAGGGCGGAACCCTGGTCGTCAAGGACCCGCTCAAGTGCAACCTGTGCATGGCATGCATGGACAAGCTGGGCAAGGGCAACGGCCTTTCTGTCGAAGGAGACGACACGGAGTTCGTGTTCAAGTTCGAGACGGACGGTTCGCTGACCGCTCAGCAGGCGCTCGACAAAGCCGTCGAGATTCTCTCATCCGAAGCCGAGGATTTCAAATCCCAGCTCGAAGAGCTCTGAAACCTATTCCCGGTCTCCGGGCCGGGTCTTCTCCAACAATTATATAGCTAGGTTCAATCGAGGTGGCATGAAGATATGCCCCAAATGCGGTCACGTTACCAGCGACGATTCCGATGGATTCTGTGTCAAGTGCGGGGCGTACTATGCCGAGGATGTGAAACAGCAGCAGTCATCCCCGCTCGCCTCGGCGATGGGTATGACTCCGGCTCCCGTCAAGGCCCAGGCCGTGCCCGTGGCCGAAGGCGGAACGCTGGAGGGTGGTTTCGATCATATGGCATCCGGCAATTATCCCGAGGCTCTGGCCCAGTGGATATCCTTTGTCAGGGAGAACGGCCAGCCTTCCGATGAGCAGTATGAGGCCATGGTGAAGGCAGCTTTGGACTGCCTCATGTCCACGATGGGGGATTCCAAGGTCCACAATCGTTCCGGAACGGCCGAGCTTGCGATGGAGCTGGACAGCGATTTCATACAGGATCTGATGTCCGGTCTGCGCGAGAGGGCTTCCGGCCTGTCGTCCTGCAACGCGATGGCGGATCTCGTCGTCGAGTACATGTATCTCGTTATGGAGTCGTTCTCGGTTTATCCCGATCTGAGGGATGTTTCGGAGATATTCTCCTCTGCGAAAGAGGCTCTCGACGGTTTCAAGGCTATGTCTGAAAGCATGGAGAAGGATGATTCGGGCCGTTGCGAGAGGGAGATCGGCATCTCGATGTCCTATGTCGTCATGATGAGCGATGAGATGGCCCGTTCCATAGCTCAGGTCGGGGATGAGAAGATGGACAGACTCGCGGACTACTGGTCCACCAAATCGAACCTGCCCTACGCCAACATCGCCTATCAGATCGCCAATCTCAATGCTCAGATATCGGTGGCCAAGAACGTTGGCAAGCTGACCGGCAAGCTGCTGCAGAAGGGGCTGTCGATCCAGGTGGACGGCTTCAAGAGGGCGTACTTCGGCCCCCGTGTCTGACATCGGAAGAAGTCGGTGAGTTTGCACTTCTTGACTTTGTCGTTGTTGAACACGGAGTCCATGGACATCTCCAGGATCTCAACCCTCTCCTTAGTGTAGTCGTCGAGCCCGTATTTCTCTCCGATCTTCTTGGAGATCTCCAGATATTTCTTCACCGAGGCCTCGTGGACGGTCAGGGTCAGGGCGTTCCCGCACTTGGTGCATTTTCCGGCCAGAGGCATGCGGCGATACTTCTCTCCGCATTTCGTGCATCTGACGGTCTGAGTGGAGAAGCTTCTGAGATTTCCAATCATATCTGGAAGGAAGTGCTTGTTCAGAACCCTGCGCGCCACATCCTGTTCATCTACTGCACGTATCTTCTTCCCCAGCATGAGCTGTGCATCCATCTTGTCCATCATGGTCTCCAGCGTCGTGTAGGCCGAGTATTTGGGACCTTCCGAGATGTCGTGAGTGTCGTGTGTGAATCCGAGGTGCTCGTATTGATCGGGAGTGCCTATTCTTCCGGCTATGAGATCCATCATCTTCTCGATCTCTTTGGGTTCCTTCATCTCCATGGCGGCGCGGTAGAGTTCGATGGGATAGTGTCTCAGGCAGTCCACGTTGTGGGCCTCCTTGTCGATCTCATTCGGATCCAATCTGGTGGTCAGAACCAGAGGCGCATCCATCAGTCCGCCGCGGCGGTCCGGGAGGAACGTCTTGGAGAAGTTCAACAGGCCGTCCAGGGCCAGTATGACGCAGTCCTCGTCCCCGTCGCAGTTCCTTCTTTTCGCCGCATGGAAGAACGGATGTCCGTAGCATCCGCGCACATCGGCGTATCCGATGATCCTGCACAGGATTCCTCCCGAAGTATGAGGCGCGAGTCCGAACGTGATGTGCCCTATCAGATCCGTCCTGTTCTTGACGTTGTAGTATCTGGGGAGCTTGTAGAACTTCTCGAGTTCGTCATCCAGGTATGCTGCGACCTTCACGAGGTAGTCTCCGCAGTCCTTGGCGGGAACTATATCCTGGACCTTGAGCTCGCATATCTGCTCCGGATCGATGAGCGGATCCCCGTTCCAATCATGGGTGTAGCCCAGCTCGTGGGCCTTCTCTATGCTCAGACCTATCTCCCTCGGTTTGAAATGGGTCAGGGGGATATCGGTCATATCGAATCTGATCGTCCCGTCCTTGAAGCAGCTCACGCCGTTCTTCTGCCTGAGTATGCCCTTCTCCACAGCTTCGCATGTCTTGGTCTTGGATATCAGCACATCGAGGCACTTCAGTTCCGTCTGGCGCTCTCCGACCGTTTCGAGCGCGGCCTTGTACTCCTCTTCCAGGTTTATCTGCATGGGGGCGGGTCCAAGGTTTCCGAAATCGTTGGCTTTGGGAGTATATTCCGTGTGGGAACCGCAGACTCTGCACCAGTTCCTGAACGTGTACGTTTTGCAGACAGGACACAGTCTGTTGCCTACTTCGACGGTGATCTCGGGCTTTCCGCCCTTACGGCTCGCTGCAGACGATTTCGATACGGCGATGGCCGCGTTCATCTCCTTTCCTGAATCGGCATCCTTGCCAACGGGGAACAGGGAATGGACCTTGGGAGTCATCTCGCGTTCCTTGGCCTTCTCGGGACGTCCCATCCTGGTTCCGATGCGGGTCATCGCACGTGCACGGACCTCGTATCCGGCAGCCTTGCTGATGGCTTCGAGAGTGCTTTCCCCCTCCAGTTCCGGCCCCGGTGTGAGCGAGCCGTCTCTATGGATTATGCCGAGGCAGTCGAGGATAGGTTCAGAGTAGAGCTCGTCTATTATCGCACGTCCCTCTCTGACGATGTGCAGAGCGCAGAGATCCTCTAGCATGCGCTTCGATACCGGTTCCAGCTCCACGGAGAGGTTCTTCCCATCGAATCTTCCGGTCTTCAATATATGTTCGCGGAGTCCTTTGATGCGATCCAATGGATAGTCCGACCAGAACAGATTGAACTTGGGATGCAGTGGAACGCCCATCGTCCTGCACATCTCCTTGGCGCGTGCATAGGTGGGGTCTTTCCAATCCTCGGGCAGATCGCCCTTCTCCTTGAGTTCCAGCTCGTGCCATTCTATCGGGTATCCGCACGGAACCAGTGTATGATTGTTCTCGCAGAACTCGCCGAAAGGCACCAGTATCTCGCCGTTGTCCACGATCTCGGCGATCATGTCGCGGACCTCCAGGGCTTTGGCCACAGTGCCGCAGTAGACTAGGTCTCCGTTCTTCAGCAGGACCGTGGGTCCTTCGAGCATGTCGCAGGGGGTGACCACGCTGGCTTTTCCCGGCCTCTCTATCTTGAGCTGCGTGCCGATCGCCATGAATTCGTCCATGACGTACATGCTGGCGACGCTGTATGCGAGGGATGCGAGTCCGGATGTCCTCGCGCGCCCGTATCTGAGTCTGAATCCTCCGACTGCGCACGGATGTCCGAATATCGGTCTTCCGGCGACGATATCCATAAGGTACTTCTCTTTGGGCTCCACCTTCTTGGGAGCGTTGGAGTCGGTCGTCTTCTTGTCGGCCTTGTGGGCATCCAGGAACTTGCCGATGAACTCCCAGCCGGTCATCTCCAGCTTGTCGACGTGCTTCTTCAGCTTGGAGGCCTTCTGACACATCCCTTCGGCTATGACCAGGCATGCTCCTCCTCTGACCCTGTTCGTCTCAATGCGCGGGAGATCCCTGAAACCGGATATCTCCATCTGTTCCGTTCCTTCGCCGTCTACGCACACAGGACAGTTCCTGACGATCAGATCGATCTCTTCCGAGGTGGGGGTGTACTGGAGGTGCTGGCATTGCTTGTAGAGCGGGATCTCCTCATCGAATCTGGCGATCTCCCCCTCGGTGGGCTGGTATTTGCCAATGCCGAGCTCGGTCCTCACGACATCGGCGATCAGGACGCTCATGGCCTGTCCCGTTCCCCCGGCTGCACGGATGGGCCCTGCGAAGATCAGGTCCACATACGTCGATCCGTCGGCGTTCTTTCCGATCTTGGTATCGGCTATTCCTTCGAGGGGCGCGACCAGAATCCCTTCCGTCAGAACTGCGAGGCCTACCCTGACGGCCCTGTCGAGAGCCTTCTCGGTGCTCTCGGCCGGACGTTTGGCCATCTCCTTCGCCACCATGAGCGCGACGAGTTCACGGTTGCCGTATTCCGCGGTCAATCTGCGGATATCTTCGGCGACGCCTTCGACGTGATAGTCATCCAGGAGCTTCTCCACACGGGATGCGAGATCCTCAGCCTGGGGCACCTCGACCTCGGTGGAAGGATCGTACCCCTTTGCACGGGCCTCACCCGCTATCCTGTAGCATTCGTCCTTCATCTCGGAGAGCTTCGCGAAGTAGCGACCCATCTCCTCGCTGTATGCAGGGCCCGGACTGCTCATTCGATCTCCGCCTCCGCGGCCTTCCGGCGCGCGATCGTGCGAAGCTCTTCCATGATCCTGTCTTTGAGCGCATCCATGCCTTCGCCCGACTGGGCGGAGAACGCGATCCTTCCGTCGCCGCTCTTGAACACATCGCACTTGCTCTCGGCCTCTATTATCGGAATTCCTTCGAATCCGTTCTTGACCGTGCTCAGGAGCTTCTCCTGGACCTCCGTGCTGAACCCGCACGTTTCCGAAGGGTCGATGACGAACAGCATGACATCCGTCAGGTACCTCAGCGCGAGGATGGCCTGCTTCTCGATGTCGTTCCTCTGGTCGAATTCCCTGTCCAGAAGGCCAGGGGTGTCTATGATCTGGTATTTCCTCCAGTCGTCCTGGATGTGTCCGACGATGACTCCCTTGGTGGTGAAGGGGTACGGCGCGATCTCCGGTTCCGCGGTCGAGAGAACGGTGACGAGGTTGCTCTTTCCGACGTTGGGGAATCCCGCCACCACAATGGTGGGAAGGGCAGGATCCACGGCCGGGAGCTTTCTGAATTTGTTCTTGGCTTCCTGGAGGAAGAGGAGATCGTCCGATATCCTGTCCACGTAGGAGTTCAGTCTTCCGTAGAAGCTCCTGCGCGTGGCCTCGACGACCTCGGGGTCCTTGGTCCTGCGGATATCCTTCAGTGTGTCGTTCTTCAGCTTCTCCGCCTTGGTGGCGCACCAGTTCACGGCGCCCAACGCCTTCTTGTAACGGTCGATGCCGATGACGATGTCCACCAGCTCCGGGAGGAAATCATCCTCCTTGTCCAGCCTGGGGAACCTGTCCACGTATCCTTTCAGGGCGGTGACCACGATATCGCCCGATGCGGTGACCTTCGCGAGAGCGGTCTTCTTGCGGGTATCCAGGGAATTGGTCCCGTTCTTGTAGATCTTGGATGCCCTGTGGAAAGCCTTCTCCATCAGCTCCTCGGATGTGAGGACGGTCGGTATCTTGAAGTCCATCGCGGCCATGGCTGCCTCATCGCACAAACCGTATTTGAAAGGTGGTAGGAAGGCCTCAGTCGAGCGTCACCGTCGCCTTGAACAGCCATAGGTCGTGGCTCAGGTCCGGATCGGGTCTGAACTTGGAAGGTATCGCCACGATCGGACAGTCGCGGGCCATTATGCCGAATTCCATGCCGGGATGTCCCGTATCGATCCCGGCGATGCGGGATATCGACGATAGGTTGGCCCTGAAGACGGCCGCCAGGTCCATCTTCGGAAGGTCCGCTCCCTTGGAGATTATCTCCGGGAATCCGACGGCGGCATGTGCCAGCACCTCCAGGTCTATGTTCTCGGTGAACATCTCCAGCGGATTGATCCTGTAGGGGTTCTTGATCCCGAGAATCAGGGATTCCACCTTGCCGGCGATGAATCTGAGACAGTCCTTGACCAGGTCCCCGTCCGTGCGGAACGCCACCCTTATCCCTGACGACATCGAGGATGTGGCATCCTTCACATCAGCGCTGATGAATACGGAAGCATCTATTATCAGCTCCGCCACCAGATCGATCAGCTCCTCCAGGGTGTATCTGACCATATACTGCATGAAAGCCACGAATGAATCCAGATCGGTAATGCTCCCGATGCGGCCGAACGACTTCTCCACTGCGCGCCATGCGCATTCCTTCAGCTCCTCGGCGGAGAACGATGATGTGATCCAGGAGCCGTTCGTTCTTCCCATCGTGCTTTTGGCTTTGACCCATTCCGAGCTTCCGTCGAATCCCCTCTGCCAGCTTTCGTCATCGTCCGATGTGTCCGATTTCATTCTGACGCTGTCTGCGATCTCTCCTTGTGCGTCCCTGATCACGAGATTGTCGCCGTTCTTGGATCCCTGGCCCGGACTGTTCACCAGTGTGAAATCCGGATGCACCAGGAGGAATTCTCCGGGAGCAAGCGTTCCGGAGAGCTCCGTCTCGCCGCTTCTCTTCTTCGATTCCAGGACCAGCCTGTATCCGGTCAGATCTATGGCGGAATCCGTGTTGTTGAGGATCTCCACCCACTCGTTGCCTTTGTCGGTGCCCGGAGGATTCGATTCGTACTCGTTGATCAGCAGCCCTGTCTGGGTGGCCGCCTTGCATCTTATCTGGAATCCCGCGTCCAGGCTGAGGTTGGCACCTATCATCGGAAGCGGAATCGAGTCGAGTACCTTTCCGATCCCGGGAACATCGCTCAGCGTCAGACCGAATTCGTGATAGCTCTCGACCTTCGGCGCCGCGATGGATATCCTGTTCTTCCCCGCCTTGCCGTTCAATGTGAAAAGGTACTTGCCTCCCTTCATCAGAGGGTCGATCTTCGCGTCGATGGACCATCCGTCTCCCGATATGCCTCCGCTTCCGGTGAGGATCAGGTTCTCTGCGGATACCTCGCCTCTCATCTTGGCTTCGAATCCGGCCGATAGCACCAGTCCCGCAACGGGAACAGTCAATACGGCTTCCATGATCGTCTTGGTTCTGGCCCCCCAGGTCGCTGCAGACGTGGATATCTGCAGCTCGCATCCGAAGAACTGCAGTTTGAACGACTGGTCGCCGAGATTGATATCGAATAGGATCCTGAAGGCGGCATCCGAGATCGCCGATTCCAGGAAGTCCTCTATCATGCGCGACAGCTCGGTCAAAGGGTCCTGCAGGAATCTGTAGATGTCGAGGAGGTGGTCGCTCACGAATCCTGCGATGCTCATCATCGCTTCGTTGATCAGCGTCATGATCCCGCGGATCGCGCCCATGATCTCGCGCAGAGGCTCGATCAAGGGTTCGAACAGTGTTATCAGAGCCGCTTTTATGTCGGTGAGGATGGTGCAGCTAGGTTCGTACGATATCCCTTCCAGAGACCATCCGCTTGCTACGGCGATGTCCATGTCCAGGTCGAGGGCGATGCTTCCGTCCATTGCGGATGTCACGGCCCCCATCGCCTGCGAGAACGGATTGGAGCCCTGCACTGAATAGCGCAAGGTTCCTTTGACCGATATCGGGAATTCAGTGGTATACGATGCTCCGCTGTCTGCTCCGAATCCCACATCATGGATGCCTGACGGCTTGCTCACTGCGATGGCGAGGGATTCTGTGTCTATGGAGATCCTCAGATACTCCTTGACCGTGCCTCCCGCGTCGTCCTTGAGAAGGAACTCCTCGGATCCCGGCATGTCGACGAGACCGCAATAGGGGTTCATCCCTTCGTTCTCCAGGATCTCGCTCGCCATGGATTCCGCCTTCTCTTCCATGGGCAGGAGCACGCCCAGCGCACCGAGGCCGTAGGAGCATATCGCCGACAGGGCTCTGTGTATGATGCTCCTGTCGCCGCCATCGATGCCTTTCAAAGCCCGGAATGCTTCGATGTCCTCATGCACCTGTATCCTGTAAGATTCCAAGGCTGATGCCACCTCGGCGGATGACATGAGAGCATCAATATCGGGGGTGTCGTATTCTTTCCCTTCCTTTTCGAGTTCCGCTTTCTTCTGTTCGATCGCCGCGGACAGTGCTTCGCGGATCCTGTTTCTCAGGTCTCCCGAGAGCACGAACTCCTCCTCGTGCGATCCGATCTCATCCGCCAGGCTTCCGTAGAATTCGTCATAGACCCTGCTGTCGCGGAGGGTCGATGTAATCTCCGACTCCAGGACGTCTTGGCAGCCAGATACCGCTTCACGATAGAGCGTCATGAGCTCGTTCAGGAATCCTTTCTCGTCGTAAGGATCGATTTGGATGGATACGGTTCCCAGATCCGTGCGCTCCGAGGCTCTAACGGCTGCATCCTTCAGTATGCCTATCACGAAGTCGCGTACATAGTCCTCGTTCCGGTCGAATCTCTTCTTGAAGTCCTTCATCCAACTCTGTTCGAACAGGTCTGCGGCCGGATTCTCCACGCGTATCGAGAATCCTCCTACCGAGATCGACGTGGTTCCGCATCCGGGGTGTCTGTACTCGGATTCCGGTATCCCGAAGGATTCCATCGCCTTCTTCAGATAAGGGACTCCGCTGACCCTCTCCTCGCCTTTCAGGAATCCGGAGAGTGATTTGAACGCGTCCCTGAACGGGTTCAGGACCTTGTCGAGGGCTGTGAGGACCTCGAATCCGTAGAAGTAGTCCAGCCAGCGGATGGCCACCTCGTCCACGGCGGCGTACAGCGCCTGCGAGTAGACCGAAGCCATATCTATCCGGATGGTTCCGGATTCGGCTCCCAGCATGTCAGCCAGATCCGCACGGTCCTTTGAAGCCAGGTCTCCGTCGCGGAAGCATATCGCGGAGAGCGCTTCCATGCATATCTGGAGGGCTTCCTCCACATCTCTTTCTGTCAGAATGGAGTCGGTTCCCCTTTCGCCATAGGACGACAGTCCGCCGAAGCCGTTGAGCACCCTGTATTCGGCCAGCGATGTCAGCTGATATTCCATCATCTGGGCGAGGCTGGCTCCGGCGCTTCCTGTCATGGATTCGAAGATCCCGGCGCGCTCCAGCGATAGAGGTATGGCATAGTTGCCGTCCGAACGGATCTCTATGGATGTCTCGGACTTCCCGTTCTGAGTCTCGATCACCGCTTCGACCTCTCCCACGCCTCTGAGATAGGCCGGGGTGTACCCGTCGATGTCGGTTCCGAGATCGATGCCCATCGGTTCCGCTGCGAGCTCCATGTGGTGGGATACGTACGAGACTTTGGCGCCTTTGCTGTTCATCGGGAATTGGAACTCCATCCAGTCCCGGGTCCTTTCCATGATGACGGAGCATCTCTCCTCGAGGTTGCCCCCTTTCGGATCCTCGGACGATGAACGGATGATGTCCCCTATGCCTCTGTTCACATATGCTGCGACATCGGCTATGGCTGCGGCAGTGGCGTCGATCTCGTCGGAGATATCGTCCGTCTCCTTAGAGCTGTCATCGTAGGCCGATGTCACTGCCACTGCGACCGTCGATACGAGAAGTATGGTCACAGCGATGAGTGCGAACGGCATGCTACCGCTCGTGTCATTCGGTTTCATGGCCCGAGCTTGCCATTGCACGACTAAATCTGGAGCGCGTACGCTAACAGTTACGGATTGGTATTAGAAAGTGAAATGTATTGGGCCGTCGGGCGAACCCGGCGACCCTCAGGAAAAAGACGGTTTACGCGGAGCTCTGCTGGCGCGCCTGATGTCTCATCTCGCGCTCCTGCTTCTTCTCCTTCCTCTTCTCTTCCCTTTCTTTTTTGGTTTCGACGTGCTTCTCCTTCATTGCCATGTCATTCACCTTCTGCTTTGTCGTGCCCGTGGGCTTGACGTCGGCGGACCGGCCTTTTAGGATGGCGTTGGGAAAGCCCGAAGACTTTCCGCGTCGTCGTGTCATATATCGTTGAACCGATATTTGAATTGAATGGTAGGAATTAGCTTCAATAACCGTTCGAATGTCTCGATATATGCTCGCATTATTGACATCCGTCTACAATCATCGATGAAAAGAGAGAAAATGGTTGAAGAGGTTTGACCATCTCCGATGGTCCGATCGCTCAAGCCTCGCTGACTCCAGCGAGACGAACCTTGACGCGATCCCTGACTTCAGGGAGCATCATCACGCTGAGGAGATCGACCAGGCTGTCCCAGTCGTCTTCGTTCACCATGACAACGTTTCCAGATTCGGTGGCGATGGTGATCTTCTCTCCGCAAAGAGACCTCTCGACCAGTTCGCTCATCCTCTTCTGGGCCCCATCAACGTTGTAGGTTGCCATGAGGAGTGCCACTAGTTTCCAATATTTAAAACAATCCTAAACTCGTTTCATCATTGTAGCAACGTGTTTTGAAATATAGACAATTGTACATCAAATCAATTTATTATGGAACATATGTACTCTACATCGACGAATTTCGGGGTATATATCGATAGAAAAATATAGAGAATACCTGACCATATCACTAAGAATGTAATGCATGGATAAGTGGCCGCGGAACCGATATCCGATTCCGCGGCATGTGCCGTCATCAGTCTTGTATGACCTTGACGCGAATCTGTTTTCCTTTGTATTTCGTCTTGGGAAGATCCATGGTCATCCTGTTGCCGAAGTCCTTGTGGACCTCGACGATGGAGCTGTCATCTCCGAGCGTTATCCTGCCTATGGACACATCCCTGACGCGTGCGTTCTTGATGATGAGGTCGGCAAGGCCCACCTTCTTCAGGCCGTCCTTCTTGCCGAGGTTGATCTCGAACTTGCACATGCCGAAGACATCGGAGATCTGATCGTAGTCGACGACTTTTCTGATCGTATCCTTGGATCCCGGTTCCGCCTCGGGAACCTCCCTCTTCTCGATCTCCATGCCGGTACGCATCTCGAACTCCTTGACGAGATGCTCCTCCTCCGATGTCACGAAGGAGACCGCGGTTCCTTCCCTGCCGGCTCTTCCGGTCCTGCCGATGCGGTGGATGTACGTGTCGATGTCGTCCGGCATGTCATAGTTGATGACGTACGTTATATCGTCGATGTCGAGCCCCCTCGCTGCGACATCGGTGGCGATGAGGATGTCGGTCTTGTCGTTCTTGAAGTCCGTCATGACCTTCTCCCTTTTGCTCTGAGGCATGTCGCCGTGGATGGCCTCCACTTTGTAGTCCAGGTCGGTGAGCCTCTCCTCGAGGACATCCACCATCTTCTTGGTCTGGCAGAAGATGATGGCCTTCGGCTTGTCGATGTCGAGGATTCTGCAGAGGGCCCACGACTTGTTCCTCCTTCCGACCGATATGTAGTACTGCTTGGTCAGGTCGAGGACGACCTCGTCCTTGGAGACGGAGACTTCCTTGGGGTTGTGCATGTAGTCGAACGCCAGCTGTTTGACGTTCTCCTGCATAGTGGCGGAGAACAGCATGGTGTGACGGTTCGCCGGCATGGCCTTGAGGATGTATTCGATATCCTCCATGAACCCCATGTCGAGCATCCTATCCGCCTCGTCCAGGACCAATGTGGTGATCTTGGAAAGGTTCAGGACCTTTCTGCTGATCATGTCTCTGACGCGCCCCGGGGTACCCGCGATTATGTCGCATCCCTTCTCGAGCTTCCTGATCTGCCCTTCTATGCTGGCTCCTCCGTATATCGGAATGCACACGTGTCCCGAATACTTCGAGAGCTTAGTCAGCTCTTCCGAGACCTGATTGGCGAGCTCCCTGGTCGGGACGAGCACGATGGCGGATGGAACCTGCTGTCCTGCGCTGACGGTTCCTAGGATGATGGAGCCGTAGGCTCCCGTCTTCCCGGTACCGGTCTGGGCCTGTGCGAACATGTCGATTCCTTCGAGGCCGAGCGGGACCGATTTAACTTGGATGGGCGTAGGCTCTTCCCACCCCATGTCGTCCATGGCCTTCGCGACATCCTCGGGGATGCCTATGTCTGTGAATTTGGAAATCATGCGGATCACTGATCCGAAACCTGCCTGAGACCGACTCAGACAACCTTCTTCGTGAGCCATAACCTGGTGATTCCTTATAAATATGGAGTTAGACGACGCTAATAAAAGGGAGGGAAACCCCTCCTTCGGAATGCATTTCAGTAATAGAGGTCGGGCATCCAAGCGTATATATACGCCATCTCGAGCACCGCAGCCACGAGGGCCACTATGTAGACAGGCATGTTCCACTGCCAGATTTTGGAACCGTCGAGCGGGGGGATGGGCAGGAGATTGAACAGGGCCAGCGAGGCGTTCAGAGATGCGAACATCAGGAAGAACAGGACCGCGGGCGTATAGTTGAATGCCAGGCATCCGGCTATCCCTACGACGGCAAGCACGATGTTGACTGCCGGTCCGGCTATGCTGATTATCCCGTTCTCCCTCTTGTCGGCACGCCCCTCTATCATGACAGCGCCGGGGGCGGCGAACAGGAATCCCATGACGGATGTTATCAGCGTTATGAACAATCCTGCCGGGAACATACGGAATTCCGATCTCATCCCGAAGTTCTGAGCGGTGAACTTGTGGCCCAGTTCGTGGAGAAGGAAGCTGAAGAACACGAGGGCCAGACAGGTGGCGAAGAGGCCGACCCATTTCCCCACGTCTCCGAGTTCCTGGCCGAGATATCTCATGATGGTGCCGTTCCTGTACAGGAGCATGAACGCCACCGACAGGACGATCATCGCCACGGTTATGTCGCCGATTTCGCGCTTGCTGAACCTGGACTTCCTGCGTCCGGGTGTGACATCGATTGTGTACTCGTCCTCCATGATCGGTCCACTCCCTCATCTCTTATAAATGTTGGAGATTCTCGCTCCGGCAGGTCTGTATTATGGCGAACGCGGCTCACGGCAAGGAATTCCTGAGATGGTGCGATACATGCGGCACGCTGCTGCTGGGGGACTCCTGCTCCGAGTGCGGCTCCAGCGGAAGGGAGTTCAGAATCAACAGTCCGGGGGATATCCGCCCCTGCATGGGTGACAGCATCGATCTCGTGCTGAGGCTGTTCCGCGAGTCCTTCGGAACCGATTCCCCGCTGCGTCGCAAGGCCATATTCCTGAACAAGATCCCGGGCGAGGACCGTACCGATGAGATCATCGCACATGGGGCGGTCATCGCCGTTCTGCGCTACGATCTGCGTTCGAGACGCACGGTCCTGGATCTGAAGCAGCCCGGGGCGGAGCTGTTCGCACCCGTAGCCAAGACGAGGATGGTGACGTTCGCCGGCATGTCGGGCCATCTCAAAGGCAAGTGCGTTCCAGGCAGCAATGTCACGGAAGTCGTCGGCGGATTCTCCAAGGGAGATTCCCTGATCCTGAGGAAGGGCGGGAAGGTCGGACCAGGGGTGGCTCTGGAGTCGAGCGATCGCATAATGGATCGCGATAAGGCGGTCAGGATCAAGGATCTATGCGTGCCGTCGGGGCTTCCCCAGTCCCCGGATGCAGGTCTCGACGCATTCGTCGATTCCAACCGCACCCATGTCAAGAGGATACAGAGGATCGCGGTGAGGGAGATCCGCAAATTCATGGATGAGGGAAACAGGGCGGGATTGCCCGTGACCGTCTCGTTCTCCGGAGGAAAGGATTCTCTCGCGGCATACGCTCTTGCCGAGGAGGCGGCAGGGAGGGTGGAGCTGATCAACATAGACACCGGCCTGGAGTTCCCGGAGACGTTGGAGTACGTTGCCCGTTTCTCGAAGAAGCGCGGACTCAAGGTGCATACCGCCAGGGGAGGAACGGGATTCGCCGATAACATAGATGCGTTCGGGCCTCCGGCCAAGGATTTCAGATGGTGCTGCAAGGTCTGCAAGCTGGGCCCGGTGACCGATATCATCGATTCGGACTTCCCGAAGGGAACCGTCACGGTCGAAGGGAACAGGAGACTCGAATCATTCGCCCGTTCCAGGATAGGCTTCGTTACTCGCAATCCGTTCGTTCCGAACCAGATCAATCTCAACCCCATACGCGGATGGAGCGCCGCCGAGGTGTGGGCATACATACTGATGCACGATCTGGAGTACAATCCGCTCTACAAGAGGGACTTCGAGAGGATAGGATGCTATCTCTGCCCCGCATGTCTGGAGAGCGAGTGGGCGAACACCGGAAGGATACATCCCGAGCTGCATTCCCGCTGGGATGCTTATCTCAGGAAGTATGCGGACGAGCACGGTCTCCCTCCGGAGTACGCCGACATGGGATTCTGGCGCTGGAAGGCCCTTCCGCCCAAGATGGTTCAGATAGCCGATGAGATGGGGTTGGAGTTGAAGCCGAAGGCGCAGGCAGGCCCCTCGCTCCGTCTGACCAAAGGTGCTTCCCCCTGCGCAGCAGGAGGGTATTCCATAGAGGCGGTCGCGACCGTGCCGAGACAGAGGGATTTCTCGTATGTTCTCGATGCTCTGACCACGATAGGCGATGCAAAGTATTCGGACGAGTACGAGATCGCGCTGCTGAGGCTGCCGATAGGGCGTGCGAGACTGTTCGGAGGAGGGCAGATATCGGTGAATTCGCCCGATCCGAAGAATGCCAAGACGGTATTCGAGGATGCGGTCAGGGCGTTGGTGCGTGCCATGATGTGCACCGAGTGCGGGATATGCGCGAAAGGTTGTCCGAGACATGCAATAACGATAGACGGCGGCATGAGGGTGGATCCGGAGAGGTGCAATTCCTGTGGAAGGTGCGAGCGCTCATGCATGGTCATGCACTACTGCGACAAGCTGATGCCCGACGATGTGGCGGGAAAG
>DAXO01000058.1:0-8903 GCA_002506425.1 Methanomassiliicoccaceae archaeon UBA480 | reverse complement strand
ATGTTAGGGAAACACCATGGATACGGTCATGGGTCTGGCCATGGTGTTCGGGATAGCTCCGGCGCTACTCCTGATGTTTCTTGGGGTTAGGAACTACACCTTCCCTCGTGTCGAGCAGCCGTTCTTCAGCGATCCGACCTTCTTCATGCTCTTCGTCGTGGGTATGGTCGAGGGATCCGTGGTGTTCGTTGCGATGCGTATCTTCAACGCGCCTACGAGCATAGTGCTGATGGCCCTGATGGCCGTCGTCCAGATAATGGCGATGGTCGTCGTCATGAATCTGAAAAGATTCAGAGGAAAGTCCGATTCCGTGTTCTACGGATTCGCTTTGGGTCTGGGGAGCGCTTGCGGTCTGGCGACGGGATTCTGCTATCTGATGTACGGCTCCCTTGCGGATTCGGGCATAGGTTTGGATCTCTCGGTTGTGGCCCTGATTCCGATATCCGTCTCGATGTCGCTGGTCATCGGATGCTGCGGCACCAATGTCGGAGAGGGGATCGCGAGGCACAGAGTAATGGAATATGCGCTTCAGGCCCTTCTGCCCTTGGTGGCGTTCAATATGCTCCTGTCAGGCGCCATCACGAACGGAGACAGCCTGCTGTTCTACGTGTTCCTGGGAGTCATGGTCCTGCTGGGGGCCATATACTACTATTACGTGATGTACAAGAGGCTCCCCGGAATGATCCGTGAGGTCCTCCGCATGGAGGGTAAGAAGAGGTCCGACGTCCCAAAGTGACGTCGTGATCTGTAGAATCCGGGTTTGGACTCGAACACGTAGCCGCGGTCGAGCATGGCTGAGAGAATCTTCTCTGCCCTCGCTCCCGCGGCTTCGCGGATATCATCCAATGTGAACTCGCCTTTGATGGCGGTGAGTCCCGCGGAAAGGATTTCCATCCTTTCATCCATATCCGAAGCATGTTCGTAGCGGTATACCATGGTGGAGAAGGGGTCCGCGTCCTCGATCCTCTTCCTTTTCGAGCGTTCTTCTTCCGGGTCGGGCATGCAGTCGTCCGCGCCTGTGGCGCGGGAGAGGGCCTCCCTTACATCCTTCTGGTTGTCCGATGTGAAGAAGAAGTTCAGCTTGCCGACCCTCTCGGAGCAACCGCAGTAAGGACAGGTGCTCGTGGAAACCGTCCTGTCGACGATCCTGGGGCGTCTGCACGCTCCGCAGAGGGTCAGCCCGTAGCTCATCTGTACTCCGTGAACACGAGTGCCGAGACGCAGCATCCGTAGTGATCCATGGGGATCTGCAGCTCTTCGGCCTCGAACTTGATCTCCCCGAACTCCACGTCGCGGATGCGCGCCATCTCCTCCATCTTCCACGAGAGGATCTCCCTGAGGGATTCGGCGGAGCCATGGATGTGGCCTTCGGCCACGTACCCTCCCTTGCCGTCCTTCCTGAAGGCGTAGGCGATCCCGGCGGCTATGGTCTCCCCTTCGCATCCCCTCATCTGCGCGAGGACGCAGTGCGTGACAGCTCCCATGGTCAGAGGCTTGAACGGTATCCTGACGGCACCCTCGGGTATGACGGATGAGACGGATACCAGGTTCTGCTCGCCGATTCCCGCTTTTATCAGGGCTATGTCGAAGGCGTTCAGGTCAGATGTCTTGCTGACTGCGGACCCGCGCACGGTGAAGAATTTCGTCGGTACTAGTTCCATTTGATCAGCCGTATATAGTGTTCTGCTTCTGTTCCTTTTCGATGGAAGCCTGGTCCGCCTTGATCTTCTTTCTGATCGCTTCGGCCTCGTCTATCAGCGGCTTGGGGCTGACCTTGAGTCCTCTTATCATCTTGGAGAGGGGCTCCAGGAATTCCACTGCGGATCCCGGGTCAGGTAGGTTGGGGTTGGCGGGACACATGAGGGTGACGGCCCCCATACCGCGAGGGTTGCTCTCGCAGAGTATCACGCCAGAGATCCCTTTGACCATGCCGTTGTCCATCTTGGGAAGTCCCGAGCTCTCGATCATCCTGTCGGAGTTCGGACCGCTTCCGCAGATCACTATCTTCTCGTCGTCTGAGGTCCTGGGTATGCCTTCGAGGCATATCACCTGACGGCACCCGAGGTTGCGGAGCTCGCTCAGGACGGATGTTCCGATCTGATAGCATTCCTCCGCCTTGGGAGCGAATTCCGATGTGCAGATCACGATGTCCCTGCCTGTCTTGGTTCTGCTCTTCGCGCCGTACACCCTGATCGGGGGGTAGGCGATGCCGTCCGCAATGAGGCAGTATGGAGGCACGGACGAACCGTTCATCCCGGCCATGGGCTCCATGTTAAGCTGCGAAACAAGATAATTGGCCAGTATAGAGCTCACAAGCCCCACGCTGGGGAAGCCTACGACCCCTATGGGGTCGTTCAGAGCCAGGTCGGTGTATCTGTGAGTCTCGATGCTCATATCTGCCGTTATCTCATGCAAGATATTAAGCGGAATCGATGGATTGCATGCGTCCATGAGCGATCGCATAGTTTCCGGCAGGACGTCCGGAGGCATTCCAGTTGTAGTCGAGAGGATGCCCGGGAGCCGTAGCGCCGGCTTCATGATAGGGGTGGCGACGGGGTCCAGGGACGAGGTACCAGACATATTCGGATTGTCTCACCTGCTCGAGCACACGGTGTTCAGGGAGACCAAGACCCGCGATTCGTTCCAGATGGCCAAGGAGATAGAGGGCGCCGGAGGAGAGCTCAACGCATTCACCGGAAGGGAGATGACCGCATTCTACGGGATAACGATCAGCGAGACCGCATCCACAGCGATGGACATGGTAGGAGACATCGTCGCAAATCCGCTGATCAACGACAAGGATACGGAGCTGGAGAAGAAGATCGTCCTCCAGGAGCTCAGCATGATCGAGAACGAGCCTGAGACCCGTATACACGACCTCTTCGAGAGCCATCTCTGGAGAGGACATCCATTGGGACAGGACGAAGGCGGAGACAAGGACATCGTCGCCGGATTGACATCGAAGGACCTCCGGGCCTATTACGAGGAGAAGTACCTGATTCCGAACCTGGCCGTATATGCTGCCGGGGACGTGGATCTCGATGCGACCGTCGAATGGGCCGAATCGACCCTGGATTCCAGATCGGGCGGCTCTGCCAACAGGAGAACCCCTCCTTCCGCCCCGTCTGCCGAATACAAGTATGTCAAGACGGAGGCCGACCATCTGCAGGTCGCCATGGGCTTCCCTTCCTACGGCGCCTCCCATAAGGACCGCTCCGCGCTCACCATGCTTTCCGCCGTCCTTGGTACCGGGACCAGCTCCAGGCTGTTCCAGTCCGTGAGAGAGCGCAAGGCCCTGGTGTATTCGGTCTACACCACCGTGAGCCAGGAGAGCGATGCGAGCTCCCTGGCAGCCTACATGTCGTGCACGGACAAGAACGTGGAAGAAGCGATGTCGACGACCGTGTCCGAGATCGGAAAGCTGTTGGCCGACGGTCTGGAGAAGGGCGAGCTCGACCGTGCCAAGAACCTCGTCAAGGGAGCCAACGTCAGGGCCATGGAATCTACCGAGCACAGGCTCTACCGCCTTTGCGTCAACAATCTCCTGAACGGATCCACGGAAAGTCTCGAGGAGAGGCTGGCCAAGATAGATGCCGTCACGGATGACGACGTCATGCGTGTAGCCGAGGATGTGCTGAGGCCGGATAGGCTGAACGTCGTCGTCCTGGGCAAGGCCGGACGCTCCGTCAGGAACAAGGACATCTCGGATCTCGGCTTCTGACGAGGTCCATCAGATGCATCACGGCGGCCTTGGCGCTGTCCACGGCCGCCTCCACCTCAGGCGTCATGGTCTCGGTCACGGTCTTGATGTCCTGGACCTCGATCGCGACGAAGCGTATGGTCTCCGGCATGATGTCGGGATCCATCTGGCGACCTATGATTATGGCCGTGGGCAGGTTCACATCATGGGTGGCCGCGTGCGCGACCTTCTCGTTGAAGTCCTCCTCCTTGAACAACATCACCGTGCCGGGGCCGTATTCACCGGTCTGTATGGCATCGACTATTATCGCATGGGAGTAGCCCTGGATGACAGGGAGGATGTCCAAGCCGCCTACTGCCTCCTGGAAGCAGTCGACGTCGTCCAGATGCATGGCGTCTACAGCCTCGGAGACCCTGAGTCCCACCGCGTCGTCGCACATGATCGGGCTTCCCAAACCCACTACCGCGATCCTGCCGTTGCCCTTCATGCGCGGTCATACACCGTTTTTCTAAAATCGTTTCCGATGGCGTATGCGCGGTCAGCGACTATATTATTACCTTAAGTGGTAATATCTAAATCGTGCAAATAAGGGTCCAGAACTCGCAGATAATCAACGGCCGTCCCGTGACCTCCCGTCAGCTGGAGGTCCTTCTGGCAGTCCAGGATACGGGGAGCCAGAACGCCGCTGCTCGCAGACTGGGCATCTCTGTCCCGGTCGTCCACAAGTACCTTTCCGGGATAGAGGAGGCGGTAGGGGCCCCGATTCTGAAGACGACCCCCTCTGGATCCGTTCTGACCGCGGAGGGTGCGGAGGTGGCGGATGTTGCCCGCTCCATGAACTGCCGCTGCGAGAGGAGCCGCGGATTCACCGTCTGCTGCAGTCCGGTGACGGAGGATCTGATGATGTCGGTCATATCGTCGCTCAAGATCCCGGGGGCCAACATCGTCGTGTCCGGTGACGAATACAACATATCGATGCTGCGCGAGAACCGTGCTGATCTGGCCATAATCGACGATCCCCTGTATCTCTTCGACGCCGATGAATTCGAGATGGAGGAGATCGGATACATGGGGATGGTTCTCGTGGACAACGGGCCGTCGTTCATCCGCTACAAGTATGGGGCGCAGAGGGTGGCGTTCATGTACTTGGATTCGGAGGATCGGGAGTACACGATAGACTCTGAGACGTTCTCGCTTCCGGAGCTGCTGGGCTCCAACAAGAGCTTCTTCATCGACGAATACCTGCTTACCAGGCGCAACCTCCGCCTCAAGAGCGCCGTGGATCCGAAGATGCTGCGCCATGCGATAACGGCCCTTTACAGGGACGGCAACAGAAACGTGGCGAGGGTTATCAACGCGCTCAAGGTCAGAAAGATATGATTAAGGTTTACCAAATAAGATAATACCTTTTTGTTGTCATCTGCATCCATTAAATACTGAGAAAAAGTGGCACCGCTGGATACTATGGTTACACCCAACCCCGACTTCTTCAACGAGTTGACCGCGGCTGGGGCCGGCGATGTCAAGCTGTGCTTCCAGTGCGGAACATGTACCGCAGGCTGCCCTTCCGGAAGGAGGACTTCCTACAGGACCAGGAAGCTCATGAGGATGGCCCAGCTCGGACTCAGGGAGGAGATTCTCGGAAGCGATGAGCTCTGGGAGTGCAGCACCTGCTACACCTGCGTCGAGAGGTGCCCCCGCCAGGTTCCCATTGTGGATATCGTCATCTCCCTCAGGAACCTCGCTGTCGCCGACGGACACATGTTCGCCAACCACAAGAACACCGCGAAGAACCTCGCCAAGTACGGTCACACCGTCCCCGTCAAGGACGACATCACCAAGCTCAGGGAGTCCCTCGGACTTCCCGGCGTTCCGCCCACAGTCCTTTCCAACCCCAAGGCCAAGGCGGACCTCGACAAGATCCTGACCATCACCGGCTTCGACGCCATAACCAAGGAGTGATTTAGATGGCAAAGTACGCGTTTTTCCTCGGATGCATCGCGCCCCTGAGATACCCCGGAATCGAGAAGTCCACCAGAGAGGTCTGCAAGGCCCTGGACATCGAACTCGAGGACCTGAACGATGCCAGCTGCTGCCCCGCCCCCGGAGTCATCAGGGCCTTCAACAAGAAGACCTGGCTGGCCGCCGCCGCGAGGAACCTCGCCCTGGCCGAGCAGAAGGGACTCCCCATCATGACCGTGTGCAACGGTTGCTACGGAACCCTTTTCGACGCCGCTCACGAGCTCAACGGAAACGAGGAGGCCCTCAAGGAGGTCAACGAGGTTCTGAAGGAGATCGGAATGGAGTACAAGGGAACCACCGAGGTCCACCACTTCGCCGAGGTCCTCTACAACGAGGTCGGCGTCGAGAAGATCAAGGAGAAGGTCACCAAGCCTCTGGACTACCAGGTTGCTGTGTTCTATGGATGCCACTTCCTCAAGCCCAGCGCCATCAAGAAGCTCGACGACCCCGAGAACCCCCACATCCTGGACGACCTCGTCGAGGCCACCGGTGCCAAGAGCATGCCCAGGAAGCAGAAGATGCTGTGCTGCGGAGCAGGAGGAGGTCTTAAGGCCGCCTTCGGAGACGTCGCCCTCAAGTTCACCCAGACCAACCTGGAGAACATGCAGGCATCCGGCGCCAAGTACATCATCGATGTCTGCCCGTTCTGCCACCTGCAGTTTGACGGAAGCCAGAAGGACCTTGGCTTCAACATGCCCGTCCTCCACCTCTCCCAGCTCTGCGGTCTCGCGATGGGAATGAGCGAGCAGGACCTCGGTCTCTCCGCGCACATCACGCCCGTTGTGCTCTGATCAAACAGGAGGGGCGCGTCCCCTCTCCAAACCCTTTTTTCTTCTTCTCTTTCTTCTTCTCCGCTTTTTCGCTCTTGTTTTCCGGACGGCTCAGAACCGCCCTTCGGTTATCACTTTTTTAGAGTGAATTTCATATACTTGCGGTACTAATCCAAAAAGGAAGTATTAGTCTTATACGGCTAGCAGGAATATGTCTGGCTAATGCCATTTTCACGTTTTTCAGAAAAGATTCCTTTCCGCATAGTCTTTTATATGACTGTTCATTCCATCGTTCAGTTAGCAAAGGAGCTACAAACATGGCAGGAGCATCTGTTGCATCCAAGAAGGCCAAGGCGGCCGGAGGAGGCCGTAAGGTCAGGGACAAGTGGAAGGCGAAAGAGTGGTACAAGATCCACGCCCCCCGTATGTTCAACGAGGCGGAGATCGGAGAGACTCCCTCTGCAGACCCCGAGTTCGTCATCGGACGTACCGTCGAGGTCACCGTTCAGGATCTCACCGGAGATTTCTCCAAAATGCACATCAAGCTCAAGTTCAAGGTATCCTCCGTCGACGGACACGATGCCAAGACCGAGTTCACCGGCCACGACCTGACCAGCGATTACGTCAGGAGGCTGACCCGCAGGAAGAAGACCAAGACCGACCACGTCGTCGACATCGTCACCAAGGACGGCTTCTCCTACAGGATCAAGACCATGGCCATCGCCGACAAGCGCATCCAGTCCTCCCAGGAGGACGCCATGAGGAGGGTCATCGGAGAGACCCTCGTCGCCATGGGCCAGGAGCAGACCCTCTCCCAGATGGTCAAGGCCATCGTTTCCGGAGACCTCGCCAAGGACCTCGCAAGGGCCTGCCGCGTCGTCATCCCCATCAAGAGGATCGAGATCCGCAAGTCCGAGGTCAGGGCCGCCGGAGATTCCGAGCCCGAGTCCATCATGCCCGAGGTAGAGGTCCAGGAGGCCGCCGAGGAGGAGACCGTCGAGGCTCCTGCAGAGGAGGCCGCCGAGGAGCCTGCCGCGGAGCCCGAGACTCCCGCAGAGGAGCCCGCACAGGAATGATCACCACGGCCCTTCGGGGCCGTCAAACCATTTATTCCCCATTCTTCGACGTCTGGTAGTTTCTGACTCTTCAGATATCCTTATAAACTATGACCCGTTCGGGAGCTTCAAGGCCGGGGTGGCTCAGCCTGGTGGAGCGTCGGACTCATAGGGTTCTGGTCAACAGACCTCTTCCAGGGAAATCCGAAGGTCAAGGGTTCGAACCCCTTTCCCGGCACCATATCTTCCTCATTCGAATTGTGCGATTGTTCAGGTATGCCGTCGATTTCCATGCCGTTAAGAATTCCGTTTCCGGGACCGATCCCGGAAGGAAAGCGTTTGGAAAAGGTTTCCTCACTGCGTGTCGATCATTCTCTTGACAGGTCTGTACGCTTCTTTCATGGTCTTCTCGTCGAGCTGCACCTGGTTGTTCATGTTCTCCATGACCGTGAGCACGGACATGAGATCGATCATCTTCATCGCGGTGCAGACGACGTTTTCCGCGAAATGGAAGCGCTTGCCGGGGCATTCCTTCTCGAGCCTGTGCTTCATCCCCACCTCTGTGAGGATTATGATGTCATCGGACGGACTCTCCTTGGACATCCCGATCATCTTCTCGGTCGACCCTATCGCATCCGCCAGCGCCAGAACTTCGGATCTGCACTCCGGATGAGCAATCACCGGAGCCTCGGGGTACTGCTCCTTCAGAGCCTGAACCTGACGCACCGTGATGAACTGGTGCATGGGGCAGAATCCGTCCCACAGGATGACGTTCTTCTCGGGGCATCTGCTTGCGACGTATCTTCCCAGGTTGACGTCCGGGATGAATATGACGTCCTTGCTGTCTAGAGATGATACCACATCCACGGCGTTCGATGAGGTGCAGCAGACGTCAAGGCGTGTTTTGCATGCGGCGGTGCTGTTGACATAGCCCACTACCTCGGCTCCGGGATGCTTCGCCTTGAGCGAATCGATCTGCTCAGGAGTGCACATCTGAGCCATCACGCAGAACGATTCGGGCTCCGCCATGAGGACGGTCTTCTCCGGATTGAGAATCTTGGCGGTCTCTGCCATGAATGTCACTCCGCAGAAGACTATGACGTCCGCATCGGTCTTGCTGGCCTTTATCGCCAATCCCAGGGAATCACCTACGAAGTCGGCGACATCCTGTACCTCCGGGCGACAGTAGTTGTGTGCGAGGACGACCGCGTTGAGCTTCTTCTTCAGCTCCTCGATGCGTCCTCTGGCGAACTGGGTGTCCATATCCAAGTCATTTGCGACTACGATATAATGGGTTTCGCATACGGAGAAATCCATTCCGCCAGCCAGATGCGAAATCATACTATTCCTAGTGTA
>DAXO01000030.1 GCA_002506425.1 Methanomassiliicoccaceae archaeon UBA480 | reverse complement strand
GCCCGGCGGACCGGGCGCTGTTTGAGGGATCGCTATCACTGGTAGGATCCGCGCTTCATCCTCTCGAGCGCGATCCTTATCCTCTCGACGGGCTCGGTTACGGCCATCCTTATCCAGCCGTCGGCCGACTCGCCGAATCCGGATCCCGGGGTCACGATGACTCCCAGGTCGATCATCTTCTGCGTGAACTCGAACGAGGGCATACCGCAGTCGAACCACACGTAGAACGTTCCCTTGGGCATGGCGCACTCGTATCCGAGTTCTCTCAGGCCTTCGACGAGGACTCTGCGCCTCTCGGCGAAAACGTCCATGTTGTCGATCACGCACTTGGGCTCCTGTCCCTCGGGCCCGTACATGGAGAGCGCCTTCTCGGCAGCCTTCTGGATGAATATGGGCGCTCCGGAGTCGATCTGCCCCTTGCACTTGGTGAGTCCCGCGATGAGGTCGGGGTGTCCGACCGCGTATCCGAGTCTGAATCCGGTCATGCAGAACGTCTTGGAGAACGATCCGAACTCGATGGCGTCCGGTCCGACCTGCAGGATCGAGGGGGCCTGGTAGCCATCGTAGCACATCTCGGAGTAGGCGGCATCGTAGCACAGGATCGTTCCCTGTTCCTCGCACCAGTCGTAGACCTTCTTCAGGTAGTCGAGGTCGCAGGTCGCGCCGGTCGGGTTGTTCGGGTAGTTGATGTAGAGCATCCTCGCGCCCTTGGGGCACTCGTCGACGTCGAGGAGCCATCCTTTCTCGGGCCTGAGGGGCACCTTGACGCACTTCGCCTCGTTGAACAGAGTCGCGGCTCCGGAGTACACGGGGTATCCGGGCGACGGGGCGATGATCGTCTCGCCGGGGTTCACGAAGGCCTGGGCGATGTTGAATATGCCCTCTTTGGATCCGATGGTTATGCAGACCTGGGTGTCGGGGTCGATGTCGAGTCCGAACCTCTTCTTGTACCAGTCGGCGACAGCTACGCGGAGGAACCTCTCGCCCTGAGACGAGGAATACTTCTGGTTCTCGTTGACGTAGGCCTCTTTGCACATCTCGTCGACGATCTCCTTCGGTGCAGGGAGGTCCGGGTCCCCGATTCCGAAGTCGATCATATCCCATCCCTCCTCCTTCTTTGTCCTGGAGAGCTTCTCCAGCCTCACGAATAGGTACGGGGGGATCTGCTTGAGCCTTTCAGCCTGTTCATAATTCATGATATCACTCCATTTCTCCTTGGAAGACGAGTTCCGCCGGCCCCTCCATGAGGACGTAGCGGAGGTCTCCGTCGACCGTGATCTTAAGCCATCCGCCGGGCAGGTGCACATCCACCGGCTTGTCGAAGGGGACCAGCCCGCACAGGGCCGCCGCCGTGGTTGTAGCGCAGGCGCCGGTGCCGCACGCCAGAGTCCATGCGGCTCCGCGCTCGTAGACGCGGATGTAAATCTTGCCGTCCTCGACCCTGCAGAACTCGACGTTCGTCTTGCGGGGGAAGAACGGGTGCTTCTCGAGCACCGGCCCCAGCTTGTCGACGGTCGCGTCGTCCAGCGGCGTGAACGTGACGAAGTGGGGGTTGCCCATGGATACTGCGCTGGCTCTGAGCTCGGTCCCGTCGACCTCGAACGGCATGTCGATGAACCTGCCGTCGTGGTCCACGGGGACGCTGCGTCCGTCGAGCACGGGGGCGCCCATGTTGATTCTGATGGTTTTCACGAGGCCGTCCTCTCCGCGGAACACCTCCGCGCCGAGGTCTCCGGCCAGCGTGTGTATGGTCATGCTGTCCTTGTCGACGATCCCGCTGTCGCGCGCGTGTTTGGCGACGCATCTGATGCCGTTGCCGCACATCTCCGCCTCGCTCCCGTCGGCGTTGATGATGCGCATGGTGATGTCCGTCCCCTCTCCGGGGAGGATGTACAGGACCCCGTCCGCTCCGATGCCGTAGTGCCTGTCGCAAGCGCGCCTGCACCACTCCTGGTCGATCTCCAGATCTCCGGCGGTCCCGTCAAGCAGGATGAAGTCGTTGCCTATGCCCTGGTACTTCCAGAATTTCATCGCTGGAGCCTCTCGGGTACGATCTGGTGCGCCCACAGGTCCTCGAACGTCTCCGCCTCGCGGGTGAGCTCGGCCTTCCCGTCGTTGACCATGACCTCAGCGCAGAGGGGACGGGAGTTGTAGCGGCTGGACATGGAGAATCCGTAGGCTCCGGCGTTGTAGACAGCGACGATGTCTCCGACCTTCGGATCGGGGAGGACCCTGTCGTGGGCGATGTAGTCTCCGGACTCGCAGATCGGTCCGACCACGTCGTACTTGTCCGTACAGGCCTTTCCCATCTTGTTGGCGATGGCCACATGGTGATAGGAGTCGTACATGGCAGGGCGTATGAGCGTGTTGAATCCGGCGTCTACGCCGACGTACTTCTTCACGCCAGTGTCCTTGACGTCGTTAACCCTGGTGAGGAGTATCGTGGAGTCGCAGATGATGTATCTTCCCGGCTCCAGGACGATGGTCTTGACGTCGGTCTCCTCCTGGATCATGTCGGTGAGGTTCATGGCGAGCTCGCCGACATCCATCTCATCCTCCTGGGGCCTGTAGGGGACGCCTATGCCCCCTCCCATGTCTATGAAGTCCAGGTCGATGCCGAGACCCTTGATCTCGTTGACGAGCTCGATGAGGACCTCCATCATCTCCATGAACGGTTCCACGGACTGCCCTCCAGAGCCGATGTGGGCGTGTATGCCTCTGATGTTGAATCCGAGGTCCTTGGCCCTGGCGTAAGTCGATATGACCTGGTCCAGGGGGATGCCGAACTTGGCCCCCTTGTTTCCGGTGGTGACCTTGGCGCTGTGCCCGGATCCGACCCCCGGAGTGATCCTGAACGAGATATCGGAGCAAGGTGCGATCGCGGCCAGCCTCTCCATCTCGCAAACGGAGTCGAGGTTGATCATGACGCCGGTGTCGGCGACCTGCTTCAGCTCCGCGTCGGAGACGTTCACCCCGGTGTACATTATGCGGTCAGGAGAGAATCCGGCCTTGAGGCAGGTCAGAACCTCTCCGATCGATACGGCGTCGATGCCGGACCCTTCCTGCTCCAGCACCCTGAGGACAGCGAGGTTCGTGTTCGCCTTGCAGGCGTAGTGGATCTTCGTGTCCATGAACCTGGAGAACGCGTTGTAGACGTTGCGGTAGTTCTCCCTGACCCTCTTCTCATCGGTGACGTACACCGGCGTTCCGAACTCATTCGCTATATCGACGGTCGAGCAGCCGCCGATCATCATCACTCCGTCCTGGGACGGGAACTCGTGCATCATCGGTGATCACCTATGAACTTCTCGTGCAGTGTGCGCACGACATCTATGACCTTGCTCATGGGGACGACGAAATTGAGGGAAACATCGGATGCACCCTCCGAGATCATCTCCACATTGGCGTTGGCCTCCTTGACGGCTCCGAAGATGTCTCCGGAGACTCCGCACTTGTCGAGCAGGTTGTCCCCGACCGCGCAGATGAGGGCCACATCGTTCTTGACGTCTATGCGCTCGATCTCCCCTCCGCTGAGGCCGTTGAGCTGCCTCAGGGTCTGCTTCACATCGTTGTTGTGGACGAGGAATGCGACTGTGGAGAGCGATGTCGAGATCGAGTAGATTATGACGTTTATGTCAGCTATCTTGTCTATGATACGGGCCACCATCGCGGGACGGTAAGCGATCTCGGCGGAGCTTATCGTTATGATGGACAGATCGGTCTTCGCGGCCACGGAGCGGAGCATCTCGGAGGTGCTCTTCCTCAGGTGGTGGATGAGGGTGCCGGGCTCCTCGGGCTTGAACGAGTTCTTCACCTTGAGGGGTATGTGCTTGAGCCTGACGGGCTCGATGGTGCGGGGGTGGAGCACCTTGGCGCCGAAGTAGGCGAGCTCTGCAGCCTCCCCGAAGTTCATCTCGGGTATCTTCTTGGCGTCGGGGATTATGCGGGGGTCGGCGGTCATGAAGCCGTCGACATCGGTCCAGATCTCCAGCATATCCGCGTCTATGGCATTGGCGACCACTGCGGCGGAGTAGTCCGATCCCCCGCGGCCGAATGTGACGGGGACCTTCGAGGAGTTGATTCCGTAGAATCCGGTGATCACCGGCACCACGTTCATGGAGAGCAGGGGCCTAACCTTCATGGTCATGCCCGTCGCGGTGTTCAGCAGGTCGGCCGATCCGTTTCCGGGATAGCCCATGGCCACGATCCCGGCGTCCTCCGACGTCAGAGCGACGGATTTGATGTCCATGCTCCTGAGGACGAATGCCAGTATCAGGGACGAGAAGCGCTCGCCCTGGGACACAACCGCGTCCTTGTAGTACGGGTCCTCGCGGTCGGCCATGAGGGCCTTCCTGAAGCCGTCCATGCGCGAGTCGAACTCGGTCATGAACTCCTCGAGCTCCTCTCCTTCGAGGAGCTGGGAGGCGGTCATCAGGTGCTTGTTCCTGAACTGCTCAATCACTCCGTCGGGGTCAGTCAGCGGATTGTCCACGACGTTGACGAGGAAGTTGGTGATCCCCGACATCGCGGAGACCACGACTACTCTGTCCCCTTCCGTATTCGCTATTATTCCTGCTACCCTCTTGAGGGCCTCGGCGGATCCGACGCTGGTCCCGCCGAACTTCATAACTGTGATCATTGTCAGAACACCTCTGTCGCGACGCACCCAGGCGCCGTCTCCGTTGAAGTTGCAGATGTCATGCTATCCCCAGGGTCTTCAGCACAGGATCCAACCTCTCCCTTCCGGCCTCCGACAGGGGGGTCAGAGGAAGTCTCGGCTCGCCGGTTCCGTATCCCATCAGCCCCATGACGTACTTTATCGGGATGGGGTTGGATTCGGAGAAGAGTCCGGTGAAGAGCGGCAGAAGGTTCTTGTGGATGCTTCTGGCGGCAGCCACGTTCCCGCTCCTGGCGTTGCTGACCAGGTCGGACATCATGGCAGGGCAGCAGTTGCTGGCGACGGAGATCACGCCGTCTCCTCCCAGGCAGGTTATTGCCAGGGTGAGGGAATCGTCTCCGCTGAGGACCTCGAAGCCCTCGGGGCGGCGCATGAGTATGTTCTCGATCTGCGCCATATTGCCGCTGGCCTCCTTGACTCCTGAGATTCCGTCGACCTCCGCCAAGCGCATGAGCGTGTCGGCGGTGATGTTCGATCCCGTCCTTCCGGGGACATTGTAGACCACGACAGGTATGTCGACGGCGTCGGCGATGGCCGAATAGTGCCTGTAGATGCCTTCCTGGGTCGGCTTCACATAATATGGGGAGATGGATAGGATGCCGTCCGCGCCTATGTCCTGCGCACATCTGCTCAGCTCCACTGCCTCGCGGGTGCAGTTGCTCCCGGCGCCGGCCAAGATCTTGGCCTTCTTGGCTTGGTCTCTAACGATCTCTACGACGCGGAGGTGCTCCGCGTGCGTCATCATCGCCGATTCTCCTGTGCTTCCGCACGGGAGGAGGACGTTGACTCCGTTGGATTCCTGGAAGTCAACCAGGCGTCTGAGCGCCTCCTCGTCGATCTCGCCGTCCTTCTTGAATGGGGTGATGAGGGCGGTCCCTGTTCCTGCGAACATGTCTATCAAGCCTCCCCGTAGTGCTCCTTGAGTATCAGTCTTGTCCTGGTGCTGAGGATATTGTCGTAGCGCCTTACCCTCTCGATGATGTCGTTGAGGTGCTGGGACGACTCCACGTCGACGATCGCGATGATGTCCTGGTCGCCTGTGACTTCGAACACCTCCGTGACCCCGTCGTAGCTCGCCAGCTCCCTGGCTATCTCCTGCGTGTCGGTGTTGACCGCGATGCTGATCTCAACCAGGGCCTTGACGTTCTTGGAGCTGGTCTTGATGGTGAATCCTCTGATGACTCCCTCCTCGCTCATCTTGTGCACCCTGCTGCGCACGGTCCCCTCGGACACGCCGAGCTGGTTGGCTATCTCCACGAAGGGGCACCTTGAGTCCTTCTTCAGCAGCTCTATGATCTTCTTGTCGAGGTTGTCAATCATCGGATATCACTGCGCTCCGGCCTTATGCCGCCTATGTAGAGTTCTTTATTATTTAATCTATGGGAAAACGCGGAACAAGCAGGGTTATCCGCAATTTGAGATGTTGAAAACAAGGGTAAATGGTTTGTGATTCTGCGAAATCCGCAGAATCATGCGGAGTCGTCTGGTCTCTTCCCGTTGCCCGGCTCGCTCAGGATGTCCACCTGTATCCTGCTGAAGGGGACTTCGATGCCGTTGTCCGTAAGCTCCTTCCATACGAGCTCCCTTATCTGTCCGGCGTAGTGGGAGCTGTTGTCGTAGTCGTCCACATAGCAGGCCAGTCTGAACGTGATTCCGCTGTCCGCGAACTCCACAAGCCTCGGGCTGGGGGGAGTGCAGGATCCGTCGGTGATCACATGAGGGTGCTTGGCTCCGGCTCTGGCGAGGCACTCCTTCACCTTGTCCAGGTCCGATCCGTAGGCCACGTCGATGTAGATGAACACCCTGGTCCTGTGATGGTCCTTCGTGAGGTTGACCAAGGTGGCCGAGGACACGACGTTGTTGGGTATCGTGACGATCTGATCCTTGTCCCAGTTCTCGAACTCGGTGTACATCAGCTTGACCTTGCGCACAACATACGACTCCGTTCCGATCTTGACGAAGTCGCCCTTGTGGAAAGGACGCGTGGCGAGGAGCACTATGCCGCTGAAGAACTGGTTGAGGGTGTTCTGCGCTCCGAGAGTTATTCCCAAGGTGACCACTCCCGCGCTCACCATGATCCCGGCGAGATCGACTCCGAACGCCGCCAGGGCGGTGCACACGGCTACCACCGATATGGCGATCTTCCCGATCATCTTGAACAGCGGGAACAGGGACATGTCCATGCCGTCGACATCCGCGCTCTCGTCGAGTCCCTTCAGGAAAGCGGATACGATGAATGTGTAGAGCTGCCATGCTATGGTCGCTCCCAGCACCACGTATATCACGGAGGACAGCGCCCTGATGAAATGGGACACCTCCGCATTGGCGCCGAGTATCTGGGCGCATTCGTTGAATGCGATCACGAACATGATCGCGGTTATCGTTGTGGTCAGGCGCTTCGTGAGGCTCTTCTTCTCCTCGGGAGTCTTTCTGGAGCCGGCCAGTCTGGAGAAGAGGGGTATGATGAGCTCCGAAACGATGATCGTCGCCACGATCCACAGGATTATCGTCACCGCGGCGGCGAACCAGGGGCTGTTCAGAGGATAGTCGAAGGTGTTGGGGAACACTCCGAAGAACTTGTTGTACGAGTGGTCGTCCACGAAGACCGAAGTGATATCGACGGTTATCGTCTCGGAGAATCCAGTGCTTCTGTCCTCGGAGGTGAGGTCCACCACGGTGAACGAGAGCACGCCTACGTGCGCGGAGGTGTCGGCGTAGTTGTCGGCCTTCAGCGCGACGGTTATGATCGCAGTGTCTCCCAGCCCCATCACGAGGTCCGACGAGTCCGAGTGGGAGACGGACTGCACGACTGTCGAGTGCACGTCGTCGCCGAATCCGCTTATCGGATCGACTTCGATCATCGCCGCATCATAGAGGCCGTTGTGCACGTATACGCGCACCGTCTTGCTCTGACCGCTGTCCAAGGAGACATGGATCGGCGAACCCCCCTCCACGACGACGTTGATCTTTCCGTCCTGCGAGTCGCTGGATGCGCCGTCTGTGTCCGTCACGGCGGAAGAAGCGACCGCGACGATTGCAATCATCGCGAGCAATGCGACGATTCTCTTGACGTTCATGCGATGCGTACTGGACATCATTATATAACTATGCATATCGAAACGACGGACATCCGGAAAGTGTGGATGCAGCCGTTCGCCTTATCTACCCTCGCTTCGAGATACGTTCATGGATCTCGAGACGCTCATCAAGGCGGCATCGTTCCTGGTGTTCATGTGCGCGATGGTGCCGGCATCTATGGCGGACATCCGCGAACGTCGTGTTCCGGACAGGTGCTGGGTTGCTATGGCTGTCCCGGGCATAATCGTCGAGTCATGCGCTATATCAATCGAGTCCGGGCCTGTTCCGACCATGATGTATCTCGCAGGATCGTCCTTGCTGACGCTGTATGCGTTGTGTCCCAGAATTTCGGGGTCTGCAGCCGTTCTCCCGACGGTTGCGGGGTCGGTGCTGCTAATCCTCTCGATCCCGGGAGGTGCGCCCGTTTCGCCGCTTCCGATGTTCCTCATGTTCCTGGCCATGTATCGTCTGAGGGTGATCCCGGGAGGTGCGGACGCGAAATGCCTGATGATCGCATCGCTGATCCTGCCCGAGTGGCCTTCAGACCACGGAATTCTCCCGCCCGCGCTGGCTATGGCGACTGCAGGTTCCGCGATGTCCGCCGTCTGGGTGCTGATGGTCTGCAGGATGCATGGTTCTTCGGCACGGTTCCCGACGGTCTATCGCAAGGCGGTCGGAGAGGCGGATGCACGTCGCGAATGGCCGGTGTAGGATATGGCCGGGGGCAGAGCGGTCAGATGCAGGGCGACGCCCGACTCCGCCCCGGAGATCCTCGGGAGGCTGAAGGCGGAGGGCTGCTCCGAGGTGTCGGTGACGCCGGTGGCGCCCTTCATCCCCATGCTCGCGGTTTCAGCCCTTCTGCTGGCTATCGCGGCTGCCTTCGTCTGACCATGTACAGGAAACGTCCGCAGCGGGCGCAGGAGCAGCCGTCGAGACCGCCTGCATCCACGAGATATCCGAGTCTCCTGACAGCGACGTTCCCGCATTCGGGACAATACGTGTCATCGGCCTCGTCCGAGAGGGTGTTCCCCACGTAAACGAAGTTCAGGCCCACTGACATGCCGATCCTGCGGCATTCCAGGACCGTTTCGAGAGGAGTCCACTGGACGTCCGTCATCTCGTTGTCGGGATGGAATCTGGTGAAGTGCACCGGGATGTCGCAGGACAGGGAGTCCCTCACCCATTCGCAGAACGATCTGACCTCCTTCTCGGAGTCATTGAGTCCCGGTATCACAAGGTAGGTGAGCTCTATGTGGACTCCTTCCGAGAATGCAACGGCGACAGATTTCAGAACATCGTTCAGGTGCGCTCCGCATATCCTCATGTAGAATTCGTCCGTGAATCCCTTCACGTCGATGTTCATGGCATCCGTCACCTTGCAGAGGTGGCGCAGCGGCTCCTCGCAGATTAGCCCGTTGGTGACCAGGATGATCTTGAGTCCCGGATCGGCCTTCTTCACATCGAGGATGTATTCGTACCATATGACCGGCTCGTTGTAGGTGAATGCCATGGCGTCCTGTCCTTCCCGTCTGCACATGGATGCCAGTTCGACAGGGGATTTGTAGGTCGTCCTCTTCTTGCCGGACGGAAGCATGGATATCGCGTAGTTCTGGCAGTGGCGGCAGCTCATGTTGCATCCGATGCTTCCTACGGAGAAGCAGCGGCCTCCAGGCCTGTAGTGGAACAGCGGCTTCTTCTCCATGGGGTCGACGCACAGCGACGACACCTTGCCGTAGGAGTAGGCGACGAGCATGTCCTCGTCCCCTCTGCGGGATCCGCATCTGCCGTACTGCCCCGGGGCTATTCTGCACCTGTGCGGGCACAGGCCGCACACATAGACGTCTCCTTCGCGGGTGTAGTATGCCGCTTCGACGCGTTCGGTATTCGCCATACGGAATCCTCCTCCTTCCTTCTCCGTCTATCAGCTGCGGCGAGTCCGAGTCGTTGACCATTCCGATGATGTGGAATTCGATCTCCCTATCATACAGCCGGTCGAGCCGGTCGGGGTCTGCAGTGAATACGAGCTCGTACTCTCCTCCCCATCCGATGAGGAGGTCCGCCTCCGATTTTCCGGATGCTTCGGCCATCTCCTCGACGGATGGTCCGCGCGGAATGAACGATAGTTCGACATCCATCCCTACATTCGACGCCGAGCACAATGTGTTGAGTGCCGTGCCGAGGCCGTCCGAGAGGTCCATGCATGACGTCACGGCTCCCGATTCAGCCAACGCCATCCCTTCGGCGACGCGGGGAACGGGGACGTAGAGCGACTGACGGGCCTCATCCGCCTCGATTCCGAGCTCCAGGGAGACGAATCCGGCTGCAGGACCCCCCAGAGGGCCGGTCACGGCCACAGCATCCCCGGGTTTGGCGCCCGAGCGCAGCATCGGCCTCCTGCCGTCCATGGAACCGAGGGCGGTGCCGGCGACCACGCCGGGGCCTATCTTCGTATCCCCTCCGGCGATCCCGGTTCCGCAGTATTCGGCACACTGGCTGATCCCGCTCATTATATCGTATGCGGCCTGTGCGTCCAGATCGCCAGGCAGAGCGAGAGCGGCTAGGAATCCGGTGGGTCTGGCCCCCATGGCAGCCAAGTCGCTGAAGCTGACCGCGGCCGCATACCATCCGAACTGCTCGTAGGTCATCCCCGCGGGGAAGTGCCTGTCGAAGGTGACGATGTCCGTAGATGCCACGGTGCCGTTCGTCAGAACCGCCGCATCGTCCCCGGGCCCAACGCTCCCTTCTTTGCGGATGAATGTGCAGAAATCAGCAATGAGTTCCCGTTCTCCCAGCTCGCCGATCAACGTCATCGCAAGATTATCGATGCTGTCTGTATAAGCGTTATGCGCGTTCA
>DAXO01000016.1:6691-9118 GCA_002506425.1 Methanomassiliicoccaceae archaeon UBA480 | reverse complement strand
CGCCGACTACATCGTGGACCTCGTGTCCACGGGATCCACCCTGAGGATGAACAGGATGATCGAGGCCGGAAGGATACTCGACTCCCAGGCCTGCGTCTTCACGAGCGAGGCCGCCCTCGCCAAGTACAGCGGCGAGATCGAGGTCCTTGTGGACTCGATCGACAGCGTCATCAACGCCGAATCCAAGAAGTACCTCATGGCCAACGTCCCGCGCGACCGCATGAAGGACGCCGAGGCCATCATCCCCGGTCTCGAAGGGCCGACCGTCCTCGACATCGCGGGGAACACGGGATACGTGGCGCTGCACGCGGTGATCGATTCGGTCGACACGTACCGCATCATATCCGACCTCAAGAAGATCGGAGCCAAGGGCATCCTCACCACCGAGATCCAGAGGCTGGTGAAACGATGGCCGAGGACCGCGGCATAATGAGGGAGACCACCAGGGACTTCGTCAGATACTACAATCCGAAGCTCCACGGCGAGATCCGTCTGGACACGAACACCAACGTCCTCGGATCCAACCCCGCTGCGGCGGAGTACCTCCGCACCCACACCTGGGACCTTAACGCGTATCCGGACACGTACTCCGGGAATCTCAGGAACGCCCTCGGGGAGCTCTACGGCCTCGATCCCGATACGGTCATAGCCGGCAACGGATCGGACGAGATGATCGACGTCATCTTCAAGACGTTCACCAACTGGGGCGACGACACCGCCGTCCCCGTCCCGTCGTACTCCCTCTACGACTACTTCGTCAAGAGCAACGGCGGACATGCCATCATGGTCGATCTGACCGACGACTACCAGCTCGACGTCGATGCGCTGGTGAAGACCGGCGCGAAGCTCACCATCGTCCCGTCCCCCAACAACCCCACCGGGAACAGCTTCAGGGAGAAGGACGTCGAGGACCTCATCTCGAGATTCGACGGCATCGTGGTCCTGGACGAGGCGTACGCAGAGTACTCCGGCAAGGGCCTCATCTCCAGAGTGGGCGAGTTCGACAACCTGATCGTCACCAGGACGTTCTCCAAGGCGTACGCCATGGCGGCCCTCCGCGTCGGATACATGGCCTCCAACCCGCGCCTAGCGGACATGATGATGTGCGTCAAGATCCCGTACTCGCTCAACGCCGTGAGCGAGGGCGCGGCGGTAGCCGCCGTGAAGGACCAGGGATTCGTCAGAAGGAGCGTCGACCTCGTGAGGGAGCAGCGCCCCCTGCTGATGAAGGGCATGGAGGACCTCGGATTCGAGGTGTTCCCGTCCGATTCCAACTTCGTGCTCGCGCGCTCCCCCGTGGACCACAAGGCGCTCGTCGACGGCCTGAAGGAGAAGGGGATCCTCATAAGGGACTTCGGCTCCAAGCGCAGGACCGAGAACTGCGTCAGGCCCACGGTCGGCACCCCGGAGCTCAACGCGCTGTTCCTGGACAAGGCCGCCGAGGTGATCGATGCATGCCGCTGAACATAACGCTCACCGACTACGGCGTGGGGAATCTCTATTCGATAAGGCGCTCGCTCGAGAACTGCGGCGCCCATGTGGATGTCGTCAGGGACATGGAGAGGCTCCTCGACGCGGAATGCATCGTGTTCCCGGGCGTAGGGGCGTTCGACAGGACCATGGAGAAGCTCCAGCCCTACCGCGAGGACGTCTGCAGGATGCTGTCCGAAGGCACTCCCGCGCTGGGGATATGCATCGGGATGCAGATCATGTTCGAGGGCAGCTCGGAAGGAACCACCCCGGGCCTCGGATTCTACAAAGGGCGCGTCGTGCCCCTCCAGGGAAGGATCGTCCCCCACATGGGATGGAACACGGTCGAATCGTCCGATCCCCTGATGGACGGGATAGAGGACAGGCACTTCTACTTCGCCCATTCGTACCGCGGGGCGCCCGACGAGGACATAACCATCGGGACCACCGACTACGAGGGCGAGAGGATCCCCACGTTCTTCCGCAAGGCCAACGCCTACGGCACGCAGTTCCACCCCGAGAAGAGCAGCGGCTCCGGGATGACGTTCCTCAGGAACTTCATATCCTTCGCGGAGTCGGTCCTATGAAGGTGATCCCTGCAGTGGACGTCATGGACCACAAGGTGGTCCAGCTCGTCGGAGGAGTCCCCGGAAGCCAGCAGATCGTCCTCCCGGACCCCATGTCGGTCGCATCGATGTGGGTCGAGAAGGGAGCGGAGTACCTCCACCTCGTGGATCTGGACGCGGCCTTCGGCAGGGAGGGCAACATCCCCGTCTTCAGGAGGATCGTCGAGGAATGCGGCGTCCCCGCGGAGATCGGCGGAGGCATACGCTCCACCGACACCGTGGACGAGCTCGTATCCGCAGGCTTCGACCGCATCGTAGTCGGCACCAAGGCGGTCAAGGAGCCCGAATGGCTGGCGGAGATAGCGGACAGGCATCCCGGAAGGATCGTCCT
>DAXO01000016.1:344-6585 GCA_002506425.1 Methanomassiliicoccaceae archaeon UBA480 | reverse complement strand
CGCGACCTCCCGCTGGCGGGAGTCCTGAACACCAACGTGGACGTCGAGGGCCAGCGCAAGGGAATCGACGAGGAGCAGGCCCGCGGCTTCATCTCGAGATGCCCGTGCCCGGTCACCGCGTCCGGAGGAGTGACATCCGAGAAGGACGCGAGGATCCTATCCGAGGCAGGCGCCGAGGGATGCGTGGTGGGCCTCGCGCTGTACACCGAGGTCATCCGCCCATGGGAATGGAACGTTCCCTGGAACGCCTGACCCGGCAAGGGTTTATCACCAATCCCGACGATTCCGGGGCGTTCATATGAAGATGCCCTGCGAACTGGTAGTCGCACACATACTCCCGACGGCACGCGGAGCCATCGCCAAGGAGCTGGTCACGAACCACGGCATGACGCAGACGCAGGTGGCCGCCCTTTTCGGCGTCACCAGCGCGGCCGTGTCGCAGTACATCAAGGGCATGCGCGGGGAGAACAGCCTCATCGACAAAAGCGCCTACAAGGACGACTTCTACGCCATGATCGCGAAGACGGCCGACAGGATAGCCGAAGGCGCCGATGTGACGGAGTCCCTGTGCGCCATATGCTCGTTCGTCAAGAGCAGCGGCCTCCTCCGCGCCCTCTACGTGTACGAGGGATACGACGGGGACCTGGCGGATTGCCTCGAATGCCCCCGCCGCAACATCATAATGTCCTGCATGCTCCGACCGCGCGCGCACTCTTAATTACAAGCGCCTCCATCCGGAGAGAGTTTAACATGACCGCTAGGAAGTCCGAGATCGAGCGCAGCACCAGGGAGACCCGCATCTCGATATCGCTCGACATCGACGGAACAGGGAAGTTCGATGTCACGAGCGACATCCAGTTCCTGAAGCACATGACCGAGACTCTGGCGAGATACGCCTCCTTCGACGTCAGGATGAGCGCGGCGGGGGACAACGACCACCACATCATCGAGGACAGCGCCATAACCTTCGGCAAGGCCCTCAGGCAGGCCCTCGGAGACGGACCGATAGAGCGCATGGCGACAGCCGTCGTTCCCATGGACGACGCCCTCGTGATGGCGTCACTCGACCTGGTCGACAGGCCCTACGCCGACGTGGACCTCCCGGATCCCCTGTACACCCACTACATGAGGAGCCTGGCCATGTCCGCGGGGATGACCATCCACATCGTGGTGATCCGCGGATTCGACGAGCACCACATCGTGGAGGCGGCGTTCAAGGCCGTGGGGAAGGCCCTCTCGGTCGCGGTGAGGCCGAGGTCCGAGGAGCTCAGCACCAAGGACCGCGAGATCATCGGGTGATCCCATGCTAACTAAGAGAATCATACCGTGCCTCGATGTCAAGAACGGCAAGGTCGTCAAAGGCGTCAACTTCAAAGGGCTGAAGGAGGTCGGAGATCCTCCGGCCATGGCGGCCGAGTACGAGATGCAGGGCGCCGACGAGATCACCTTCCTGGACATCACGGCATCCCTGGAGACGAGACAGACCATGCTGGACATAGTCTCGCAGACCGCAGGGAACCTCTTCGTCCCGCTCACAGTGGGCGGAGGCATCAGGAGCATATCCGACATGAGGGACGCCCTCAACGCCGGAGCGGACAAGGTGTCCGTGAACTCCGCGGCCGTGAAGGACCCTTCTATCATAGGCGAGTGCGCCGACAGCTTCGGGAGACAGTGCGTCGTCGTGGCGATCGACGGCAAGCGCGTCGGAGACCACTGGGAGGTGTTCACCCACGGAGGCACCCGTGGCACCGGAATCGATGCCGTGGAATGGGCGGCGAAGGCCGAGGACCTCGGAGCGGGGGAGATCCTTCTGACGTCCATGGACACGGACGGCGTGAAGACGGGATACGACATCCCGTTCACCGCCGCCGTGGCGGACGAGGTCTCCATACCCGTGATAGCGTCCGGAGGATGCGGGAGCGTGGAGCACATCTACGACGTGTTCTCGCAGACCGGGGCTTCCGCGGCGCTGGCGGCTTCCATTTTCCATTACAACGAATACACCGTCGGAGAGGTCAAGCAGTACCTCAAGGACAGGGGGATCGAGATCAGATGACAGAACTCAAATTCGATGCGAACGGGCTCATCCCCGTCGTGGTTCAGGATTGGATAACGAACGAGGTCCTGATGGTCGCCTGGGCCAACCAGGAGGCCGTGGACCTCATGGAGAAGACCGGATACACCCACTTCTGGTCCAGGAGCAGACAGAAGATGTGGAAGAAGGGCGAGGAGTCCGGCCACTTCCAGAAGATCAAATCCCTGCAGATCGACTGCGACGGCGACACGCTCCTGGCGAGAGTGGAGCAGGTCGGAGGCATCGCCTGCCACCTCGGCAAGCCCTCGTGCTTCGACGAGACCATCTACGGAAGCACTGAGGAGACCATGGCCATCATCCCGGAGCTCAAGCGCGTCCTGGACGACAGGCTTGAGAACCCCACCGAGGAGAGCTACACCTGCAAGCTGTACAACGACGAGACCCGCATGTGCAAGAAGATCATCGAAGAGGCAGGGGAATTCGCTCTGGCGATCAAGGACAGGTCCACCGACGAGATGGCCTGGGAGCTCGCCGACCTCATCTACCACACCATGGTGGCGGTCGAGAAGACCGGCCTCCCCATGTCCGAAGTCTACAGGAAGCTCTGGGAGAGGGCCCAATGAGGGCCGATCTCCACACCCACACGGTGTTCAGCGACGGGGAGCTGATCCCCGCGGAGCTCGTCAGAAGGGCGATGGTCCTGGGACACGATGTCATAGCGATAACGGACCACGTCGACATGACCAACGTCGAATTCGTCGCATCCAACGTGGCCAAGGCCGTGGAGCTCGCCGAGGATTACATCAAGGTGATCCCCGGAGTGGAGATAACGCACGTCCCTCCTTCCAAGATCGACGAGGTCGCCAAGCTAGCCAGGAGGAACGGAGCCCAGTGGATCGTCGTGCACGGCGAGACCGTCACGGAACCGGTCGCTCCGGGAACCAACCGCGCCGCGGCGGAGAACCCGGAGATCGACGTCCTGGCCCACCCCGGATTCATAACGGTGGAAGAGGCCCAGGCCGCCAAGGACAACGGAGTCATACTGGAGGTCACCGGCCGCATGGGCCACAACATAACCAACGGGCATGTGGTAAACATGGCCAGGACGGTCGGGGCCGACATGGTCATCGATTCCGACACGCACGCCCCCGAGAACCTCATGGACGAGAAGGCCGCGATGATCGTCGCCCTCGGAGCGGGCATGACCCCGGAGGAGGCCGAGAAGGCTCTCCACGTAACCCCTTACGAAGCGGTCAGGCACATAGCCTGACCCGCATGGAAGGGGGCCGACGGCCCCCCGTCCATCGGCATCAGGGAAGGAAGCATACCCACTTTATAGGACATGGGCCTTAGACTCGTCCATGCCAAAGATAGCGATTATCGGAGGAACCGGAATCTACAACCCCGAGACCTTCGAAAGGATTGACGAGGTGTTCCCCGAGACCCCCTACGGAAGGCCGTCCGACCCCATACTGATCGGAAGGATCAGCGGAGTGGAGGTCGCCTTCCTCTACCGCCACGGGAAGTCCCACCAGCACCCTCCCTCCTCCGTTCCCTACATGGCCAACATGTGGGCCCTCAAGGAGCTGGGCTGCAAGTACGTCATATCCGCATGCGCCGTCGGCTCCCTCCAGGAGGACTTCATGCCCGGCGACCTCGTGATCGCCGACCAGTTCATCGACTTCACCAAGAAGAGGGACTACACCTACTTCATGGACAAGACCGTCCATATCTCCATCCCCGACCCGTTCTGCCCCTACCTGAACTCCGTGTTCGAGGGTACTGCGAAGGAGATGGGGATAAGGTACCACATGGGCGGGACCTACCTGTGCATCGAAGGCCCCAGATTCTCGACCAGGGCCGAGAGCAACATGTTCAGGCACTTCGCCGACATCATCGGGATGACCGTGGTGCCCGAATGCCAGCTCGCCAGAGAGCTCGGGATGTGCTACTGCAGCCTTGCCACCATCACGGACTACGACATGTGGAAGGATGAGCCCGTGGACATCAACATGGTCACCAGGACCATGTCCGAATGCCTCGAGAGGGTCCTGAAGCTCCTGGAGCTCGGACTCCCGAAGATCAAGGACTCCTGCAAGACCTGCATACAGGCAGCCAAAGGCTGCGGCGCGCTCTGAACCGGCTCCCGCCGGACCCCATCCGGCGGGAACCATCGACTTCATTCCCAGACTTGATGCCTTCCGGCATCGCTGTCCGCCTTCAGCTCGGTCTCCATCCTCCTTTTGGAGAACAGCACCGAATCCATGAATGCGACCCAGCAGACCTCCACTATTATGGAGGCCGCTATCGCGACCATCGCGTAGGGCGTCATCGGACCCATAACGGCTACGCACAGAGCTATCGCGATGCCTTTGTTCTTGTAGGATATCATCAGAACGTCGGTGACCCTCTGCGACCATGGGATCCCCGCCCTCCTCTCCGCGAACTCGGTTCCCAGGCCGAGGCCTGCATCCCTCACGGCTGCTATCAGCATGAACACCGCCAGGACGACGAATCCCGCGGAACCGAAGTTGGTGGCTCCGACCGACACCCATACGAGGAACGCTATGATGCAGTTCAGAACCACGGCCATGACGGTCTTGTCGATCCTGACGCGGGTGAACAGCCTCGAAAGGAGAAGCGGAACGCCGATAAGCTCGATCACGGTCACGACGACCGTCCTCATATCCACGGTCTCTCCGAGTGTGATCCAGATTATAGCGGGGATCCACAGCAGAGATACGATGTACACGACGATGGTCGATCTGAGCGCATGCTCCAGATCTCCGCGCAGGATGAGCGAGAGAGGACCGACGGAACCGGCGAAAGGAGCGGCCGCAAGGAAGACGAGGCCGGGTGCGTACTGCGAATAGCCGTCGACATCCTTTAGAAGGAAATAGGCGACCAGCGGGACGGTCGACGCGACTAACAATCCTAGTACCACAGCCCTGGCAACCGACTTGGCGTTCCTTACCGGATTCAGATTCCGGTACGGGATCCTGGAAAGGGTTATCGTCAGCATGCCTGCGAGCAGGACTATCGTTATCGTGCTCCTGAGAGAGCTGTCGTTCGCCAGGAAATCGGGATAGATGCCTGTGATGTAGCTGTTGGTCAGCAGAGACACGGCAACCGCCAGGCCCATCATGAAAGCCGTGCTGCTGAGCAGCTTCACTGCAGTCTTCATTGAAGGGAGCACCTATCAATGCATATTAATTACTGTCTATCGAGAATTAATTATCGACTGTCGATAATTAAATCGTCCTCACCATCGGCATCCTCCACATATTCGAGGATATCTCCAGGCTGGCAACCGAGGGCTCTGCATATGCCGTTGAGCGTGGAGAACCTTATGGCGCAGATCTTTCCGGTCTTTATATTGGAGAGATTGGCATTGCTTATGCCTACCAGCTCGGCCAACTGATTGAGCGGCATCTTCCTGTCGGCCATCACCCTGTCCAGCCTGAGCACTATGGCCATGGTATCACAGCGTACGATCCGATTGGTCCTGAAGAACGGATCCATAGCGGACCATGAGACCGAACATGAAGAGAACCGCAGCCAAAAGGATGCATCCGAAGAACAAGAATGCCGTTGATGCCACAGAGCGCGATCCGCCGTACTCGAAAACGGCAAGGATGAAGGCTGCAACGACGTAGACCTTGGAAAGAAGGGTGATGCGTCCTGTATTCTCGACAGTGAACGGACTCTCGTTTCCGCTGATGGAGGACATCACCCAATAGGTAGTGAGAACAGTGAATTCGGCCAGCAGGAATACCGCAAGAACCTCCGCATACTCCCACGCATCATCTACAGAATCCCCGAGAACCTCTGCCATCGTCGCTGAGGGATCATCCGTCAATGCGGACAGAGCTCCGATTGCCAAAAGGCAGGCAAGAACCAGCGCGATGAATATGCTTCCGACAGCCATGACCTTCGAGCCGTAAAGGCACGTCTTTCTGAGCGTATGCAGATCCCCTCTCATGTCGACCGGATTGACAGCCCCGATTATCAATCTGACGTCTTGCAAACAGAAACGAATTCCGATGCTGTCCTGAATACCGTCGATGATGCATCATCAAGACAAGCCATCAGAGACTGTTTCGTATGACTAAATCCTGAACAGAATCGATGCATGACACCGGGAGGCTCACGCCCTCCTCATCTTTATCGTCGGTACTTTGCCGTCGAAGGCTATGCCGTAGAGGA
>DAXO01000016.1:0-228 GCA_002506425.1 Methanomassiliicoccaceae archaeon UBA480 | reverse complement strand
CTCGGTCCGGAGCCTCTGATCCTCTTCATCCTGATGTCGTGGTATCCGTTTCCGGATTCGCGGTCGGCGGTGATCTCGTACCTTCCGCCCTGGGATGCGAGGAGCCCGGTGACGAACGCCTCGTACGGGAACTCGTCCTTCAGGATGCGGATGCTCAGGTCCTCCATGAGAGCTCCGAGACTCTTCTCCATATCCTCGACATCGCCGGAAAGGGCGGAATCGACGAAC